>JBGSMO010000125.1:0-17797 GCA_041740115.1 Pirellulales bacterium
AACTGCCATTGTCGATGAGTCACATCGCTGGGATACTCGCACTCCGTTTTCATGCTACGGCTCCTTCCTTCGGCTGGCACCAAAGGCAGGGAGCCGTAGCTGTTTTCGTTTAATCAGGCAATTTCAAAACACGTTCTTAGAAATTCACGCGAATCGGCAAAACCTTACGCGGTTTTTTCTGCGCGAGAATTGCTTGCAGCGAGTAACTTCCTGCACAGCAAGGAGTTGCGAAGGATGCCGTCGCAAGAGTTTTTGGCGGAAGCGAGACTGCAAGCCAGGCGCAAAGCGCGCAACGCGCGATGAACTGCTTTCACTTCAACCGATTGCCGCCGGTCGGGCAAGAGTCCGGCCGGCGCTGACGTGCGAGATCCCCCATCTAGGAGGGCGCAGCAAAACGCGGGGACGCGTCCGTGATGCGTCCTCGCGCGAATAGAAATTCAGTGAGCCGATAGAATTCGGGGCGCGAAGTCCGCCCCGCTTCTGGACTGGTCGCTTAAGCGACCAGTCCGGCGCCGCGTATGTATAACGACGGTGTTCGGTCGATTACCGCCCGCGGAACAAGCCGCCGCTGGAGCTAGAGCGGAGGCTGCGTGACGACGAACGTTTTCCGTGCGTCCGCTCCCAGTTCAGCGAGCCATAATTGATGCCGCTGATGTTGAAGCTGCGATACGGATTGTTCTTGCTGATCGGGCCGGCGGAACTGGTGCTAGCGAGGCCAACCGTGGCGGCGACGACAAACAAGCCGAGGATGATTTTGCGAAACATGGGTTGAGTCTCCGAAGTGCCTGGATGGGTTCCGTAGGCTGGGACATCGTCCCACCCGCACGCCGAGCGATTCGGCAATTGAGGTGGGACGATGTCCCAGCCTACAACTCATACGATTACAGCGCAGCACGAGGTCGTTTGTTACGGAGTTGTCAAAATCGACTCGCTGGCGCCGAGCGGGTAAGCGAGGCAGGTGGGACGTTGTCCTAGCCTGCGCAAGCGTAGCTCACCCCCGTCGATCGGGGGGCGTCAAGAATCCTGCACGCCCCACTGCCGCAGGTGCGACTGAATGAAGTCGATCAGCGCGGCGTTCGCAGCCGCCCCTTTTCCCTCGACCATCATCGGCTCGCCAAACGCAAACCGCACCGGGCGACGCGGATCGAGGCGGCCGAAGTCGCTCACCGGCCATCCCAATGGCCAGGCGTAAGTCGAGAGAGCCAGCGGAATAATCGGCACGTTTGAGCGCTGGGCCAGCTTCACGCCGATCGTATTGAACTCGGCCGGGTCGAACTTTGCCCGCCGCGCGCCCTGCGGAAAGACGATGATCGAAGTCCCCTCGGCCAGCCGTTCGGCGCCGTCGCTGAGCATCGTCTTCAAGTCGAGCCGCGGATTGGTCTGCGTCACCGCGATTGGGTTGCGCGCACGCATCACGTGCCTGAACACGGGATAGTCGAGCAGCGCTTGCTTCACGACAAACGTCACCGGCTTGAGCGGGCGGATGAGCGCGGGCAGCACGCCCGTCTCAAGGCTGCTCATGTGATTGCCGACGATCAGGCAAGGGCCCTCAAGCCGTGCGATGTGATCGAGCCCCGTGACGTCGAACTGAAACCCGACCCCTTCGAGCGCGCGCAAGATGTTGGCGCTCGTGTCGATCCACGCCTGATCGTCGTACCCGCCGCGGCGCGCGATCGCGCTGGAACGAAAGATGTTGCGATAGAGTTGCGGGTAGAAGAGCGTCGAAGGAAACGCGCGGCCGAGCAGCGATCCTCGCCCCGGCGGCGTCTGGTAGGCGCCATTCACGATGGCGAGGCCATTGTCGAGCGGCGATTTCGGTGGAGTGATCACTTGGGACATCAAACGGCCGACTTACGGGGCAAAAGCCGGCGATCGTTCCAAGAGATTGCCGTCGCCCAATTATCGCGAAGTTTGCCGCGGCCCGCCACTCGGAATGAACTTATATTAAGCGACCAACTCTGCCTTCAACACTGTCACGGCTCGCCCTGCCAGCAGCACCCGCTCGCCGCGGAGCGTCACCCCCACCGCGCCTCCCCGAGCCGAGGCTTGGTACGCCGTCAGCGATTCCTTCCCCAGTCGCGGCGCCCAGTAAGTCGCCAAGGCGCAATGGGCCGAACCGGTAACAGGGTCTTCATGGATGCCAACCGCAGGCCCGAAGAAACGGCTGATGAAGTCGTAGCAAGGATCGTCCGAGCGGGCTGTTACGATGACTCCCCGCGTATCAACAGCGGCAAGCTGCGCGAAGTTCGGCCGCAGTTGTCGTAGCCCCTCAGCAGAATTGAGTGCTAGGAAGCGATCAAACTTCGTGCGACCAGCGAACGCGATCGCAATCGATTCAAGTCCGAGCGACTCAAGCAATCCCGCCGGCGGCGGCGATTCCTCAACCGGCATCGCCGGGAAGTCGAGCTCGATCAGGTCGCCGCGTCGCACGGCCGTGAGTTCGCCGCTGCGCGTGTGAAACCGCAGCGTCTCGCTCGGCGCCGCAAAGCCGTTCTCCCATAGGGCGTGAGCGGAAGCGAGCGTCGCGTGACCGCAAAGTTCGACCTCCACTTCAGGCGTGAACCACCGCAACTCAAAACCGTCGCTCCGCTGGCGAAGGAACGCCGTTTCGGAAAGGTTCATCTCCTGCGCGACCGCTTGCAGCCAAGCGTCGTCGCGCTCGCTTTCCAGCACGCAGACGGCCGCCGGATTGCCAGTGAAGGGCCGGTCGGCAAACGCATCGACCTGCCAAAGTGGGACGCCGGGCATCGTATCGAACTCTCGCGGGACATGGAACAGAAGCAACGCAACGTCGATTGCAGACCCCGCC
The DNA here is from genome assembly GCA_041740115.1 of Pirellulales bacterium. Classification (GTDB taxonomy): domain Bacteria; phylum Planctomycetota; class Planctomycetia; order Pirellulales; family Lacipirellulaceae; genus Lacipirellula. The sequence goes on from JBGSMO010000125.1 coordinate 2,810, forward strand.
GGAGCCGCGGGCTGCAAAGTGACGACGCGCTTCGCACACTGGAGGTTCGCGATGACGCTAGGCGATCTACGGCCGCATGCTGTCGTCCAGCGCCACTGCCGCCGGCGCCGCTTCCTCGGGCTCCGCATCGTGATGATCAACCAGCATCGACGGGCAGACTTCCTGCTTGCCGCATTGCTCGCAAACGAGATGAATCAAGTCGGAGCCGCCGAGCTTGATCTCGTTTTCGCGGCAGAGATCGTAGAGCTGTTGCAGATGAATGCAGGCCATCGTTCGCGCCTCCGTGAAGAATGTGGTCGGTCGCCCCGCATTGTAACGCGCGACCCTCGATCTCACCCAGCGGCGGCGGTTTGCTCCAGATAGCCGCCAATCTTCGCGGCGATTTCATTCCGCACGCGAGCGAAGCCGGCCCGCCGCTCGGCGTCGCTGCCGGCGAAGTGGGCCGGATCTTCAAACGGCCAGTGGAGCGTCTCCACCGCCGCGGGAAACACCGGGCACGACTCGCGGGCGTTGTCGCACACCGTCACCACCAGGTCGAACGGCTCGCCCTGGAATTGGTCGAGATGCTTGCTCACGGCGTCGTCGAGATTGACGTCGACGTCGTGCATCACGTCAATCGCCAGCGGATGGACGTAGCCGGCGGGATTCGAGCCTGCCGAGACGGCTTGCCACTCCCCGCGGCCGAGTTTGTTCCACAGCCCCTCGGCCATTTGCGAACGGCACGAGTTGCCGGTGCAAAGAATCAGCACTTTTTTCATCACGATGCCTTTGCTGTCACGAAGTATCTGCGTTGGAAGGAGAGAGCCACGCTGACCAATCCGATCAGCACCGGCACTTCGACCAGCGGGCCGATCACGGCCGCGAACGCCTGGCCCGAGTTGATTCCGTAGACGGCGACCGCCACGGCGATGGCGAGTTCAAAGTTATTGCTGGCCGCGGTGAGAGCGATCGTCGCCGTTCGCGAGTAGTCGGCTCCCGCGGCATGTCCCATCCAGAAGGAAACGAGAAACATCACGACGAAGTAGATGCACAGCGGAATCGCAATCCGCAGCACGTCCATTGGCAATGCCACGATCACGTCGCCCTTGAACGAGAACATCACGACGATTGTCAGCAAGAGCGCGATCAGCGTGAGGGGCGAGATGCGCGGCAGGAACGTGGTTTCGTACCACTCGCGACCCTTTGCCTTGATCAGCACGACGCGGGTGAGCATCCCCGCGATAAACGGAATGCCCAGATAAATGAACACGCTCCACGCGATCTCTCCCATGCTGACTTCCAGCACCGAACCGGTGACGCCGAACAGCGGCGGCAGCACGGTGATGAAGAGCCAAGCGTAAAGCGGATAGAACAGCACCTGAAAGATTGAGTTGAACGCCACGAGCCCCGCCGCGTAGTCGTTGTCGCCGCGGGCGAGCTCGTTCCAGACGATCACCATCGCGATGCAGCGGGCCAGCCCGATCATGATCAGGCCGACCATATACTCCGGATAGTCGCGCAGGAAGATGATCGCCAGGGCGAACATCAACGCCGGGCCGATCACCCAGTTCTGCAGCAGCGACAGCCCCAGGACCCGCCAATCGCGAAAGACGCGTCCGAGTTCCTCATAACGCACCTTCGCCAGCGGCGGGTACATCATCACGATTAGTCCGATGGCGATCGGCAGATTCGTCGTGCCGACCTGTAGCGAGTTGATCGCATCCTTCACGCCGGGCGCGAAGTAGCCAATCGCCACGCCGACGGCGATGGCCAGGAAGATCCATGCCGTCAGATAACGGTCGAGAAACGAGAGCCGCCGCGGGCAGCAATCGATATCGGCGACTTCCGTGTTCATATATGCGACTAACCTTTCACAGCGAAGACTTTGACGCTGGCGGCGAAGTCGTTGACGTTATAGCGGCGAAGCAAGTCGGCGAGGTCGGCGTGGACCGAGCTCGAATCGGTGACAGCTGGCGAGCAGCAGCCCGATTCGACGACATTCAGACCATCGTTCAGCACCGGCAGATCCCCTTCTGCCGCGGTCATCGAGGGCGAGCAACAGCCCCCCTGCCCTTCGACTTGGGCGTAGGCGTTCAGGTCGGCGCCGCTGTCTTGGATCTCGACGGCCGAGAAGCCGGCGGCGAGCATCCCCTCGCGGTAGGCGTCGATTTCGATCGCGCCGGCGATGCAGCCGACGTAGGCCATCAGACTTTCGCCGAGTTCCGACGGCAGCGGTCGCTTGATTGCAATGTCGCTGATCGCCACGCGGCCCCTCGGCTTCAGCACGCGAGCCATTTCGCGGAAGACGGCCGGCTTGTCGGGAGCGAGATTGATCACGCAGTTGCTGATGATGCAGTCGACCGTACCGTCGGCAAGCGGCAGGCGGTCGATCGTCGATTCATGGAATTCGACGTTCTCGTAGCCCCCCTTCGCCGCGTTGGCGCGGGCGAGGGAGAGCATCTCCGGCGTCATGTCGATGCCGATCGCGCGGCCGGCGGGGCCGACTTTTTTCGCAGCGAGGAACACGTCGAGTCCGCCGCCGGAGCCGAGATCGACGACGGTCTCGCCCGGCTTCAAGCTCGCGAACGCCGTCGGGTTGCCGCAGGAGAGACCCATATTCGCTTCGGCGGGAATCGACGCGAGCTCGTCGCCGCTGTAGCCAAACGCCTCGGCCACCGCCCGCACGCCGGCGTGACCGCTGGAGAGCCCGCTCTCGGCGACGGCGCCATACTTTGATTGGACGACTTGTTCGATCTTCGTGGCTGGCATGAGTACGATCCTTATCTTTCTGTTGTAAAGAAATGCGGTTTAACCACGAAACACACGAAAAAGCACGAAAAGAAATACTGTCTCACGTTTTCTCCCTCTGCGCCTTTGCGCCTCTGCGTGAGACTTATCGCATTTAAGATCTCACGCAGAGGCGCAAAGGCGCAGAGAAATACAAAGAGAACAATTTCGGATTGTGTTTCGTGGTTAATCTCCCCGCATTCAATTACATATGCACAAACGAATATAACAACGCAAAAAAACATCCGCTAACAGCACCGACGCCCTGCCTTCGGCGGGTCTGTGAGCGGCGGGAGTTCGCGGAAGCAAGCAGCGAGGCAATCGCGGAGTTGCTTTTCAAACGCCGTCCGCGCCGGAGCGAGACGGTAGTAACTCCACAGCCCTTCCTTCCGGGCGAGGACCAATCCCGCGCGGCGCAAGTAAGCCAGGTGTCGCGACGCCTTCGGCTGCGGGACGCCGAGATGGGCGACGATGTCGCAAACGCAAAGTTCGCCGCCGCTGAGCAATTGCAAGATGCGCAGCCGCGTCTGATCCGCGAGGGCGCGGAACACGAGGTCGGCGGAAGTGACGACGGGGGCTTTCATATTCGCTTAGGCAAATATATACGCCCTGCCGATGACGGGCAAGCTGAGGACGGGCTGGGCGGTGTCGGTCGACTCACCGGTCGCAATATGCCAATTCGGCAAATAACTATTGGCCAATTCGGCAATGTCACTCGATTCCGCTGGAAAACGGCTTCCTTTTCGACAAGACTCAGCGTCGTCCTTGGCTAGCTTATCCGGAAGAACCGGTGACGCGGCGGTTCCAACGTTCCGACCGCCGCCGTGCTTCCAAATGCCCGGCCGCGGACGCTTCTCCTCAACTTCTTTTCTGGAGTTCCAACGTGGAACGTCGCAATCGGCCAGCGTATTACCAACTCCCCGAGCGCGGGATTCTCGTCTTCGAGAGCCACCACTCGTCAGCTTTCTCGATGCCGCCGGAGCGGCGGACCTTCCACAAGCTTTGCTGGGTTCCCGTCGGCCATGGTTCGCTGGAGTATGGCCAGTCGCGCGTGACGCTCGCTCGCGACGAGCTCGTCTTCGTGCCGGCGGAATCTACCCATCGCTTCGTCGACGACCACGCGGCGCCGATGACGCTGGTGATGGCTTATTTCTCCGACGAGGTCGTGCAGCAGTCGTCGCCTCTCACGGCGCTGCTGGCGGAACTCAAAAAGAAATTTCGCGAACCCTTCCCGCAGGTGAAGCTGAACATCTACCGTCGCAGCGGCGTCCGCGACGCCTTCAAGCGGATGTTGGCGGAGCAGACTCGCCACGACGCCGAGTCGACCGCAATGCTACATGCCGGATTGCTCGACCTGCTCGTCCACTTCTTGCGCGGCGACCCGACCGGCAAGTCGGCCGTGCCGTCGCGCGAGCAAGCGTTCGAGGGTTCGCTCGAATATATCGACGATCTGTTCCACACGCCGATCCGCGTGAAAGACCTGGCCGACATGTGCGGCATCAGCAGCCGCCGCTACTCCGACATCTTCAAGCAACGAACCGGCAAGACGGTCGTGCAGTACCTGAACCAGAAGCGCGTCGCTTACGCCCAAGAGCGACTCCGCGAAACGGGACAAATCATGTACGCCGCCGTCGCCGCGGGCTTCAGCGACGCCACGCATTTCTACCGCGTCTTCAAACGCTCAACCGGCGTGACGCCGGGGCAATACGTCGAGTCGAGCATTGAGGCGAAGGCCAAGGAAGCGGCGCCAGCCTCGTAGCCAGGGTGGCCAAAAATAGTTGCCCACCCGTCGCCGCCCCTCTGCTATGGTGCGCTTACTTGGCGCTCCCGCTGCGCGCCGGACCGTTCTTTGACATTGAGATACATCATTTGCAGCTCCTGGCTCCGCCAGGGGGTCGGTCACCATGCCGGCAGACGTCGTTCCACGGAGTGCTATCCTCCGACGAAGCCGAAGGGCGAAGGCAGGCGACAATTCTGTCGCATGGCATTTTGTCGCCTGCGCAAAGAAAGTCCTAGCAACGGCTTACGACTTCTGTCGCCAAAAATGCATTTCGCGACAAAAGCCGTCTGGCGACAAAAATCGGCCCGACGCCTTCGTCCCAGACGACCGCATGCTAGCCGTCAACTTTCGGAATATGCTCGCCCCGAATAATGTCGGCGAACGTTTGCCGCTCGCGCACAAGATGAACCTGACCGTTCTCGATCATTACCTCGGCGGCCAGCGGCTTGCTGTTGTAGTTGCTGCCCATGACGGCGCCATAGGCCCCGGCGACGCCGATTACGATGAAGTCGCCCACCGCGGCGACCGGCAGTTCGCGGCCGCGAACGTAGCCGCCGTCTTCCTGCGTGAAGATGTCGCCCGATTCGCATAACGGGCCGCCGACGATCACCTGCTGCAGCGCCTGCTGGCGAGGCTGCGGCGGCTCGGCCGGATTCTCGTTGTACGCGACGGCCATTGGGTGGTAGGCGCCATAGAGAATCGGCCGGGCGAGATTGTTGAAGCCGGCGTCGACGACGTAGAAGAGGTTGTCGCCCATTTTCTTCACCGCGCGGATCTCGGCGATCAGGCTGCCGCACTCGGCGGAGAGGTAACGGCCTGGCTCGATTTCGAGACTCACCGGATGGCCGAACGCCGCGGCCAGTCGCTCGCGGACGCCGTTCCAGAGTTCGTAGTAGGCCGAAATGTCTACCTTTTTATCTCCTTCTCGATACGGCGTCGGCAAGCCGCCGCCCGCGCTGATCGAGTGGATCGACGCACCGACCGACAGCGCCGCCGCTTCCATGGCGCCGCAGACTTGGCTGAGGTGCTCCATGTCCGTGCCGGAGCCAATGTGCATGTGCAGCCCGGCGATCGAGAGCTTATTCCGCTTCGCCCGCTCGACGCAATCGGCGAGCTGCGTGTGCCAGATGCCGTGCTTCGACTGCTGGCCGCCCGTGTTGGTCTTCTGGCTGTGACCGTGACCGAAGCCGGGATTGATTCGCAGCGTGACGCCGCGCCCCGGGCAGACGGCGCCATACTGATCGATCATGTCGGGCGAACCGCAATTGACGGGAATCTGATGCTTGGCGACCAGCTCCAGCGTTTCGCGATCAAAAATGTCCGCGGTGTAGACGATCTGCGGCGGTTCGTTAAAACCCGCCTTGAACCCCGCGGCGAGCGCCCGTTGAATTTCGCCGGCGCTAACCGCATCGACGCAACCGCCCGCACGGCGGACGACGTCGAGGATGGCGAGATTCGACAGGGCCTTTTGGGCGTAACGCACGACGTCGAAGAGGGAGAGATCGGCGACTCGTTCGGCGACGATCGCCGCGTCGTAAACGAACAGCGGCGTGCCATACTTCTGGGCGAGCTCCGCGACCGGCTGGCCGGCGATTTCAGTGACGGTGAGGGGGAACTTCATAGCAGTGGCGGGCATGGCGGGAACTCGACAGTGCGAGACTAAGCTCGCGGTGACTCGATGAACGAAAAAAGGCGGCGATCGCCCACGCGACCGCCGCCTTAAAACCTAATCGAAAGGAGCCTATTTCAACAGGCCTTAGAAGCCGCCCGGGGCTCCGGCGCCCTGCATGCGGGCCTGGCTGGCCCCCTTGCCGATCGCCTTCAGCACGCCTTCTTCCAGTTCGAGCCGCGTGCGGATGCCGTTCTCGATCGGCTCGCCGACCAGGCGAATGTGATCGCTGCCGGTTGCCGCCGAGTCGACCGCGTCAGCCAGGTTTTCAATCAGCGGCTTCTTATCCTCATCGGCGACCGACTTGGCGAATTCCAACGCCTGCTTCAGACCGATCGTCATTTCAAACGGCATGATCGCCTTCTTCGGCGACTTGGCCGAGGCGGCGATCGCGGCCTTCACGGCAGCGACCGGGTCGGCGCCCATGGCGAAGTAGACGGCGTTCTTGCCGACGCCGACGATCATCTCGCCGTTTTCGGTCAGCAGCTTCTTGGCCTTCTCGTTGTCAGCCGGAATCTTGTAGGTGACGTTGTGGAACTTCACGTCGCCCACGGTCTCGGTGTCGAGTTCCAACTTCGGCAGTTCGGTCGTTTCGAGTTCGGCATACTTCTTAAGGCCGTCGAGGACCTTTTGCGAGTCGGCGACGAAGGCGCCGGCGACGAGGCTCATCGAGTTGTCCCCCAATTCGAGCGAGGCGCCGCCGTCGGTGACGCCCCCTTCGAGGGTCTTCTGGAACGCGGCCAGGAAGTCTTCGAGGGCTTCCTTGGCCTTCGCCTTCGAGCCGTCTTCAATCTTGCTCGTCTTGTCGATCGCGGCGTTCCCCTTGGCGCGGGCCGTTTCGATCATCTGGTGAACCTGCGTCAAGTCGGCGCCGCTGGTGGCCGAGGCGAACTGCACGTTCATGGCCGCTTCGGGCTTGGAGAACCCCGCGAAGTTGGTCGTCACTTTGCTGTTGTCAGCAATCTGCTTGGCCAGCTTCGTCCCAGGGAGAGCCGTGTATGCGAAGTCGACGAAGGCATTCTGCTTGTCGTTATCGATCTTGATGCCGACGGTGAAGTTATCGAGGTCGTTGATGAACTCCTTCATCTGAGCAAGTTGGGCTTCGAAGCCCTTTTGTCGCGCGGCGTAATCCTCGTCCGACTCCTTGGGACCGCGTGCTTGGGCCCCTTGCGACATCGCGTCGATCGCCTGCTGACGGTACGCCTCGGGAAGGTTCTTCATCAGCACCTTCGCGGCGATGTCGTACTCTTTCACCAGCGGCGCGAACATGCTCGCCGGATCTTCCGGCAGGCCGTCGAACATCGTCGGGGCCATGCTAAGCAGGGCCCAGCCGCCTGTCTGCTTCAAGAAGGCGCCAGCGCCTTGAGGAGTCCTGACCTGCGACACGCCGTCGCCCATGTCGGTCACCGTGACGCCGAAGCCCTTGGCAACGTCGAGCAACGCATTGACGTCGCTCACCGGCAGGCAAATGGCGCCGCTCGGCATCTGGCCGTCGGTCTGGACGATGGCGCCAATCGGCTTTGATTTGTCAAACCCAGCCAAGCCCTTGCCTTGGGTGAACATCTGGACGAATTGATCGATCATGTCGGAGGCGCCCTTCTGGTCCCCCAACTCGCCGATGAAGTTGAAATCCTTCATCAGTTCGTCGTAGCCGGCGAAGGCGACGACGGCGACCGGCTTCGCTTCGCCAGCGGTTTGAGCGACGGCCAGCGGCGCCATGACGGCGGCGACCACGAGACCGCAAGCGGCCATCCAACGGGTAAGGTGAGTTCGCACCTGAGATCTCCATGCAGGAAAGAGTGAAAGGCGCCGAAGCGCCAAGGCAGCAGGCGAATTTGTAGAAGATAGGCGTTGCGAGCCGCGCGGCAAAGCGGCGGAAGCAAATTCCGGTTCGCCAGCGGCTCGACTGATAGCCGGATCGCCATGCGATCCGGAAGCCCGGAGGGTGTGACCCTCCGGCTAGTGGACGACTGATCGATACGCGAAGAGACTCGCGACAATCATGCGCGTCGCTTACCACGGCCAGTGTAGCGCCCCCCAGCGCGGCCAACGGCTTAGCGTTCGCGGAACGTGATGCGGCCCTTGGTCAGGTCGTACGGCGAAAGCTCGACGCGAACCTTGTCGCCCGGGACGATGCGGATGAAATTCTTCCGCATGCGGCCAGCGACGTGAGCGGTGACTTGATGCCCCCCCTCGATCTCCACGCGAAACCGTGTGTTCGCCAATGCCTGGGTGACAACCCCTTCAACTTCTAGAGCCTCTTCTTTTTGTTTTGACATAAAAACGCTTGTCTCTCTTGCCTAAGGAACGCTACTCGCCGCCCAACCACAGGCGCGCCCGCGGCGAACCTTGTAAATCGGCACATCCGACAATCCTAGCATTCGCGCAACCCCCCGTCCAACAGGCTGCAGGTTTGGTTTTGCCGCTGTTTGCCGGCATTTGGCGGTTGTCGCTCCCCTTCCGCAGCCATGGCTCCGCCCGGGGCTGCCGGAACCGGCGACAGCGCAACTCGCCAGTATTCCGACTTCTTCGCCCCGATTGGATTGATCTTGCCGAAAGTGCGGGCAAAAGGTCTGTTTCTGCCAAAATCTTGTCGCCGCCCGCGCGCCGGCCACACGGCGAAAACGTCGGCAAGGTCAACGCAAATTGCCTCCAAGTCGTTATCTGCCAACAATTTGACCGCAGCGAGTTAAGGCGTGAGAATTGATGAATTGGGATCCTGGCGAGGGCGCCAGCATGCCTTGGCGCTTAATGACTTTTCCTATCTATGAGCACTCGGACTCCCGAATTCGTGAGCAGCGCGTCCCAACCTGATGACGATGCCGTCAATCGCGCGAAGCAGGAGATCCAGGCGCTCGTCCAGGAGGTCGTCACCCTTTCCAAGAGCGAAATCGAAGAAACCGACTTTTTCGCCGCGCTCCTGGAGAAGTCGATCTCCGCGCTGGCCGCCATCGGCGGCGTCGTCTGGACTCTCGAAGAGGGGCAACCCTTCAAGCTGCAGTATCAGGTCAACCTCCAGCAGACCGGTCTCGCCGCCAGCCAAGCGGCCCAGATGCAGCACGCCAAGCTGCTGGGCAACATCGCCAAGCGGGGCGAGCCGATCATCATTCCGCCCCACTCCGGCGCCGGAGAAGGCCCGGAGGATGAGGGGGCCGCCAATCCGACCGAGTACCTGCTCGTCGTCGCTCCGATCCGCACCGATCGTGGCGTCGACGGCCTCGTCGAAATCTTCCAGCGCGTCGGCGCTCGTCCGACGACTCAGCGAGGCTACTTGCGATTCCTCGTGCAGATGTGCGAGATCGCCGGCGAGTACCTGAAGACCCGCCGGCTGCGCCACTTCGTCACGAAGCAGTCGCTCTGGGAGCAACTGGAAGGCTTCACCGCGTCGGTCCACACCCGGCTCGACTCGCGGCAAACCGCCTTCACCATCGCCAACGAAGGCCGCCGCCTGATCGGCTGCGACCGGGTGACCGTCGTCCTCCGCAAGGGGGGCTCGTACGTCGTCGAGGCAATCAGCGGGCAAGACACGTTCGACAAGCGCTCGAACGTCGTCCGCATGCTCCGCGAGTTGTCGACGGTCGTTGCCCGCAGCGGCGAAGATCTCTGGTACACCGGCGACACGCAGAATCTCGCCCCGCAGATTGAGAAGGCGCTCAATGCGTACGTCGACGAATCGCACACCAAGCAGATCGCCGTGCTGCCGCTGCGGGAACACGATCCCCATGCCGACGACAAAACCCGCGACCGCCGCCGCGAGAATATGCTCGGGGCCATCGTCATCGAGCAGTTGGTCGACAGCCGCGCGCCCGACGGGCTGATGCAGCGGGTCGACGTCGTGCGCCGCCACAGCTCCACGGCGCTCACCAATGCTCAGTCGCACGAAGGCTTGTTCTTGCTGCCGGTCTGGCGCTTCATCGGCAAGAGCCGCGTGCTGGTAACGGCCCGCAACCTGCCTAAGACGATTCTCGCCGCGATCGCGATCACCGCCGCCGTCATCGCCATGTGGCTGGTGCCTTGGGACTTTACGGTAACGGCCGACGGCAAGCTCCTCCCCGAGACGCGGGCCAATGTCTTCGCCGCGGTCGACGGTCGGATTACCGAGGTGCGCGTTAAAGAGGGACAAACCGTCAAGGCAGGCGACCTGCTGGCCAAACAGCGAAGTTCGCCCTTGGAAGACCAACGTGCGCGGCTCCTCGGCGAGATCGATGCGAACCGCGTCGCCTATCTTGCGCAAAAGGCCAAGCAGGGGGCGCTCGATCCTGCCCGTACGCCCGAAGCCGACATGCTCGACATCCAAAGCGAGATGAATCAACTGGAAACCAAAGCGGCGACGCTGCAGGAGCAGCTACAGATTCAGGATGAGCAGGAATCGAGATTGAATATCAAAAGTCGCATCGACGGCAAAGTTGTCGGCTGGAAAGTGAGGGAGACGCTCCTCGACCGACCGGTGACGACCGGCACGCAAATCATGGAGATCGCCGATCCGACCAAGAATTGGGAACTCGAAATCCAACTCCCCGAAGCGAAGATGGGCCACGTCGTGCCGCGGCTGCGGGAACTCCGCAAGACCGACCCCGACGCCACGTTGCCGGTGACGTTCATCCTGGCGACCAATCCCGATTCGGAAGACAAGCTCCAGGGCCGCGTCGTCGAAATCGCCCCCAGCGCCGAAACGAACGGCGAGAAAGGGAACGCCGTACGGATGCGCGTGGCTTTCGACCAGAAGGAGCTCGCCAAGCTCGTCGACGCCGCCGCCACTTCCGACGCCGCCATCGCCGCGCTGAAGCAAGAGCTCAAAGTCGGCGCCGACGTGAAGGCGAAAATCGACTGCGGCCGCAAGCCTGTCGGTTACGTGTTGTTCCACGAACTGTGGGAATTCATTCAGTCGAACATTTTGTTCAGAATGTAAAACTAGAAATGACGAATGACGAAATCCGAATGACGAATGAATCAAGCGCCTCCGCACTTCATTCGTCATTCGTCATTCGGGCTTCGTCATTTCAATTAGGTACGCTTGAAGTGCCAATACGGAGCTAACCATGTCCGCCTCACTCCTCGCCATTCTCGCTCTCTTCGCCCAGTTGGGCTCCGGCGGCCCGTATCGAGCCGGCGATCAACCGCAGGTCGACGCCAACGGCGATCCTGTCTTCAGTTCGGCGTCGATCACGGCCGAGGAAGACTCGATCATCTCCGCCGAGGCCGAAGGGACGCTCGTGAAGCTGGCCGTCAAAGAAGGCGACCGCGTCAACGAACAGACGGTGCTGGCGACGATCGACGATCGGCAGGCGCAGGCGGCCGTCGACGTGGCGAAGTTGGGCCTGGATGCCGCTACGGAGCGCGCTAACGACAAAGTGGAGGAAAAGTACGCGATCCTCGCCGCCAAGGTCGCCAAAGTCGACTGGGAGATGGACATCGAAACGAATAATCGCGTTCCTAATTCGGTAGCGCCTATTCAGGTCCTGCAAAAGCAGCTGGTGTACGACCGCTCGAATCTGCAGATCGAGAAGGCCCGGAAAGATCAAGTCATCGCCAAGAAGGAAGCAGCCGCCAAGGGAGGCGAGTTGCAAGCGGCCGAAATCGGCCTCGCGCGTCGCACCATCAACGCCCCCTTCAATGGCGAAGTGCAGCAGCTCTTTCAGAAACAGGCCCAGTGGGTCAATCCCGGCGACCCGATCTTGCGGCTCGTCAAGTTCGACGTGCTCCGCGTCGAAAGCTACGTCCACGCCAACCAATTTGATCCGGTCGAACTCGCCGGCAAGCCGGTGACGGTCAAGGTACGTCTGGCCCGCGACCGCGAGGTAACGCTGCCAGGACGCATCACCTACGTCAGTCAAACCGTACAGGCGGCGCGGAACTACTATCTCGTCCGCGCCGAAATACAGAACCAACGCAACGGCGACTATTGGTTGATTCGCCCCGGCTTGTCGGCGGAGATGACGATCCATGTCAGCCAACCGGCCGAACCGCAAGCTCGCGGGGCAACGTTGCCCGCGAAATGATTGTTGCTCAAACCGTCGGGGCCGGGACGGGCCGGCTCGCAAGCTCTCCGTTCATTCCAACTCATCTCCTCTTTCCTGAATCCTGAACCCCGACGTCTGAACCCTTCCCCTCATGCCCACTCTTGCCGACAGCATCGTCTCCAGCTCGTCGCGCAAGCTCACGATCCGCGCTCGTCCCGACCTCAAGGCCCGCAAGCAGCGTTACCAGGGCCGCACCTACTGGGTGGTGAAGGATCCCGTCGGCCTCCAATACTTCCGCTTCGAAGAGGAAGAGTTCGCCATCCTGCAGATGCTCGACGGCCAGTCGAGCCTCGACGACATCGCCGAGCGGTTCGAAGCCGAGTTCCCGCCGCAGACGATCCGCGTCGAAGAATTGCAGAACTTCATCGGCATGCTTCATAAGAGCGGGCTGGTCCTCTCCGACGCTCCCGGCCAAGGATGGGCCCTCAAGGAGCGCCGCGACGAGAAGAAGTATCGCGAGCTGATGGGGGCGTTCAGCAACATCCTCGCGTTCCGCATGCGCGGGATCGATCCCGAGCGGATCCTCAACTGGCTCTACCCGTACGTCCGCTGGTTCTTCACGCCGGCGGCGACGGCGGGCGCGCTGATGCTCGCCACGGCCGCGCTGACGCTCGTACTCGTGCAGTTCGACGTCTTCAAGTCGCGGCTGCCGGAGTTCAACTCGTTCTTCTCCGCACAAAACTGGCTCGCGCTGGCCGCGACCCTCACCGCGACGAAGATTCTTCACGAGTTCGGCCACGGCATGTCGTGCAAGCATTTCGGCGGCGAATGCCACGAAATGGGCATCATGTTCCTGGTGCTGACGCCATGCCTTTACTGCAACGTCTCCGATTCATGGATGCTCCCCAACCGCTGGCATCGCGCCGCGATCGGCGCCGCGGGGATGTACGTCGAGGTGGTCCTCGCGTCGATCTGCACGTTTATCTGGTGGTTCAGCGAGCCGGGGCCCCTCAACTATTTCTGCTTGAACGTCATGTTCGTCAGCTCGGTGAGCACGATCATGTTCAACGCCAACCCGCTATTGCGCTACGACGGCTACTACATCCTCAGCGACATCCTCGAAATCCCGAACCTGCGGCAGAAGGCGAGCACGATCCTCAACCGCAAGCTCGGCAAGTGGTGCCTCGGTCTCGAAGAGCCCGAAGACCCCTTCCTGCCGAAGCGACATCAAGCGCTGTTCGCTCTCTACACGATCGCCTCGGCCCTCTATCGCTGGGTGGTCCTCTTCTCGATTCTGTTCTTCTTGAATAAGGTATTCGAGCCGTACGGGCTGAAGGTCTTGGGGCAAGCGCTCGCGATCGCCTCGATCTATGGCATGATCTTTATGCCGGCCAAGGCTGTTTGGAAATTCTTTCGCGTCCCTGGGAGGTGGAGCAAGGTGAAACGGGTTCGACTCTACATCACCTTGTCGCTGCTGGCGGGCTTCGTCGCCTCGCTCTTCCTCGTGCCGCTGCCGATGCGGGTGATCGCGCCGTTCGAGTTGCAGCCCTACAACGTCGACAGCGTCTACGTCGAAGTTCCTGGTCGCTTGGTGGAGCTCAAGGTCAAGCCGGGTCAGCAGGTGAAGCAGGGCGACCTGATCATGCAGCTCGAGAATCTCGACCTCGAACTAACGATTGCCCAACTGCGCGGCGAGCAGGCGACGCTCCGAACCGAACTCGAAAACCTCGATTCGCTACTCTTCCAACCGTCGAAGGCCGAAGCGGCCGCCGGCCGCTACGACACGGCGCTGAAGCAGCTTGACGGCGTGACCACGCAACTCGCGCAGAAGGAAGCCGACCTCGCCCGCTTGCAGATCGTCGCCCCGCGCGACGGGACGGTCATTCCACCGGCGCGCATTCCCAAACGCCCTGGCTCCGACGGCAGCCAACTCGGCAGTTGGACCGGCACCCCGCTCGACCAGCGGAATATCGGCGCCAGCTTCTCGCCCCAAGGCCAGCAGAACTTAATCTGCATGATCGGCGATCCCAACGAATGGGCTGCGACGATGATCATCGATCAAGAAGACAGCGGCATCGTCGCCGAGGGGCAAGAAGTGCGGCTGATGTTCGAAGAATCGGCCTATCACGTCTTCATCAGCACGATCTCGCAGATTAACAAATCGAAGGCCGTCGAAGTCGCCCCGTCGCGATTGGCCAGCGTCAACGGCGGACCGCTCGCCGCCCAGCAGAACCCCGACGGTTCGCTGCGACCGCTCAACACCTCGTTCGAAGCGATGGCCCGCCTCAACGATCCGAAAGGCATGCTCCGCAACGGCCTGATCGGCACGGCCCGCATCGAAGTGAAGCCGCAAACCATCGCCTGGCGCGTCGGCCGCTATCTGAGCCGGACGTTCAACTTCGAGCTTTAACTCGACCATTCTCGCCAAGGCGCAAAGACGCAAAGCAAACGCAAAGAGTTTGCTGCGCACCTTTGCGCATCCTTTGCGCCTTTGCGACTTTGCGAGAGCCATTTGGCCTGAACAAATTGAGGGGAAGTGAACTACAATCGACCTCATGCTCGACGTCTATTTCTACGAAGCCTTTGAAGAAGAAGCCGCGGCCCTGCGGCGGTTGCTGCCCGCATCGTTCTCGGCCGGCTACACCGATCTCACCATCCAAGAAGCGGGCCATGCGACGCCGCCGGCGCGGGTGATCTCGGTCCGCACGCAGTCGCTCTTGCCGGCGGTGTGGGCGCCGGAGCTGCAAGCAATCCTCAGCCGCAGCACCGGTTACGACCATCTCGCCGCCTACGCCGCCGCGACCGCCGCGCCA
>JBGSMO010000148.1:0-8881 GCA_041740115.1 Pirellulales bacterium
GATCTGCTGCTCCCGTTCGTCGAGCTTCTGCAGGATCCGCTGGATCTTCTCCAGGCGGTCCGATTGCGCCCGCTCGTCGACCATCGGGTTGCCGCGTTCCTCTTGGGTGGCGGCAAACAGTTCGTCGTAGCTCGTGCGGACCCGATCGCGTTGACGGTACTCTCCCGGAATCGTGCGGGCGAAGTTCTTCATGATCGCCCAGCTGGCGTACGTGCTGAACTTGTTGCCGCGCGAATAGTCGAACTTTTCGATCGCCCGCAGCAGCGAGACGTTGCCGTCGCTGACGAGTTCGAAGAAGTTCTGATCGGGCGTGACGTGTCGCTTGGCGATCGACACGACCAGCCGGAGATTCGCCTTCGCGATTTGGTTCTTCAGTCCTACGGCCTGTTCGTTCAAGTCTTCAATCTCGTCCATCAGCGAGGCCTTCGGCTGCTCGACGTCGAGCTCCTTTCGCAGGCGGGCCGCCTTGAACTTGAGATAGTTGTACTTCCGGAACAGGTGTTGTTCTTGCTCGCGGGTGAGCAGCGGCATCTCGTACAGGCTGGCCAGGTAAGGCGGCAAACCTGTCGGACGCCGCGGCTTCCGCGAGGGTTCGTCGGTTTGAGGCATTGGGCCGAGGATCGCGTTGTCGGCGCCTTTGCGAGCGAACCGGGCGTTGTCGATCAGGTCGAGCGGCAACTCCATGATTCGCACGGCGCGAACCTCGTTGATCACCCGATAGATCGTCGTCTTCGTCCGGTTGTAGTCGCTGCAGAGCTTGTCGACCGACGCCCCGCGCTTATAGGCCTCGTAAACATTTTGCTTTTGCGATTCGGTCAGCGGGCCGCCTAGCACCGGGAAAACCGCCAGTTCGGGGTTTTCCGCATCGTGTTGGCGAATCGCAGTGCGAATTGTCTCGACGCTGCGACCGCTCCGCTCGGCGAGCCGGCGGGCGATTTCCGCCTGGCCGACGCCGCTGGCGGCCATCTCGCGGGCTTGATCGATAAATTCGTGACGCTGTTCGTCGGTCAACTGGCTGAACTTGGCGCCGCGTTCCACGCGCTCGGCGTTGTTCCGCACGAAGCGGTCGACGCTCGAACGGAGGAACCCGACTCGCTTCCGGCCGTCGAAAACCAGCCGGCGGCTCACGAGCCCAAGCTCGCGCCAACGGGAAATGGTCTTCGTCGAAACGTTGAACTGGCGGGCCAACTCTTCGACGGTGAAGACTTGTTCGCCCATCGCGTCGGCGGGAAGTTCGGCGGCGTCGGAGAGATCTTCCACCAGCAGGCGGAGGTCGTGAACCAGATCGCGACCGGCGATCTTGCGAGCGGAATCGGCCGGGGCCGCGTCGGCGCCCGCCAAATGCTCGAAGACTTGCGTTTGTTGATAGGACTGGCCGACGTCGACGCTCGCCATCAGCCGCTCGGCGGCGTCGATGCGCTGCAATAGTTGTTCGCGGGTCGCCTCTTGCCGCTGGCGATCGCGGATTTCACGGACGAGCGGGCTTTTGTAGTCGATATGCATGGTACACCTTCTCTCGGGCATTCCTCAAACGGCGGGCACGTGGTGTTCCTTGCGATTCCTTCGCCCACGGCGTAACGGCGTCTTCCGGCTACTTAGATGTCTCCTGTACGAAAATCGTGCCCACTTGTTTGCGGCGGACTGGGCGATTCGGCGAAACCTCGCCTAGTCGCTGCCCGAGGTGGCGCAACGCGGCGCTTGAGGTCGCTAGCTTGACCCTGTTCCAACAGTTGCTAGCGACTTCAATGGCTACTGGTTGTACGAAGTAAGACCGATTTGGGTCGATAGAAAGTTCGCGATTTTCCGGGCGATAGATTCCCCGAAAACTGAAAAGTTCGTCGTAAGTGACTACTGAAAGATAACTTACGATGTCCCGTCCGGCGGGAATAATGGGCGGATTTCCGCAAAAACCCTCGGTTTCCCGCGATCGGCGGTGTCGAACATTCCTACCCGCCCGATGCGGACGCGCACGTGCGCTGTCCACCTCCACGGGTGAATCGCGGCACTCTTGCAGCCGATCTTGGGGGTTTCTCTGCAACTGGCTATGATCCTCCCGCGCTGCTGGCTTCTACAGCAGGCCTAGCCGATTGTCTTCGCACCATCTGGCGCTCTTTCAAGAGCCGAGGTTCAAGCAACATGTCACGCGCCCTCTTTTTTGCCGCAATTTCGCTTGCCGTCGCCATCGCCCCTTCTGCGGCCACGCTGGCTGCACCCGGAGCGGCGTACGACCTGACCACCGGCGTTAAGACGGGCGACGTGATCCACGTCGATGCCACAATGGAAGTCGGCGGCGATTTGTTCGCCGCCGACGACGAGGGCAAAGAGGCGAGGCTCGCCACCAGCGTCGTCGCCAAGCTCGATTACGACGAGCGGCTGCTCGACTGGTCGCCGTACATGGAGAAGGCGGCCCGTTCGTTGCGTCACTATCACAGCGCCAAGGCAACGCTGAAGACCGACGAGATCGGCATCGACCGCCAGCTTGCCAAGGAAGACCGGCTAATCGTCGTCGACCTCGCCGCAGACGGCACCTCGGCCCTCAACGGCCTCGACCAAACGCTCACGCGAGACGAGTTCGATCTGGTCAACGTCATTGGCAATACCGTGCTGCTCGAACGGATGCTGCCGGGCCGTTCATTGAAGGAATCGGAAGGCTGGGATCACGACGCTCAAACGATCGGCGGGTTGGTCGGCATGGACAACGTCGCCGTCTGCGAAGTCCGCAGCGTCGTCACCGGCATGGAAAACCGCCAGGTGCAAATCCGCCTCGCCGGCGTCGTTCACGGCACGGTCGACGGGGCCGCGAGCGAAATGGACCTCCGCGGCGCTTACCTGTTTCACCTCGATGAGCGCCGGATCACCAAGTTCAACATGGCGATCAAGGAAGTTCGCAAGGCGGGCCAGGTTTCGCCGGGTCTCGACGTGGTCGCGAAGCTCTCGCTAGTGATGACGCCGCTGTCGGCCATCGATCAGGCCGACGCCTTCGACAAGGCTCAGATCAACGCCGCCAAGGCGAAGCAGCCGGCCGATCTCCGTCGGCTGCGCGTCGAGTCGGCCGCTCGCGGTTATCGATTCATGCATGACAAGGCATGGTTCCTCACGGCCGAGCAGCGTGAGGCGATGTCGCTGCGGCTGATGGTCGCCGGCGAATTGCTGGGCCACTGCAACGTCTCGACGCTGCCCGCGCGACCCGCCGACAAGCCGATGACGCTGCAGCAGTTTGAGGAGAACGTTGTGAAGTCGCTTGGCGACAAGCTGGGCGAAGTGAAGGCCGCCACCGAGTGGGCCAACGCCGCCGGTCACCAATGCCTCGGCGTCGTCGCCGTCGGCACGGTCGACGAAGTGCCGATGCAGTGGCGTTACTATTACATCGGCGACGCCGGGAAGCGGCCGACCACAGTGGCGGTGACGGTCGAACAATCGGCGGAAGAGCGCTTCGCCGACGCCGATCGGGCGATCATCGACACGCTCGTGCTGCTCGACGCCCCGGCGAGCACCGCCGCGAAGCCAGGCGCCGCGAAGAAGTAGCGTAGGCCGTCTTCCTGAGCGGAGCGAAGGATCTGGCGCCTCGATCGTGATTCCAGATTCTTCGCTCTGCTCAGAATGACAATGATTTGGCCGGCGACGCTTGCGTTGTCTGCTACGTCGTCGGCTTCAGCGGCTTACCGTTTTTCAAACGCTCGTCCAACTGCTTCTGAAACGCGTCGAGGTTGTCCTTCCGAATCGCCTGGGCGCTAATGTTGTAAGTGCTTTTGGAACCGGCGAGCGGTCGCAGTCCCTCCTCGCCGCGGCAAATGATCGTGATTAAGCGAACGGCCTCGTAGCCGTACCGGTAAGGATCCTGGACGACGGCGGCGTAGATCTCGCCCGATCGAACTCCCGCCAGCGTCTCCGCCTCTTCGTCGAACGCGACGATTATTATCTGATTGAGCTTCTCCTGCTCTTTCAGGACGTCGAGCAGAATGGGGCCGTGCTGTGCGTTCATGCCGACGAAGCAGGCGAGGTCGGGATGTTCTTCCATCGTCTTGACGACCAACTCGCGGCATTTGTCGTCGTCTCCTTCATCGATGAGGTATTCAACGACCTCATACGCAGGGCCAGCTTCCGCGCCTTCGTCGTCGGGACGTTCGTTGATCGAAGTTTCAAATCCCTCACGGCGCTCGATGAGGTTATCCTTCGTGAGATTGGCGAGAACGACGGCGACCTTTCCCCCGTCGGGAATCGCTTCGCGAACCAACGTCGCGGCCAACTTTCCCGCCGCCAGGTTGCTGGCGCCGACGTACGTGTCGCGGGCGCTCAGCGGGGCGTCGGAATCGAACGTCACGACGACGGCGTCTTTGGTCATGCGATTGATTCGCGACGACTGCCCTTCGGCGTCGAGCGGGCTGATCGCAATGCCGTCGACCCCTGTCATGTCCAGACGCGAAAGAATCTCCGTTTGCTCTTCGATGTTTTCGTCGTCCGCGGGCATCTCGATGTTCACGTCGACGTCATGCGCTTTCGCCGCGGCCTCCGCGCCGCGAACGACCAGTTGCCAGTACGGGCCAGAGCCGCCGGTCACCAGCACGATCGAACCGATCGGCTTCGGCGTCGGCTCCTGAAAGACGCTCGCCCGATACCCCACGGCCGCGGCGACGGCGACGAGAGCAGCCAACAGCAACCCGCTACGTCCGGCGGACATGATCGGTTTCTCCCAGATGAGGCGAACAACGCCTGCGCTGTCGAGGCTTGGCAAAGCGGCGTTGTTCAGAATGTGACAAGCATTGCGATAATCGCAATGGGCGGCGAGACCGCAACTCCTAGTATCTCACATGCCCAGACTGCAAGAAAGCAACTTTGCCATTCCAGCGGCATTCGCAGGCTCCAGCGTACGGACGTCTTTCAAGCCAGCGGCAATGGATCGGCGATCCTCGTCATAGCATCGTGAAGCTCGATCAGTGGCGCCAGCGTCGAGTCGATCGTCTGCGGGCCGAGCCGTTCGACGAACTGGCATGTCGCGTATCGAGCAGCCGTGGCGTCGTAGCGCCGCTGCCAGTCGCGATACGTCGCCTCAGCAGCCGCGTCTTCAAAGGGGTAACGCTCGCGGAGCATCTCGACGCCGATGCGCCACGGCTTCGGGCTGAGACGTGCTCGAAAGCATTGCTGGGCGTCGCAAAGCAGTCGGTATCGCGGGTCGCTGTCTAGTTCCTTCAGAATGCCGTGTACGTCGGGATCGTTGGCCTGAATTGCGCGGTCGACGATCGCTACGCGCAGACCGGCAGCCGTTCGGTAGACTATCAGAGCAGTGTGCAGATTCACGCTGCTCCAGTATCTAATGTTTTGCAAGGCGCCAGCTTCCGAATGACGAGTGGGGCCACGAATTCCAAATATTGCCCGCACCCAGCGGAGGAGCGCAGGCGGCTCGCGACAATCGATGTCAATGAACATAAAGTCGCGACAGTTAAGAACCGTGCTGCCGTAGATGTTGCGAGTAATCGTCGCGAACGTTTCACCGCTGGTGTCATGAAACTCTTGAAGAATTTCTTCTCGCGGCGGTCGGCCGCCAAAGTATTGATACTGGGCGGACGGAGTTGGATCGTTGTTATTGGGGCCGACAACCCAACGGATAATGCGTTCTGCCGCGGACTTCGCGCGCAAACTTGCTTCTTCAACGCTATCGGACGACCAACCCCAGGCGACGGTGGAATGTTCACGACCGCGCTCATCGACGATGCTTGCCGACTCGCGAACCCAAAAACGCGCAACCTTCATGCGGCGTTCCTTGTGACTCTACCGCGAAAACAACGCCTCCGACCCGTCGATCGTCGGAATCACGACGACCCCCTTCTCGGTCACCTCGAACCCGCGGCGACGATCGGCGTCATGATCAACGCCCACCTGGGCCCCGTCCGGAATGAAGACGTTCTTGTCGATGATCGCCCGCCGGATGATCGCCCCTTTGCCGATATGGACGCCCGAGAACAGAATCGACTCGGTCACCTCGGCCCGTTCCTCGACGCGGCTTTTAGGCCCGATGATCGAACGGGCGACGTGCCCGCCAGCGATGATCGTCCCCGCGGCGACGATGCTGTCGTGGGCTTCGCCGCGGCGGCCGGAGTTTTCGTCGAACACGAACTTCGGCGGCGGGAGGTTTGGCTGGTCGGTTCGCACCGGCCAGTGGTAGTCGTAGAGGTTGAGCAGCGGATCGACCGCGGTCAGCTCGATGTTCGCTTCGTAGTAAGCGTCGAGCGTCCCGACGTCTTTCCAGTAGGCGTCTTGCTTGCTGTTCTCGTCGTGGAACGGGAACGCCATCACTTTGTGCGTCTTGATGATCGACGGAATAATGTTCCGGCCGAAGTCATGCGCGCTCTCGGGCAGCGTCGCATCCTGGCAGAGTTGATCGAACAAGAACGGCGCGTTGAAGACGTAGATTCCCATCGACGCCAGGCAGTGATCGGGGTCGCCGGGGATCGTCTTCGGGTTTGGCACTTTTTCTTCGAAGCCGATGATCCGCCGGCTCTCGTCGATTTGCATCACGCCGAATTCGCGGGCCTCCTGCGGCGTGACCCGCAGGGCGCCGATCGTGAGGTCGGCCCCCATCTCTTCGTGGTAGGCGACCATCTTGCTGTAGTCCATCTTGTAGATGTGGTCGCCCGCCAGGATCACGACGTATTTGGGCCGCTCTTGCTCCAACGTGTAGATGTTCTGGTAGACCGCGTCGGCGGTTCCCTGATACCACTGCTCGTCGATCCGCTGTTGCGGGGGGACGACGTCGATGAATTCGCCCAGTTCGCGACAGAGCAGATGCCGCCAGCCATTGGTCACATGGCGGGCGAGGCTCATCGCCTTGTATTGGGTGAGGACCAGGATCTTGCGAATGCCGCTGTTTAGGCAGTTCGACAGCGTGAAGTCGATGATCCGGTAGATGCCGCCAAACGGAACGGCTGGCTTCGCCCGGTCGCGGGTGAGAGGTTCGAGCCGCGATCCCTTGCCGCCCGCGAGAACTACCGCCAATACGTCTTTCATCGAGTGCATCCTCCGTGGTGCGCGGCCTCAAGGATTCCCTGGGGCCGAAGTCGCTAATTCTAGAGGGTTTGGGCGGCGGACGTAATATGTGCGGGCGCGAGGGAAGGTGCGGCAAAGTTCAAAGATTAACCGCCAAGGACGCCGAGAGCGCCAAGGAAATGCGGGAATTTGGGACCGCCGATGAACGCAGATAGAAGCAAATAAAAGAAATTCAGTTCTTTCTTATCTATCTGCGTTCATCCGCGTTTATCGGCGGTTCCGTTTCCTATTCTTGGCGTCCTTGGCGGTTCCAATGAACTGACTTCGCAAATCTTCGACGTTTAATCCGCCCACGGCAATCTTCGCCCATTTTTCGTTTCACCTACACACAATCTCCATGGTCGCCGGTTAAAACGATCTCACCACCTGACCGCCGGGGCTGGGCTTGCCGCTTCTGGATGCCCACCGCTTGCTTGCCACCGCGTGCAACCTGGCCCCGGCGGTTTCTGATGGTCATTCTGAGCGGAGCGAAGAATCTGGATGCTCGTTTGGCGATGCCAGATCCTTCGCTTCGCTCAGGATGACGCGTCCCGCGACGCACCCACCAATATCGAGGGGGGTATGAACCGACTGAAGCGTCCCGAATACCTGCCGACCCGCCGGCAGATCGTTGAAGAGTGTGCGGAGATTCGCCGCAACTGGACCAACTCCGAGCGCCGCCGTCGCTCGGTCGGCCACGGCATGGCGAGCTACGACGACGCCTGGATGCCGCCGCAGATCCTCACGTCTCAATGCCTGGCTCGCGTCCGCAAAATTGTGGCGGAAGCCGTCTGAGATTCCCCTCCCTCGAAGAGAGGGAGCAACCGAGCACAGTCGATCCGAAGTCGACTGAGCGCAGGGCGGTAGCCCGTGCGGAGCACTTAGGGGAGGGATTGACGACGCCTCGACCAACTGAAGGCGTTCGCTCCCACTAAAATCCCTCACCCAACCTCTCCCTTCAAGGGAGAGTGGCGTGCGTCAGCCGCTCATACAGCCGATCAAACGCCGCGAGCGTCGCATCGAGCGACCACTTCTCCGCGATTCGTTCCGCTGCTGCCAGGCCCATTCGCTCAGCCCGTGTGGGATTGGCGAGTAGATCGTCCGTGGCCCGCACCGCTTCGGCCCGATCGCCGAGCTTCACCAGCAATCCGGTTCGATCTTGAGCTACAGCCGCACGATGCGCGGGAACGTCGCTCGCCACGGACGGCACTCCCGCGGCTCCCGCTTCGAGCAGCGCCAACGGCGTCGTCACCGAGGCATTGAGTTGCCAGAAGACGTCGACGCCGGGGAGAACGCTTTGCCAATCGTCGCGGTAACCGAGGAACCGCACGCACTCAGGCTCACTCACTTGCTCGGCGAAACGCTCCAGCCGCGCGCGATCTTCTCCGTCGCCAACGACAAGCAGCCGCGCCGTGGGGTGAATCACCCTCACGAGTTCGAAGGCCCAAATCGCCTCCTCGACTTGCCGATGCCGCCGCAAGGGCCCGGCAACGGCGATTAACTTCGTATCGCTTGGGAGTTGAAGTTCCTTCAGCAGCGCCATCCGCGCCGGCCCCGCCTCGCCCGCGCCGCGGCGCGAGACGCCGGGCGGGATCACCTGGATCCGGTTCGGAGCGACGCCAAGTTGCGTCAGCCGCTGGCGGGCAGCTTCTTCGGGAACCGTGAACGCCGTCACGCGCGAGTGAATGGAGCGCAACGCGCGCTCCGTCCAGCGCGTCGCATCGCCCAGCGCCAACAGCGAGCCGATAAGCACATGCCCCGGCCGTCGACGGCCGCTCATCGCCGCTTGGGCCAACGTCCGCATATCCCACGCATGCGTCACGTCGGCGGCGAGTCGCCGGCGCAATCGTGCGAGCCGCGC
>JBGSMO010000211.1:0-9156 GCA_041740115.1 Pirellulales bacterium
CCGCCGGGTCCGTCACGGCCGTGCCGTCGGCGCTCCGCGCCAACTGCTGCCGCACGATGGCGGCGATCGCGGCCGCTTCGTCCTCCGAAATCAAACCTCGCGCGCAGAGCAGTTCCGAAACGGCCGCGGGGCCCGAAGCGAGCGATGGTCCGATGACTGCGGCCAGCTGCTCGCGCGTGACGAACCGCAGTTGCACGGCAGTGCTGGCGAACGCCTGCTCGTAGAGGTGTTCGCGATTCATCCGCGTTAGCCCGTTGGCGTCAAGTGAGTTTGACTAGTTTCACGCCCTCAGGCCGATCGCGGCGCAACCGACCGCCGGGACGCCAAGGCCGCGATGCTAGTAGGGAAGCTGCACTTGGCAATTGTACTCAAAATCGAACCCGCGATCATTGTCTGTGCGGATCGGGGCGATCACGCCGTTCGTCACCACAAAGCGCCCGACGTTGTTCGAGACGCCGACCGCCGCGTTGAGAATATCGGCCCTTCGATTCGCATTGCCCGCCGACGCCGACTGCTCAAAGAACGCCCCGAAACCAATCTGCTCGATGGCGATCGGAGACAAGATGCCGTCTTGCAGCGTGCTGGTGTAATGGAGTTCCAGCAGGCCGCGCCAATTGGAAATCCAGCTTCGTTCATCCAGTTCCGTAAAACGATATCCCAAACCGAGATTGGCCCGCAACAACGTTTGCGCGAACACGTCGGTGTCGGTCGGCAGCCCGTCCGGCGTGCGGTAGACGACGTCGCCGATCGGCGCGCCGTTGAAGTAGAAGTCGGTCACGCCGCCGCCGTCGGTGCGCAGCGTCGAGGGATTCGCGGCGACTTCAACCTGCAAAAACCCTTGGTGGTACCACCGCGAATCCGGCACGTATAACCATGCCATGAACGGCGAGAGATAAACCGTTTCGTTCGAGTAAACATTCGAGAACGTGCTCAGCGTCTCGCCGGTGACCCCCGGCGCAATCGGAAAGATGATCGTGTCGCGAACGCCAATATCGTACGTGACGTCGCGCGCCGTAGGCACCGTCAGGCCCAGGCCGGCGGAGAGCGCGAACCGCTCCCGTTCGATCATCAGCATCTTCGTGATAAATGCCAGATTCCCGAGGCCGACCTCATAGTCCTGCGAGCCGGTAATCACGTCCACCACGCCGTCGGCCGGTGAAATGAGGCTGAGGATATCAGACCGCAGACGGTGTTCGATCGGCACGCGGACTTCGACGCTCGCCATGCCGTCCCAAAAGGTCCGCTCCGTTCCCAGCGTGTGCACGTCTAGATTGAACTTCTCGCTGTATTGAAACGCCCGCACGCCGTTGCTGTTCTCGAAGTGGCGATAGCTGTAGTAAAAGCGGTCGACCGGCAACGCTGTGTTGTTCTCCGCCACGTTGAGTCGACTGCAGGTCAGCGACGGATGCGAAATATCCGCAGTGATGATGCCGCGTAGCGAGAAGCAGGTTCCCGCCCCGGTATCTCCCAACATGAACGGCACGCTGGCAAGTCCCAACAGAGCGGTCGGCCGCCGAGTCGGCGGACGCTGCGGACTTGGCTGCAACGCCGCCAACGGAGCCGTCTGGGCGATCGGCGCCAGCGGCGCGAACAGCGTTTGCGAAGGCGTCACCTGGCTGTCATGCAAAATGTCGGACGATCGCGCAAAATCAGCGGCAATATCGTGCGACGGCAACAGCCCCACCGGCTGTTGCAGGGAAGCGACCTTCAGTTCGCTCAGCGACGCCTCCACCGCCGCCTCGTCGCCGTCCGCTTCCACTGGCGTCGCGATTGATTCGCGGTTCGCCTCAACGACGGCGGCGCTCGACCGACGCGCCAGCGCTCCCGCCCAGAGGGTTAGGAGGAGCGGGCAGAGCAGCAGCTTGGGAATTCGTCGGCCGTGGAACATCCGAAAGCCTCGACAAAGGGGGCAGGTAACTCCTTTCTCTTCGGCCGGGCGTCGAACATTTCGACGGTCCGATTGTGCGCTGCATGCCGGTCGTATGTTGCCAGCTGGACAGATATAACGATTATGCCGAATCTGCGGTCCCCAGCATGGGCCTACTGAGGGCTGCGCGGCAAATGGGCCCCAGCGAATCGGGCTGTCAGCTGTCAGCCAAACAGGAGGGTGTTTTCTCCGCGCAGGAGTTAATAATTCCCACGGGCCAAACGCCCGGTCGGGACGCTCCGGCTGGCGTTCGACTCGCCTGGACGGCGCTGCCGGCAGAGGCTACTCGCACCTTCTGTGATTCTGCATTTGTGTGAGGCTTTCAAAGCCTATCACCGTCTCCCAAACGGCACGCCAGCAAGAATCCGCCGCCTCACGCAACTACGCTGCCGCAGTGCCCGTCGAGAACTGCGACGCAGCCACTCGAATTGCTCTGCGCCTCCGCGCCGCTGCGAGAGATTGTTAAAGCCCTCCGCCCCCAAAAATCCGCCAACTTGCCTACAGAAATTGGCCGCGCCATCTGTTAGGTTCGAGTGAGTTCGGCTTTCTAGCCCGACGGAACCCGCTCCAGCGGTCCGCCAGCCGCAACGTGGCGCCTGTCGGGCTGGAAAGCCTGACCTGTGGTTGCTCTTTGAAAAATCAGCCCTCCATCAACTCGCCCTGCCGGCGACGACGCCGCCTCTTGGGCCGACAAAACGCCGATCGCAAATCGTCTGCTCCGCACGCCATTCTGGACGTATCTCTCATGTCTGCCAACAAATACAAGTTGGCCGACACGGCGGACTTGGCAGACATGGCCGACAAGCAAAAACCAGGCGGTTTTCATCAATCGGACGCTTTGCGGCGAGCATCTTCCCAGAGAAACTCCGTTTTGCGTCGCATCGCAATTCGTCTGCGTCGCATTGCAATACGGACGCATAAAAGAGGTTCGGAAGAGTAACCACCAAGGCTCGAAGACTGCCAAGAAAGCGTCAAGAAATGCAAGGGGAAGTGAAGAGCGAGAAGCCAGGTCACGAGGTCTGCCCTTGCTGAGCATTTCCTTCTCTTCCTTGGTGCGTCTTCGTGTTCTTCGTGCCTTGGTGGTCAGTCCTTCTCACCGCTCCGGCGGGTCGTTGACCCGCGGCTACTGCGTGAGCGTTTGCCAGAGGCCCCAGCCGGCGATGCTGGAGACGCCGGTCAGGATGATCGCCGAGGCGACGCCGGCCAGCAGCATCCACCAGCGGGTGCGATACGCCGCCGGCAGTTGGAAGTTGAGATACAGCCCCGCGAACATCGCGAGGCAGACGCCGAGGCTGGTCGCGAGGAAGTTGACCGTTTGGGTCATCGCGTCGAAGTTCATCGAGCTCCAAATGACGGCGCTCGCCGCGAGGAAGACATAAGCGCAGATGACGAGTTGGATCTTGCGCTGGTTCCAGTGGCGCTCGGGCCAGATCGCGCGGAAGTATTCAGTGACGCCGCGAGCGTAGACGTCGGGGTACGACTGCAGCGTCCCCCACAGCGCGGCGACGACGCAGAGGTAATAGACCCAGACGAGCGACGGGTGGATCGCGTTCCAGATTTCGGCCTGGTCGGTGAGGAGGCCCCAGCCGTCGAACCTGGCGATGTCTTCGCCGGCGACTTGCTTGGGATAGAGGACGGCAGCACCGGCGATCATGAAGGCGGCGCTGACCACCAGCAGGACGAAGGCGCCGAAGGCGACGTCCCAACGAACGGGCCCCGCGGCGCGGCGGATTTCCTTCACTTGCTGCGGATCGGTGGGAAGGTAGTCGGCGGGTTGGCCAGCGGCGGCGCGGGACAGGAGTTCCTGGCGTTTGGGATGACCGGTCATGCCCCAGCCATGCAGAGCGATGAAATCGGGGTAAACAAGATACGTCATCACGCTGCCGCCGACGTAGCCCACGGTGACGGCTATCAGCGGCCAAACGCTGTCGCGAAAGAGTGGCGGCGCCGACTCGGGGACACTGGGGATGTGGCCGATCGAGAACAACCCTTCGAGCGCGGCGAGCCAATCAGGTCGCACCAGCAGCGTGCCGATGCACGTGCCGATGACGAGGATGCCGCAGATGATGACTTGCTGCTTCTCGAGATTGCGATAGCTGGTCGACAGGCTAAACAGGAGCGCGACGGCGATGAACGCGGTGGCGATGATGCGGTTCGCGTTGCCGTGATCGCCGCCGCCGAGGATGAGGTAACTCATGAGCTCGCCGGACGGCCGGGCGAGGGCGCCCCAGAGGGGACCGGCGGCTCCGAGTTCGAGCGCGATGAGGAGGAACAGGAGCCAACCGCGCGGGCCGGGGATTTTCACCAGGCGCTGGCCGGGGGACTCGCCGCTGACCGCTGTGTAGCGACCGAGAAAGTAAGTGACGCAAACGCCCTTCGTGAGGGCGGCGAGGAGGATGAGCCACAGCAGGCCGTAGCCCATCCAGGCGCCGGTGCGAACGACGACGATCGTCTCGCCGGCGCCGATGGAAACCGAGGCGAGGATCGCCGCGGGGCCGAACATGCCGAGGAGGCGGAGAAGTTTTCCGGGAGACCAGGGTTCAGCCAACGGGCCGCGGAGAGGGGCTGGGGGGAGAGGAGAGGAGTTGGGCATGCATGGGATTGTAAGGGCGAATGGGGAAGGCGGAAGGGGGAATGGGGAAGGTGAAACGAGGTAAGGGTGGCATGGTCTCGATGGTACTCCAACGTGACCATGCGAATGGGCAGCGAGAGTTTACATCGCTCGACGGGTCATTGCCCCGCGGATGGGTTCAGCAGAATAACCACCAAGGCACGAAGAACACCCAGAAGCACGAAGAAATGCAAGGAAAGGGAAAGGCAAACAAACAGGCGACGAAACCAACCCCGCTTGGTTATTTTCTTTCTCACTCTTCCTTGGTGCGTCTTCGTGCCCTTCGTGCCTTGGTGGTTCGTCTTTCTAACCGCTCCGGCGGGTCGTTGACCCGCGGCTACTTTTCGACGAAGTCCTTGAGGCGCGCCAGCGCCGCGTCCCATTGCTCGGAGACGGCGGCGAGGGCGCGTTGGGCTTCTTCGAGCGAACGGGGTTGGAGCGCGAAGAGCGTTTCGCGGCCGCTCTTCGCGCATTGCACGATGCCGGCGCTTTCGAGCACGCGGAGGTGCTTGGTGATTGCCTGCCGCGTGACGTCGGCGCCGGCGGTGAGTTGCGTGATCGACTGCTGCGAGCCGTCGGCCAGTTTGGAAACGATTTCCAAGCGCGTGCCGTCGCCGAGCGCCGCGAAGAGGGCGGCGCTTTTCAGCAGGCGAGCGGCGGCGGCGTGGCGGCTATTTTTCGACATACGCCTTCAAGTTGTTGTCGAGCTGCGCGGCCCAACCGCCGGAGTTCATGCGGAAGGCTTCGTCGCGACGGCCGGCGGGGATTTGATCGAAGCCCGATTCGGTGGCTTTCAGCAGCACGCCGCCGTTTTTAGGTTCGAGCGTGAACTCCACCAGCGTCGGCGTTTCGTCGGCGTAGTTCACCTGCGGATCGATGGGGTACGGATGCCAATAGAAAGAGAAGTACGTTTTGGGTTTGATCTCGCCGACCTTGACTTCCATGACGAGATGTTCGTAGCCGGGGTGCAGGATGTTGCCGCGCGTGTACTCGCCGGGAACGAAGGGGCCGTCGAGGTTGACGCGGAACCACTCGCCGAACTGCTTGTAGTCGGTCAGGGCCTGCCAGACGCGGTCGAGAGGGGCGTTGAGTTGGACTTGCTTTTCAATGCGGTCGGTGGGGGATGGCATGGGGTTGGCCCTCGTGGATGTCGGATGTTACGCAACCGTTTAGTTGCATGTTATCCGACGAGTAGCCGCCGGTCAACGACCCGCCGGAGCGGGGCTGGTGGGCGCGCATCGGCGCAGGGCGTCACCGGGGGAATGATGGAAGTTGGCGCAGCAGTCTTTAGACCGCTCCGGCGGGTCGTCGACCCGCGGCTACCACTTCAAGCCGAACTTTTCGCCGCCGCTGGGTGCGCTAATGCCGCCCTTGAGATCCTCGTTCGCCTTGCGGCGGCGTTCCTGGCGCTTGAGCTCTTCTGGGGTCGGCTCACGTTCGGGTTCAGGCTCGGGGCGACGTTGCTCGGGCTTCTCCGGGGCAGCGAGGAGCGCCTTCAGGGAGAGGCTGATTCGCTGCGCGTCGGGATCGACCGACAGGACCTTGGTTTCGACTTCTTGGCCTTCGCTCAGCACGTCGCTGGTGCGCATGACGCGGCCGTGGCCGAGTTCGGAGATATGAATGAGGCCTTCGACGCCGGGCTCCAGTTTGACGAAGGCGCCAAACTGCATCAGCTTCGAAACGGTTCCCTTCACGCGGGAGCCGATGCCGTACTTCGTGGTGACGTTGGCCCAGGGGTTGGCCCCCATGTCGCGGTAGACAAGCGAGATTTTTCCCGTCTCCGGATTCACCTTCTCGACTCGTACCTTCACGGCCTGGCCCACCTGCAGGACTTCGCTCGGGTGGCCGATGCGGTCCCAACTCATTTGGCTCACATGGATCAGGCCGTCGACGCCGCCGAGATCGACGAAGGCGCCGAAGTCTTGCAAGCTGCGGACGGTCCCTTCGCGAATTTGGCCGGGTGCGATCTCCGCCAGCAGCTTCTCGCGGTTCTCCTTGCGCTCGCGCTCCATGAGCGCGCGGTGGCTGAGGACGAGGTTCTTACGGCTGCGGTTCGCTTCGGTGATGACGCAAGTCAAACGCTGGCCGACGTAATCTTCGGCATTCTCGACGCGAAACATCGAGATTTGGCCCATCGGCATGAAGCCGCGAATGTTGGCGACAGTGCACTCCAGGCCGCCCTTGTTGGCCCCGGTGATGACGACTTCGATCACCTGACCTTCGTGGACTTCGTCCCAGTTGCCGACGCTGACGGCGGCGGCGCTGCGAGCGACCTCGTAGATTCCTTGCTCAGCGTCGAAGCGGGAGACGACCATCTCCATCTGGGCGCCGACTTCGGGGGGCGTCTCGAACTGCTTCAGTTGGGCGACGCCCTGGCTGCGGCCCATGCCGAGGTCAAAAAAGACATCCTCGCCATGAATGCTGACGACGGTGGCGTTGACGCGGGTCTCAGGGGCAAGCTCGGCCTGCGAGGTGGCGGCGGCGGAACTCTCCATCAGTTGGTCGACCGGGTCGACGGCAAGGGCCGCTTGCAGTTCTTGCTCCAGATCGGGCGGGAGCTGGGCGCGGATGTTCGGCGGCGGATAGCTCTTGCGCTTCTGCTCCGTGACGCGATCGGGGTTCGACGGGCCGGGATTCACCGGCTTCGGGGCGAGCGTGGGATCGTCTGCCTCCGAATCGCGTTGGCTGCCGATTTGGATGCGCTCGCTGGGGCGGGCGGCGTCGGAAGTTTCGGGCGCGTGGGGGGCAGCCGCAGGCGCGGGAGTCGCCGACTCGCTGGAGGATGAATCAGCGGCGGGTGCGGCGGGCGACGGAGCAGTTTGTTCGAGCGCTTCCGTCGGGTCGTGATCGGCGGTCATAAACTTCGGCAGTCCAATGGATAAGTAAAACGACCCACAGCGGGCCGCGCCTGACCGCGCAGTTTAACCAGCGGAGAGCGCGGCTGGCAACGGGTTGGCGGGGGTAGAAGGGATGAAACTAGCGAATCTCGACGTCGCCGCCAAAGACCTTGAAGACCAAGACAATGTCGATCACGACCGCTGGCACGACGAACCACAAGACGCCGCCGGGAAACTGCAAAAAACAGCCCAGAAGCACCAGCCAAACGATCGCGTAGACGGCCGCTTCTTGCAGGGAGGTCGCCGTCGAGGACGCTCCAGATCAGTAGCACCCAGAATAGCAGGAATGGAACGATCATTGCTTGCCCAGTAACTGTGGCGACATCGGGAATCCGTCCCCTAGCCCCTCCCCTCAAGGGAGGGGATGTTCTGCCGCTGCAGGCGTTCTTTGACGCCGGGGATGAGGCGGGCGGCGTTTTCGTTGTAGATCTTGCGAAGCACGGCGTCTGGCAGGTCGAGGCCGTAGATGTTCCAGAAGCCTTGGGGCGGATATTGGTCCTCGGCATAGGGGAAGTACTCGTCGGCCGTTTCGAGGAGGCGCCAGTGGGGGGCGAGCCGTTTCACGTCCCGCGGGCCGTCGGTGCCGAAGAGAATGCGGTCGGCATACTTCAGGCAGAACTCGCGGGCCGCGCGGGGCTGGCGGCCGAGTTCGGCGATGCGAGCGGCGAGTTCGACATTGAGATTCGGGTACTTGTCGAGCCAACCGCCCAGTTCCGCCAGATTCTCTGGATTGTTGGCGAAGTGGGCGCCAATGAAGATTGTTTTGGGGTGTCGCTCGACGACGCGGAGGAAGGAGGCGAGGATCTCGGCGTGGGTCGGAAACTTGTCGGCGGGGAAGTGCCAGTCGGGGTGGCGTGAAAGTTCTTCGTACCGCTCGTTGAATCGATCGAGCGGCTGAAAGAATGCGGCGGGGTCGCCGGCGTGGATGAGGATCGGCAAGCCGAGTTCGCCGCAGGCGCTCCAGATGGGGTCCCAGCGGGGGTCGTCGACGGCGATCAGCGAGCCGTCTGGGTTGCGGTAGACGAGGCCCAAGTCTTTGAAGATTTTCAGGCCCGAGGCGCCGCGCTGCTTGGCGTCGGCAAGGGCGTCGGCCATGCGGCGTGCGAAGTCGGCCCGTTGGCAATCCCAGGTGGCGGGCTCGTCGGCCTTGCCGTCGCCTTGCCAGTTGATATTCGCGAAGATGATGAAGCGGTTCGGGTAGTCGGTCCAGAGAAACTTCTTGTGTTCTTCCAACCGCTCGCCGAGCTCGCCGTCGAGGCTGACGGAGATGGCGATGTTCTGGTTGTCCATCAGGCGGACATACTCGGCGAGCGCCTCGGGCGACTGGCGGAGCTTGTGGCGGCCGTGGATATGAACGTCGACGGCGGGAAATTTCGCGCGGGCGGGACGATGCTCGGGCAGCACCAGCATCGACCGGGGCTGAAACTGGTCGAGCGACAGGCTTTCTATCTTTTCTTGTGCTTGGGCCTTGGATGTCTCTCGCAAAGGCGCAAAGGCGCAAAGAAACTCGCAAAGAATACAAAGACGGAGGGACAACCACCAAGACGTGACAGCAAGCTGTCTTCTTTGCGTTTTTCTTTGCGCCTTTGCGTCTTTGCGAGAAAAAATCATACTGCCAACACTTCACGGAGTTTGAAGTGGAACTTGCCGAGTTTGCCGCCGTAGTTGCCGGCGCTTATGGCGGGGACGCCGTCGCCGGCCGCGGCGTGGAGCGTCGCGCG
>JBGSMO010000228.1:0-5490 GCA_041740115.1 Pirellulales bacterium
GCCGAGCGTCGAGAAGCTGCCGCCGCCGTTGGTCGACGTGCTGATGACGGTCGTCGAGAAGACGCGGCCGTCTTTGCCGTCGTTGCCGGAAAGAATTTGGATTTCCTGAATGTCTTTGGCGCCGCCGAGGGAGTACTGAACTCGCTTGGCCGGCGCGCCGGCTGCCGGGAAATCATTCAGGAGGCCAAAGAGTCCGGAGTTGTTCGCGTCATCGGTAAACGTGGGGAGTCCTTGGGGCAGCAATGAATTGGGGGCGGCGGGATTGGCGGGATGCCAGCCGAGATCACCGGCAAGCTCGACGCCCATTTGGCCCGAGATCAGAT
The DNA here is from genome assembly GCA_041740115.1 of Pirellulales bacterium. GTDB lineage: Bacteria > Planctomycetota > Planctomycetia > Pirellulales > Lacipirellulaceae > Lacipirellula. Next base: position 324 of record JBGSMO010000228.1, read on the forward strand.
CGCCGACGGCGATCGAAGCCGCCAAGCTGGCGCCGTCCGGTCCGTGAGTGGTGACGGCAGTTGGGGCCGCCAGGGCGGGTAACGTCAGCATGGTCGTGGCTGCAGCGGCCAGAACCAACGATGCAATCTTCATGAGTCGTTCTCCAAAGTTGAAAAGAGTTCAAGACAAGCGCACAGTGCAAAGGAAGCGGCAGGCGCCGTTTCCCTTGCGGTTGAGACGGGCTGCCCCCAGCCGTCTCGCTTCGCTTCAGCGGGAATGCCGTTGCGACCTTCTGGCGATGAAACCGGCGGGCGTAATCGCCAGGCAAACGAGAGCGAGTGCGGAAGGCTCTGGGATCGCGCTGATGGCCGCCCCGCCGAACTGGTTCTTCCAGATCGTCAGGTCATCCCCGTCGACGTCGAGATCGCCATTGGCGTCGCCCGTGCTAGACGTCCCTGTACCCAGGGCTCCGAAGCCCCGTTGCCAGATGAGGAAATCATTTCCGTCGACGACCTGATTTCCGTCGAAGTCGGCGGAATTGACGCTGCCGCTCTGTCCGATGACGTCGATTTCCCAGATCAGCGGCGAGACAAAAGCGGCGGAGAACCCGTCGTCGATTTCAGTGAACGGATTGACGCCGTCGAACGGATCGCGGTACTGCCCCTGCGTATTATCGACGGCGTAGAAGTCGAACTGCAAATTCGTGACTCCCGCGATCATCACGGTTGACCCGTCGTCGTAAATCTCCAGATGCAAGGCGCGATCTTCGGTCGACCCAGGAACGCCTGATTCATTGTTGATCGAGCCGAGGGGCGCCGACTCAAAATATCCCAGCAGCGAGTAGTCGACGCCGCCGTTGGTCGAGTAGCGAATAACTGAAGTGGTGAAGATACGACCGTCGGCATTATTGAGGTTGCCGGAAAGGATGCCGATCTTCTCGATATTTGTCGGAGCAGCCAGATCGTACTGGAGGAGCTTCGTTGGGGAGCCGAGCGTAGGAAAGTCATTGAGCAGGCCGGTCGTGCCCGATAGAAAACCGTCGTCATCCGTGAACGCTGGCAGCCCATTCGGATTCTCTGGATCGCCAGAAGCGGGATTCGCCGGATGCCAGCCGGCATCTCCCGGCAGTTCAGCAGCGATCAAGCCGCTGATAGCGTCGTCAGTGACGATCAGTCCGTCGAGATCGGCGGCGCCAACTCCGCGCGTGGCGACCGTCGTGACAGCCGCAAGTACGGGCGAGATGTGCATGAAGGCGGCTAGCCCGCCCCACAGGATCATCGTGAATTTCATGAGAAGCTTCCGTCAAAAAAGAGCCGACAGGAGGCAATCGACCGCATGCGGGCCGCTAAGCATGCTGCGTGGACCGCGTCCTCAATCCGATTTGAAACAGCTGGGCGTCGACTTGAGATAGGTGAAGAAGACGTTGCTTAGAAAGCGAAGAGTGATCGATTAAAGTACTTGATAAGGGTCAATTTTAGCAAATTCGGTTAGAGTGAAATGTCATTCCTTTACAAATTTTCGTTTTCTAAATCGGCGAAATAGGCGTTAATAGCATTTCAGGCAGCCGAACTCTTTATAGCAGCGTCTTGCAGAAAGCCAGCGCAGTCGGCGTGCTGCGAGAAGGCCCTGAGCATTGAGGTAAGTCCCTCATGAAGCGGCCAAAACTCCCGTGTAGAAAATGGCCGCGCCATTCGCTATGGTGATCGCATGTCCACATCATGCGACATCGCCGCAGCCGCCCGCCATCCACGGGAGAAGCTCATTCCCCGCCCGCGGCTTCTTTGCTCGTGGCAGCGCCCTCAGACCATCGTGTCGCCCGTCGCGTCGCTCATCAGCCGCCCGCGGCGTTCACAGCGACACAACAACTCCAGCCCGCTCAACGACTTGCGACTTCTGTCGCCAAAAACGCATTCGGCGACAAAATGCCCCACGCGACAGGACTCACCCGGCCATGCGCCGCCGGCCCGGTGTCGCCAAAACCGACTGCGCCCAAGGTGGCCAACAATACGCGTTGGCCCACTTGGCCGACTCGCCAAAACCAGCCCTTTTTCTCTCATCCAAGCTTACGCGTGGGCGCGGGCCCATTCGCGCAGGTCGTGCGGCGTGTCGTCCTCCCGGTTCATCGATGGCAAGATCTCATGCAGCAGGCCGGTTCTTTCGTCGAGGTCGGCGACCGAGTCGATCACCAGATCGGGCTTGAAGGCGTACTTCGCCAGATCGGCGCGCGACGAGCCGCCGCTCAGCACCAGGATCGTCTTATAACCCATCTGGACGCCCCCCTGAATGTCGGTCTCCATCGTGTCGCCGATCATGATCGTCTCGCTCGTCGCCATGCCGAGCTCCTTGCGAGCCATCCGCATCATCACGGGGCTTGGCTTGCCGACGCTAAAGGCTTGAATGCCGGTCGCCTTCTCGATGAGCGAGACGATCGCCCCGCAGCCGGGCCGCGTGCCGCTGTTGGTGGGACAGTTCGGATCGAGGTTCGTGGCGATCAGCTTCGCCCCGTCGAGCACCATCTGCACCGCGATCTCGAGCATCTCGAACGACAGCGTCCGACCTTCGCCGACGACGACGTAGTCGGGCGAGCGATCGACGATCGCATAGCCGTTCGAGTGGAGGGCATTCAGCAATCCCCCTTCGCCGATGACGTACGCGGTGCCGTGCGGCTTTTGCGAAGCGAGAAAGCGGGCCGTCGCCATCGCGCAAGTAAAGATATGCGTGTCCTCAACGGCGACCCCCATGCGGGTCAGCTTCATCGCCACGTCGCGCCGCGTCCGCTGGCTGTTGTTCGTGAGAAACATGAACGGAATCCGCGAACGCCGCAAGCTGGCGATGAATTCCGCGGCGCCGGGGATCAGCTCCGGCCCGCGGTAAATGACGCCGTCCATGTCGATGAGAAAACCTTTGCGCGTACCGATAGTCATGGGATTACTCCGCAACGTGAGGGCATGGAGGCAAGTTCGGCTGCGGTCGCATACGGGCGCCGCGTGAGGGGACTTGCCGATATGTCGGAAAGCGAGCGACTCGCTCAGAGTCGGCTCGCTTCTTCTAGGTGGGACCGTCGCAGTCGACGCGACTTCTGTTGCCATGGGCGACTGAAGTATGACGACTGGCGGTTAGGGGGATGTGAAGCTTGGCCTATGGGCATCGCCTCACGTGAAAATTATTCAGAGCAAGGGGCGTGCCGAAGCGCGTTTGCACCTCATGACAGCAAGGCGAAATGCGTGAATCCCGCAATTCGCGATGGCGAATCTTCCGCGAATCTTCACTATGTTGCGCGAATCGACTCGTTTTTAGCGCGGCGTCGCGATAGCAACGGCGAACGAAATGGCGCATCTGCCCAAGGATTGGGCAGCGATCTAGCGGCGCGACCTTTAGCCGGAGGGCCACGCGCTCCGGGCTGGCGCCACGCGCGGCTTAGCTAGTCGCTGCGTCACGCCACGGGACCGCGTGGCGGTCCGGCTAGTCGGTGAAACTTCCGTGCGTCCTCAGCGGGTTCGATTCCACGCCAGCGCTAATGGCACTGCGGCAATCGGGGCCACCGTCGCGACAGCCAGCGCCGCCACTGCGAAGTGGAGCTGCCATGAGAATAGCCAGTGGAGCAGGCCACTCGTCGGACCGAATGGAAGGGTTGCGGCCCCCCAGAACATCAAGGCAACCCAAGCGATGACTGTGATGCCAGCGGCTCGCCGCGTGATGAGTTCCCGCTTGAGGGCAAGCAACAGCACCCAGATCGCGCCGCCGATAACAGCCATGCAGATTAGCGAGGCGACGAGCCCGTGCAGGCGATCGGCAGCCTGCGGCGTCAACGCATACTTGGCAGCCAGCACGTAGAGCACGATTGCTCCTCCGATCGCAAGCATCGCCCGAAAAACGAGCGGAGCCCGGCCGGAAAGCGCGATGGTCATCACGCAACTCATCACTCCCCAGGAGGCGATGATCGCCGCGGCTAAGAACTTCAGCGTGAACTCCTTGGGCAACATCTCCGCGGGAGCGGACCCAAGAACGAGCAAGACGCTGAGCACCACGACGAACACCAGCCCCCACGCGAGCCACGCGAGCGCACAACTCTCGGCGGCGATGCGCAGCAGCTCTCTCGCCATCTCCCTCGTCGAGAGGGGGCGCGTCGCCAGGAACTGCCCGAGAACGACGTCGCCCTTAGGGCCCAGGGCGCCGAGCATCACTCCTCCCAACATCGCCGCGATGCAGATTCCCCAGCTGCCGAAGGCGAGGCCGCTGACCAACTCTGCCGGGTCGCCGCTGGCGAATCCCCACACGACGATCGCCGGCAGCGAGACGCTCAACACGGCCGCGGGGGCAATCCACATCTGACGCCGAAAGTACCAGCGTTGCGCCGCCAAGCTCGATGCAAACAGCGTTGCCGAGCTGACGCGGCGCTCCGGCAACGAGTTCAACCAAGCCACGACTCCAATCGACAGCGCCGGTTCGCCGCGCCGCGCTCGCGCAAAGCCCACGATGGCGAGGCGGTAGAACGCCAAGGAGACCCCTGCCAAGGCGGCCCCTTCGGCGAGCCCCATCGGCGACCAGGCGTGAGTCGGCATGCCGAAAATTGGCCCGAAATGAGATTTCATCCAATAGCCGAACAATGCGGCGACGGTCGTGAAACCGAAGATCATCCAGCGCGAGCCGTAGCAGAACCACAGCACCGCGAACGACGCCGTCAGCGTCGCACACGCGAAGAGGGCCGGCTCCCAGATCGGCCAATCGATACGGAACAAACCGTGCAACAGCGACGACCAACAGACAACGTCGAGCGTCAGCACCCCGGCGGCAGGGAGCAGTCTGCCGTTGACCAGCGTGGCCGCCGTCGCCGGTTGCGGGAACGTTTGCGGCGTCGATTGATAGGTAAGGGCCAGCATTGCCGTGACGACGGCAAAGATGTTCGCCTGCGCAAACAGGAACAGCAAAATGTAGGTCGACTCGTCATGAGGATCGAGACTCGAGACGCTGCTCAGCGAACCGAGCACCAGCATCGGCAGGGCGAGCGTCCCCAACGCATTGGCGGGAATGATCCAACGCCCGCCTCTCAGAACGTGTTTTGAAATCTAGTTTGTCGCATTGGCGAGTCGTCTCGCCATGAGCCCGATCATGGCGATTTGAATGAGGGCTTCACTGGAGGCGGGGAGTTTTTCGTAGTCTCGTGCGTGACGGCGATGACGGGTCAAC
>JBGSMO010000239.1:0-8413 GCA_041740115.1 Pirellulales bacterium
TCCGAGCGCCGGCGGCGCGCCGCTGAACTGCGTCTTCCAAATCGCGAGGTCGTTGCCGTCGACGCCGCCGCTATTGTTAGCGTCGCCGGTACCGTTGCTCGTGCCCGTGCCGAAGCCGCGCTGCCAGACCAGGAAGTCGGCCCCGTCGACCGTGCCGTCGTTGTTGAAGTCGGCGTCGTCGACGGCGATGGTTTCGGAGCTGAGGCCCTTGAGGACCACGTCGGTCCCGCCGACGTCGGAGACGCTCGCTACGACGCTGTTGTCGGCGTCGGTCCAGGCGATGTCGCCCGTGTAACTGATCGTCCAGTTGTATTTGGTGCTGCCAAAGATGGCGGAAACCGTGTCGCCCTGGCGGTAGTGGACCGTCCCGGTCGAATCGGAGAGGACCCGATCGTTGTTGAATACGGCGTCGCCATCGAGATCGCCGGTGCCGTTGATGATGCCCGAGAAAACGTTATTGTAGTTGACGTCGAACAGGCCCAAGTTTTGCGGCACTCCCGCTTCCAGCGTCGGGGCCGAGTTCAGCACCAACTCCAAACGCGACGAACGCGTTCCGACGCCATCAGCGTCAAGGCCGTTGTTGATCGAAAGATTGCGATCGACTTGAATCGGTCGAGTGCCTCCGTTTTCAAAGTGAAACTCGACGGTGGCGACGCCAGTCGTCACGCCATCGCCGCTGTTGCCGTCGGAAGCCATGGTGAAGTCGAACGTGCGGACGCGGCCGCCCGTCGCTGGATTGTGCATGATGAAACGCCCATGACCGCCGGTGCCGTTCGACGAACTGCCGGCGGAGAGGCGAATTCCTTGGGTACCTCCCGCTTGCTGCACTTCGAGAACGCCGCCGCGGTAGTCGTACGTGCCGTTCCCCCATCCGGAGGCTTCTCGCTGACCGATGTCGAGGGTCGCCGTCGGCAACCGGAGCGAACCGCCGGTGTGCACGACTTTGCCCAGATTCTGCGCCTCGGCGGTGCTGCCCGAGCGACCGATGATCGTGGTGCTTTCGATCACCAGGTCGCCGCTCTTGATCGTGAGCAAATTCGTGTTGGTCGTGTTCCGCGAGATGTAGAGGCGGTAGATGGTTTCGGGGCCGTAGTCGCGCATCACGCCTGGCGTGGTCGTCAGAGACGATCCGGTGGGAAAGGAGATCGAATCGGCGTCATCGAAGAAGTCATCGTTCGCCGGGTCGTAGACGACTCCCTCGCCGGTGACGTTCCAAGCGCCGCCGGTTCCGATGTTGATCTGGGCGTCGCCGCTGCTAATCGGATCGATAGGAGGCAGAACGTTGTTGGCGTTGCTGTTGGCGTTCCAGTTGACGGGATCAAACCACCACTGGGTTCCGGCTTGTCCGTCCCAAGAGATGGCGGCGTGGGCGGGTGAATCAAGGAGCATTATCCCGAGCAAAGCGGCGCCTGCCGCAGCGGCAAGTCCAGGAAGTCCGAGCGTCGACAGCGAAGCGATTCGCGAATACATGCGTTTAATCTCCGGACGATAAGAAGCGATGGTGATGAGTGCCGAAGCAAGTGGCTGCCAAACCTGTGTTGGCTCCAGTAGCTACGGAGTTAAGTCGGATCAATTGTCACGTTGAGTTCCTTCGAGTCGCCTGCCCTTACCGTAAGCGAGATGCCTGACTGAGTGGGCCGCCCGAATCGGGCGGGAATCGTCGCTGGCAATTGGTCCATATCGCCGCGATCTTCGACGATGGTGACGTAGTATTCGCCGGGCGCGATTCCATCGCCCGCGGAAGTTCCGCCGAGTTGAAAGCGACCGTCAGCATCGGTGACGCCGCGACCCCACTTGCCGGTCATTTCCGAACGCGCCGTGACGGTCGCGCCGACTAGAGGAGAACCGTCCGATCGTGCGACGCGACCATGAACTTCAGCACGGTCCGATTGACGGCAGCCCGCGCTAATCGCCAGCATCATGGCCAGTAGAGGCGGCGTCATTCTCCTTCGTTGCCGGTTCATGAATAGGATTACGTTTCGCGAACTATCGAGAGTGAGGTAGCCGACATGCACTCGCATTACGGCAGGCAACTCGTCGCTGTCCCGTTAATGTCATATTGATCATCGCCAGCGCGCGTCGCCAAACGATCAAGCACTGGAAGATCGGTCTCTTTCGAGATTGATTGAACGCTGCCGTCGCACATCACGAAGAGGACCACGCCGGAGTGGACGCCGCCGAAACCATTGTCTCCCCCTTCGGCTCGATTGAACTCGCACTTCTGACAGAAGCCGCGCGCCTCGCCCAAGGCGATGGCTGGATTATGGTCGCCGTTGAACGCGTGGCCCGATTCAGAGACGAATCGACCCACCTCGCCGCCGAGCGCCGTCTGCGAAGTGCCGTCGGTGATGCTCTTGAACGAAGTCATCGCCTTGAAGCCGAGGACGCCACGATTGCCGGCGCCGCCGAACTTGACGAGCTTGCGATCGCATTGCGGAATGGCGCCGTCGGCATGGTGTCCCATGCCGCCGTCAAAATCAGTGACGAGAATCTGCGTTCCCGCATCATTGATCGCGTAGACGGGACAAGTCGAACCTCGGACGGCGCGATAGTCGGCGAGTGCTCCCGAATAGCCGACGGCAGTCCCGGGAATCTCGGGGTCGCCGCGGACATGCGAATGTCCGTCCCCGGGGATTTCCGGCACCAGAATCGCCCGATTCTCATGCATCTGGGAGGGGCAATAGAAGGCCTCGACGCTTGCGTTGCGGGTGGCTAGGGGCTGGTCGTAATAGCAGCCGAGTTGAGAATTCCAAAGCCGTTTGACGCTCGCTTGTTCCATGTAATCGAGGATCAACGCCAGCCACGTTTGTTGACCGTCCGCCACGCGCGACGGCGGCAGTTCCCGCCGCGAGTCGTGGTAGTTCTGTACCGCCAGTCCGAATTGCTTCAGATTGTTTTGGCACTGCGTTCGTCGCGCCGCTTCGCGGGCCGCCTGCACGGCCGGCAGCAGCAGCGCCACGAGGACGCCGATAATCGCGATCACCACCAAGAGTTCGACGAGCGTAAAGCCGCATCGGCGCTGGCGGCGAGGGGCGGCGCCACCGGTCTCAATTGTCGCCGTTGCACATAGGTCCATGGACTTCCTCTCCGCTGAACGACAATCTCACAGGCAATCTCGAGGGCTGCGGTCGCATGCGCCTCTGCAGCGAATGACCGGCGCCGATTCAGTTCACGCCAGCGAGCAGCGAGCGGCTGCCACGCCAAGCGATTAATTCCAAGCTGACGAGTTGAGGGACAAGTGGAACGAGCCGCCAATACAGGTCCGTCGGCGGGCGGCAGATTCGATAAGGGTCGCCGATTCGTTCTCGCGATTGAATCGGCTCGGCGCCGGCCGATTGGTCGAGCGCCAGGAGCTTCCCGCTACCGTTGTTGATCTTCACTAGTAGCCGGTTTGCGGTCTAGTGTCATTTATTGCAACATTCGTCCGAAATTACGCAATGCCTCTCTGAGTGAATCTGTGGGCGTCGTCGGCGCATCGAGCAACTGAGCGACACCGTTTTTAACCCTGGTTGAGCTCCAGCGGCGACCGCATGCTGCGCAGTACGACCAAGCGCCGTCGTGGCAACCGCGTAACTGCTGCAAAACAGCCTGGAAAATGATGGAATTGCCTCCTCTGGTCGAGCGCTGCCCGCGTCTCGCGCGCGGCTGGGAGCGAGGGCTAACTCCATTCTGCTCTAAACATCGCCAATTGGCGGCGACGGAACCTTTGATTGGCCGAGGGTGTGCACACGCTTTGCGTCTTTTGGGAATAACATTGCAACATCGGCTACTTGGATGCACCGTCGCAGCCAATAGACTGGAAGTACGGCCGCTCCCTGCAGCGGTGCGCTCTTATCCATGGCTTTTCGCAGCTTGAACTCGGTCTTTTGCGGCCGCCTTTTCGATCGCCGCTCGAGCCGTTCTCCAACGGTCGCCGACGTGGGAAGGTTGCCAACTCTTCGCTCTTCGCAGTCACTTCGATTTCACTTCTCAAGGGAGGGACGCTCATGCACTTCAAGAACTGGCCGCTCGCTGTCGCGAGCTTCGCGATGCTCACGCTGACCGCCACAACTCAGGGAGCCATCCTGGTCAACGATCGCTGGGCCGACGGGACCGATTCCGATCCCGCGTCGCCCACCTATTCCGAAATGGGCGTCGACAGCGATACTGACACTGACCTCGAGTCGGCTTGGTTCCAAGGGGGGGGCGGCACGCTCGATCCCGCCGGCGCCGGCGGCCCGCTTTCGGGTACGGTCTCAACCGGTTCCTCTTCGTGGACGACTTACTTCACCCCCGAAGCGAGCCCCGTCACGCTCGCCAATGCGGGCGACTCGCTGACGGTCACTTGGGTCTTTACTCCCCGCACGGTTAACGCCGGCAATACCAGCCAGGACTTTCGCTTGGCGGTCGTCGACAGTCCTGCGGCCCAGCGTCTCGCGGCCAACGGCGCGCCGAGTTCCGGCGCTTATGCCGGCTACGCCATGTTCATGAACATGGCGCCCACGCTCGGCAACAGCAATCCGTTCCAACTCCGGGAGCACGACGGCAACGGCGCCATGCTTAGCTCCAGCGGCGATTGGCTCGCCCTGGCGAATGGGGCCGCCACGGGATCGACCGGCTACGCGAGCGATACGCAGTACACCTACGTGATGTCGCTTACTCGCAACGCTTCCAATGAACTCGATATCCGCAGCACCATGAGCGGCGGGAGCCTCGGCGGCGCTGGCAGCGTTGCCGTCAGCTTCACCGATCCGACGGCGAACTTCACGTTCGATACGTTTACCTTGCGGCCCTCGAGCGCCAATGGCACGGCGGCGCAGTTCGACACGAGCCTGTTCCGCGTCGAATTCGCGGCGGTGCCGGAACCTGCGACGCTGAGCCTGTTTGGCTTCGCCGCGCTGGCCAGCCTGACGGTCGCTCGGCGGAAGTAGTAAGCCGACAAGTTCGAAGAATGTGGGGCGGCGTCTCGTCGTTGGGACGCCGCTCCAGTTTGAACGCCGTAGGCTGGGACAACGTCCCACCGGCGCGCCGCCTTATCGCATCAAATGGGATGTTGTCCCGGCCTACGAATGACTTGCTACCGCAAGATTTTCATGACGCGAACGCTCGGCATCGCGACGCTCTTGCTCGCATTAGCGCCCTCGCTCAGCACAGACGGCGATGTCTTCGCCGCGCCTCGCGCGTTCCCTGGCGCCGTCGGCCAAGGCGCCCAGGCGACCGGCGGTCGTGGCGGCGACGTTTACCATGTGACGACGCTAGAGGATTACAACCCGAAGACGGAGCCGAAGATCGAAGGGTCGTTTCGCCATGCAGTGCGCTCGGCCGAAGGGCCTCGGACGATCGTGTTCGACGTTGCCGGACCGATTGCATTGCATGCTGAACTGGAGATCCGCAAGAGCGACCTCACCATCGCCGGGCAAACGTCTCCCGGCGGCGTCACGTTCTGGGGTTATCCGGTCGAAGTTTCGGCGGCGAATAACGTCATCCTGCGGCACCTTCGCTTTCGCACCGGCGACTTTCACGCCCGCCCCGATAGCGTAGCCGCGGGTCAACGACCCGCTGGAGCGGCGAAGCTCGATTCTGCCTCCGCCAACAGCGTGTACGTCGGCAACGACAGCGAACGGGTGATCCTCGACCACGTCTCGGCCGCATGGGGGATCGACGAAGTCCTTTCCGTCACCAAGGCTCGCGACGTCACGATTCAGAATTCGATCATCGCCGAGGGGCTCAACGATTCGCTTCATCCAAAAGGTCCGCATGGTTACGGCTCGCTCATCCGCGGCGAATTGACGGCCGACGATCAAGCGAAGAACGTCGGCGGCTATACGCTTTACGGCAATCTGTGGGCCCATAATCGGGCTCGCAATCCCTCCATTGGCGGGCAGCAGTCGCTCGACCGCGGCCAGTCGGAAGGGGACCGTCGCCGCAATGATTTGAATTTGGTCAACAATGTCGTCTACGACTGGGGCGATCAGGCCGCCCATCGGAGCGAGGGGGGCGATGTTCGCGTCAATCTCATCGGCAACGTCTTCATCTGCGGGCCGGCGAAGAAGGCGAAGTATTTCTTTCGCGAGAATACTCCTGGACGCAGTGAAGTGATTGCGGAGGGAAATTGGCGGGATCTTGATCAGGACGAGGCGCATAACGGCGCCGTGCCGACCGACAAGGCGGAGATTGCGAAAGGGTTCGATGGTTTTGGGGAGGGCGATCGACTCGTGATTAATGGCGAGCCGTTGGCGTTCTTCAGCCTGGTCGCTGCAGCGACCAGGCCGGCGGAAGTGGCTTACGACGCCGTGCTGGAGGGGGCTGGCGCCTCGCTGTGGCGCGACGCGATCGACGAGCGCATCGTCGAGTCGGTTCGTCAGCGCACCGGCGGGCTCATCGACTCGCAAGAGGAGTTCCGCGGCGCCGACGGGAAGTTGCCGGGCATGGACGATCTGCCGTTCGCGAAGCGTGATGCAAACTTCGACGTCGACCAAGACGGCATCGCTGATGCGTTTGAACGCGAGCATGGCCTAGATGCCGCCGACGCCAGCGACGGCAACGCGATGACGTTGAGCGAGGATGGCTACACGAATCTTGAAGTCTACATCAACGAGTTGACGACCACGCCCAAATAATTCCTCTGGCTCCCTCCCCCTCAAGGGGAGGGAACCGAACGAAAAAACAAATCTCCGTATGCTCCTCATGAAGAAACGCATCGCTCTGCAATTGACGGCCCTCTTCGTGGCAGCGGCATTCGCCCCGCACGCCAGCGCTCAACTCCCCTTCTTCCCTGGGGCTGAGGGATTCGGCGGCACATTCACCGGCACGGCGCCGGCAGGGGGTTGGTTTTCCAACGCGACGATCTATCACGTCACGACGACCGCCGACACGCTCGCTCCCGACGGCAAACCGGCCGTCGGCACGCTGCGGGGCGCCTTCTACGACGCCGCGCGTAAGCAAATGACGAGCAACGTCGTCGTCGTGTTCGACGTCGGCGGCACTTTCCAACTCACCCAGGGAAAGCTCGATATTAAAACGGTAAACAACATTTACATAGCTGGCCAAACCGCTCCCAGTCCCGTGACCGTCTACGGCGACTCGACGCAGATTACCAAGAGCAACAACACGATGACCAGCAACGTCATCATGCGGTACATGACGTTTCGCAAAGGGGCTGGAGAGGGCGAGGACGCCCTCGGATTCACCGGCGGCAGCGGGGCAGGACAAACGATCGCCACGAACATGATTCTCGACCACGTCTCCGCCTCGTGGGCTGAGGACGAAGACCTGTCGGTGGCGAACAACAACACGAATGTGACGGTGCAGTATTCGATCATTGCCGACGCCCTCACCAGCAACCACGCCTACGGCTCGCTCATCCGGCCGCAGGTCGATTCGAGCGTCACGTTTCATCACAACTTGTATGCGAGCAACGCCAGCCGACAGGCGCGGTTTGGAACCTACAACGGAGCGACGCTGACCGCCGACTTCCGCAACAACGTCATTTACAACTGGCGCGACCGAGCGAGCTACACCGGCGGCAGCAGCGAAGCGGAGCAGGAGCAGACCGACGTCAACTACGTCGGCAATTACCTTATCGCTGGTCCCAACACCGTCGGCAGCGCCACGCGAGCCTTCTCCGTCGACAAGAACGTCGACTCCCGCGTCTATCAGTCGGGCAACTATATCGACTCCGATAAGCAACTGAACCCCGACGGCACGCCCAACGGCAGCGACCTCGGCTGGGCGGCGTTCGCCCTCTCGACGCCGGTGACCGACCAGACCTTCACCCAATTGGCGACGCCGTTCGCGACGGCGCCGGTGACGACGCAAACGGCGCCCGCGGCTTATGCGCAGGTGATCGACCACGTCGGCAATTCCTGGTGGGACCGCGAAGCGATCGACCAGCGGATCATCAATAACGTGAAAGGCAACACGGGCCCTCCCGGCGGCGTCGGCGCCGCAGCGCCGAACGCAACGGAACTCGCTAATCTTCTCGCCGCGCCGACGACCACTCGCGCCGCCGGCTGGGATAGCGACAACGACGGCATGCCCGACCACTGGGAACTGGCTCACGGTCTCAACCCCAACTCGGTGGCCGACAACAAGCTCGACTTCGACAACGACGGCTACGTCAACGTCGTCGAGTATCTCAACGAAGCGGGCGAATTTCCCGCGCCGGCGCCGATCGTGTTCAACGGCGCCACCAGCACCCGCTACGCGCAGATCACGAATTGGAAAACCAACGACGGCGGCGTCACCGCGGGAAGCAACTGGCAACCCTCCAAATATGATGCCGCGGTGATCAACAACGGCACGGTCGCCGTCGACGCCGTCGGCCAACATGCCGGCCTGCTGCAAGTGGCGCCCACGGCGGGCAACTCGGCGACGCTCAACGTGACCGCCGGTTGGATCGATGTGGCGGAACGGCTCGAGGTCGGCGCGGCAG
>JBGSMO010000246.1:0-5048 GCA_041740115.1 Pirellulales bacterium
TCGCGGCGACGATCGCCTCGGCCAGCGGCTTTTCGTCGGGGAGGCCCCACACGGCGAGCGACGGCATGCCGTAGTCGCTCAGCAATCGTCGGGCGAGCTCGCCGTAGCGTTGAGGCGGCCAGATTTTGGAGGACCAGCCGGCGCCCGGATTAAGGACGGCAAAGCGGCCGCGCGGCAGGTCGTCGGTGTGGAGGATTTGCTCCGCCAGGAGGCCGTCGGCGGCTCGTTCCGGGAGATCGAAGTGGACGCGGGGAGCGGTGATCCCGAGCGGCCGGAGGAGTTCCAAATAATGATCAATGACATGTTCGCCGCCGACAGCCACGAGCTCGTTATGGAAGAGCTTGCTCAATTCGCGACCGTCGCTGCCAGCCTTGCCGATGCGGCGTGACGCGCCGCTCAACTTGGCGGCGATGGCGCTCTTCGTGAGGCACTGCAAGTCGATCGCGACGTCGAATTGATGCAACCGAAGCTCGCGGCGAAGTGCTAGCACGGCGCGGGGCGACTTGAGCCAGCCGCGCGGGGCGCGGATGACGTGGTCGATGGCGGGGTGGGCTTCGAGCAACTCGGCGTTGCGGCCTTCGACGACCCAGCCGATGGTCGCCCGGGGGAAGGCGTCGCGCAGGGCACAGGCAACCGGAACGCCGTGGATGATGTCGCCGAGGGCGGAGAGACGAACGATGAGGATGCGCGGGGCGTCGCCGAGGGGGGCAAGGAAAGGCATGGCGGAGAGGCTATCAGCCCGCAGGGCGTTGAACAAGACAAACTGGGGAGGCGACGGAGAGCTACTAGCCGGAGGCCCACGGCCTCCGGGCTGCGTTGAGCGAAGGAATGCGGTCTGGCGCCGCTGCCCGGATCGCGTGGCGATCCGGCTAGGGGGCGACTACATGTGCGAGTGATAGCTTCTCGCGCTTAGCGAGGATGCTCCGTCTCGCTCTTCAGATCGGCGTCGACCATCATCTTCGCCAACCCGGCAAACGTCACCTTCGGCTGCCACTTCAGGTCGCGGCGGGCTTTTGAGGCGTCCCCCAATAACAGGTCGACTTCGGCGGGACGGAAGTAGCGGGGATCGATCTCGATCAGCGTTCGTCCGTCGGGACCGACGCCGCGTTCCCTGACGCCCTCCCCTTCCCACTTGATCGGCAAACCGATGTGACTGAAGGCGACCTCGCAGAACTCACGGACCGAATGGGTCTCGCCCGTCGCGATCACATAGTCGTCAGGCTTCTCAACCTGTAGCATCAGCCACATCGCTTCGACGTAGTCGCCGGCGAAACCCCAGTCGCGTTTGGCGTCGAGATTGCCGAGATAGAGCTTCGACTGCAGCCCGAGCTTGATGCGGGCCGCAGCGCGGGTCACTTTGCGGGTGACGAACGTCTCGCCGCGGCGCGGCGACTCGTGATTAAACAGAATTCCGTTCACGGCGAACATGCCGTACGACTCGCGGTAGTTCTGCGTGATGTAGAACGCATAGGCTTTGGCGGCGGCGTAAGGGCTACGCGGATGGAACGGCGTCTGCTCGGTCTGCGGCGATTCGACGACCTTGCCGTAAAGCTCCGACGACGACGCCTGATAGAACTTGGCGTTCAGTCCCAATTCGCGCACCGCTTCGAGCAGCCGCGTCACGCCCAATCCCGTGACGTCGCCCGTGTACTCGGGAACGTCGAACGACACCTTCACATGCGATTGAGCGCCGAGGTTGTAGATCTCGTCGGGGCGCACTTTTTTCAAGATTTGGTTGATGCTGGAAGCATCGCTCAGATCGCCGTAAACGAGTCGCAAGTGGACTTCCGACTCGTGCGGATCGCGATAGAGATGATCAATGCGGCCGGTGTTGAACGACGAGCTGCGGCGGATGATGCCCCAGACGTCGTAGCCCTTCTCGAGCAGCAACTCCGCGAGGTACGAGCCGTCTTGACCGGTGATGCCGGTGATGAGCGCAGTTTTCCGTGGCGCAGCGGATGAAGACATGGGCGACTTCTGACAACGCCGAGGGCGTTCGTGGAGGCAGGGCGTAGGGTTCAGCTGGCGGCAACGACCGTTAGGCGGGAACAATACCACTCGTAGGCCGAAGCGAGCCCGGCGGCGAGCGTGGTTTGATGGCGCCAGCCGAGGGCGTGGAGCTTCGAGACGTCGAGCAACTTTCGCGGCGTTCCGTCAGGCATGCTAGCGTCAAACGCGATCTCGACGCCAGGGCAAACGGCGTCCCGAATCAACCCGGCCAGTGCGGCAATCGTGAGATCTTCGCCCGAACCGACGTTGATCGTTCCTTCGCCTTCGTAGTTGTCCATCAGAAAGAGACAGGCGTCGGCAAGGTCGTCGACGTAGAGGAACTCGCGGCGCGGCCGGCCGGACCCCCAGACGGCGACTTCCGCCGCGCCATTGATCTTCGCCTCGTGAAACTTGCGAATTAGCGCCGGCACGACGTGCGAACTGGTGAGATCGAAATTGTCGTTCGGCCCGTAAAGATTCGTCGGCATGGCCGAAATGAAGCGGCAGCCGTATTGCTTGCGGTACGCTTCGCACGACTTGAGTCCCGCGATTTTCGCCACGGCATAGGCTTCGTTAGTTTTTTCCAACGGCCCGGTGAGGAGATACTCCTCCTTGATCGGCTGCGGACAATCGCGCGGATAGATGCAGGAGCTGCCGAGGTAGAGGAGCTTCTCGACGCCGGTGCGGTAGGCCGCCTGCAGCACCGTGGCGTGGATCATCAGGTTGTCGTACAAGAATTCAGCCGGCCGCGTGGCATTCGCGTGGATGCCGCCGACGGTTCCGGCTGCATGGATCACATACGCCGGGCGATGGGCGTCGAACCAGACGTCGACGGCCGCCTGATCGCGCAGGTCAAGTTCCTGACGAGTGGCGCAAAGAACGTTGCTGAACCCCTCGGTCGTCAGCCGGCGCACCAGCGCAGAACCGACCATGCCTCGGGCCCCAGTGACTAGTATTGGAAGGTCGCGGTCGATCATGCTTATATAAGTCTAAACAGCTGAATAAGTTAAGCGATACGAGGCAAGAAACTTCGTATTGGCGGCAGACGCCGTTTTTCCTAACTTCCGCACGCTGAAGCGCCTACGAAATCGAGTTGGCCGAAGGGATGCGGCCTCGCGGTTGACGACGCGAGAGCCTGTCACGGCGATTTGGTCATCCGGCAGATGAGAGTCGCCAGGTTCTCGGGCCTTTGCCAGTTCTTCCGTTTCCAGGCAAGAAAACTGCGAATAGTGGCGAGGGGGCCGCGCAGGTAGCTTTGGCTTCCCAAACCTTCGACATAGACGAACTCAGGCGGCAGGAACCCCGACCGTTGCGCATGGTCGCGCAATTGAGCGGGCGTGTTGCACAAGAACTGGACGGGATAGTGATACTCGTCGATTTGCTGTTTGCCACGAATCAGTCGAATGGCAAGTTCGTCGACATGAAGTTGATGCAGCGTCTTTGTCGCCCATGGAACGAAACTGTTTGCGTTGGGCGTAACGAACAGATAGACCCCGCCCGGTTTGAGGCATCGCTGCACGGCATGCAGGAAGCTGGCCGGATCGGCAACGTGTTCCATGACCATGCTGGAATAGGCGACGTCGAAGTAGTCGGCGGGAAAATCGGCCGTTTCCATCAGCGCATGTTGAAAGTGATGGAACAACCCGTCGCTCGCCACGATCTCTTTGTCAGGCTCGATGCCCCAAAGCTCCTCGGCGACATTCCGAATGGTCCATTGGTGTTCCGTGTTGCGGGCAATGCCGCTGCCGCAGCCGATGTCGAGCACGCGGCATGTTCCAACGCCGCGAAGCTGACACTGATCGACGATCAAATCGGCGAAGGTCTGCGCAAACGACTTAATGGTGAGGAAATTGTAGGACTTGCCCAATGCCTCGAAGAGCGGCTCGTTGCGTTCAGCAACGGTCGCGTAAGTCGAGGAATCTGCAGGGGCAGACGAACGGTTTTCCATGCGATGATCCATGAGTCAATTTCGTTGTGCATTCTTCAAGGCGCGATCGTCGCCGACTGCGGCGACGCCAGGGCCGGCTTCCGCACGCCTGGACGAAGGCAACGTCGAGTCACGCGGAAGGAACCTCCCGTTGACCTATCCGCGCAGCCGGGTTGCCGGCCACGATTGCCGTTGGTTCCACATTCTTGACGACGACGCTGCCCCCGGCAACAAGCGAGTTGGCGCCGACGACCACTCCTTGGAAGATTGTGCTCCGGGCGCCAATCCACGCCCCGTCCTGAACGACTATTGGCTTTGTTAACAGGTCGAAACCCCTGCGGCGATGATCGTGGCTGCCGGTGCAAAGATAGCAGAGTTGGGAAATGCAGACATCGCTGCCGACGCTCACCTCAGCCAGATTATCAATCCAAACGCCTTGCCCTATCCAGGAATGATCGCCGATGCGAAGCCGCCAAGGGAATTTGATGCGGACATTCGGTTTGATCACGACGCCGCGACCGATCGTCGCCCCGAACGCGCGTAGAATCGAAACCTTTGCCGATCCAAGCGGTAACCAGCCCCCCTCAAACAGCATGACGCTGCAGAAGTACCACAACGTCCTGACTCCAATGCCGCGTCCCGGATTGAAGTCGGCGTTATCAAAGGCGGAAAGATCGATCCACGACTCGGCGCGGTTAGAGCACGATCGCTCGGCCGTCGATGGTGAAACGTGAATGTTGGGCTCAGGTGACATAGGACGTTCTCGAACGAGAATTATGCTCCAATCCGCGACGTTCTCGGACTGACGTCGATGGCTTGACGGTACATCGATTCGTAGGTGGCTGCGATGCGTTCCGGGTCGAGCCATTCGTAGACGAAATCTCTCGAGCCCACGCCGTTCGCCCGCCGGTCCCCCTCGGCCGAGATCTGGGCCAGTTCCGCCGCGATGGCGCTCGCGGAGAGATCGACGATGTGCGCCCCGCCTCGCTGGAGCTCTTGCCAGATGTCGGTGCCTCGAGTCGTGACGACAGTGGCTCCACAAGCCATTGCTTCGACGAGAACTAAGCCAAAGTTCTCCTGTCGAGTCGGCAATACGAAAACGTCAGCGAGTTGGTAGAGGGATGATTTGGTC
>JBGSMO010000248.1:0-21419 GCA_041740115.1 Pirellulales bacterium
GTGCGCGGGGCCACCTTACAGATCTTAGCGACCTGACCAGTAGTAAAGACCTTCATCACGGGTACTCCAAAATTGACTTGCGTGAACGCTCACTCTGGGCCCACGCTCCCAACGAGCGTGCGACCTGGTCGGCCCCTGGCAGTTTGCAACGCGCTTTCGGCGCTGACTCTCCCTAAACGCCGCTCTCTGGGTCGAGCGAGCGCATCGCAATTCGCCTGGGTCGGGGCACGGAATCAAAAAAATGGCATGCGGCTTCGGTTCAGGTCCTTCTGATCCTCTGCTGTCATGTACGCTATTCGGCAATGCAAGCACTCGGAGATTGGCGAAAGTCGTTAAATTGGAGAACTTCGCAGCTAGTCCATCCAACCGTTACAATCGCTTCTCTCGCGAGTCACATGCGCAGCCGGGTAGGCTCGCAGGTGCAACGAGGTCGTTGCGCAGGGAGAGCATCCAGACGGCGCGCAGCGGCCCTTCCAATCAAGGGCGCAACGCGGCACCAGTGCGGCGTGCAAGTCAGGCAGGCTCCCCCCTTCAATGGAAGCTCTCGGCCAGCGTTGCCGCCCCCCTCGTGTGAGGGAGGAAGCGCTGGAGAAGAGCACTCCATCCGCTTCTATTTTCGAGTCGAGAGGGGGGTCGACTTTAGAAACTTTCAACCGTTGCAACGTTCTCGACGGTTAAATCGCACGTTCCGATGGCACGCGAGTCGTCCGACGGGGCGGTTTGCGCGGGTTGCAGCGGTCGCAATGCCTTCCGACGTCGCCTGCGGCAGTTACGCGGCCTTGAGCGCCGACGGCGCGATGTGGCCATCTTCGCTGACGTCTTCGAACCGCACGGAGACGCGCTTCGACACGCCCGACTCTTGCATTGTTACCCCGTACAGGGTGTCGGAACAGGTCATCGTTCGCTTGGAATGAGTGATGACAATGAACTGCGTCGACTGCATGAACTGCTTGAGGACGTCGACGAAGCGATCGATGTTCGCTTCGTCGAGGGCGGCGTCGACTTCGTCGAGAACGCAGAAGGGGCTGGGGCGACTGCGGAAAATTGCTAGCAGCAGCGCGACGCAGGTGAGCGTCCGTTCGCCGCCGGACAGCAGCGAGATGTTTCGCGGCTGTTTGCCAGGGGGGCGGGCGATAATCGAGATGCCGGCTTCTAGCACGTCGCCGCTGGCGTCGTCTTCCAGAAGAATGTCGGCCTCGCCGCCAGCGAAGAGGCCGCGGAAGATTTCCTGAAAGTGCGTGCGGATGTTGTTCACCGACGCGACGAACAGCTCGCGGCTTTCGGCGTTGATCTGCTGGACAATTTGTTCGAGCCGCGCTTTGGCCGACTGCAGATCTTCGTACTGGCCGGCGAGCGTGCCGTAACGCGATTCGAGCCCTTCGAGCTCGGCCAGGGCCTCGACATTGACGGGGCCGACGGCTTGGAGGCGGCCTTTGAGGTCGCGGATTTCGGTTTCAATCGTGTCTCGATCGACGGGGATCGACTCGACAGCCGCGTCGAGAGGGCGGTTTTCGGCGGCGAGCGATGCGAGGTCGAGGTTGTAATCCTCGCGCAGGCGCTCCGCCGTCGCCGAGCGTTGCTGGACGATCTGCTGGAGTTCGAGTTGGACGCCCTGCAGGCGCCGCTGGCGAGCGAGGAGCTGTTCGCGAATCGCATCGGCGGCGGCGACGGCGGCGCTGCGAACGCCCTGGCGAGCGTTACGGCTCTGCTCCAACTCAGCCAGCTTGGCGGCGAATTGATCCTTGCGGGCGAAGAGTTCGGCACTTTCGGAGGCGAGGTCGAGCACCAACTGTTGCAAACGAGTTCGTTGGGCCTGGCATTCGGCGGCGCGGAGCCGCGTTTCTTCCAGCAGTGAGTCGCGTTCGGCGTGGTCGCGGCGGAGTTGCTCCATCTGACGCCGCAAGCCGTCAAGCCGCTGCTCGCTACGTGCGAACTGGACCCGTTGCTCGGTGAGGGCTTGCCGAAGTTGCTCGACCGTGGTCTCGAACTCGGCTTGCTGCTGAGTCGCCTGCTGAATCGTGGCGCCGCACTGTTCGATCCGTTGGCGAAGCGTCGTGGTGCGCTCGACTGAACCGTCGCGGTGGCTGGCGAGTTCCTGCAACTGGGCCGCGGCGAGCGAGGCGATGCGGGCGTCGAGTTGTTCGAGCTTGTCGCCCACCGATGCCGCTTGCAGGCGGGCCTCGCTGTGGGCATTGGCGGCGGCGGCCTGGCGGGCGGCGAGCTTTTGGAGGTCTGCTTCCGACGCGGCGATACGGCGTTCGAGTTCTTCGCAATCGCGTTGCGAGTCGATGGCGGCCCGTTCCATCTCCTCGATCTGCTCGCGGAGGGCGCGGAGTTCGCTCCGCCGCGAGAGCAGGCCGGCAATGTTTTGCCGCGGGCCGACAGTGAGCGTGCCGTCCGCCAGCACCGCTTCGCCGGCGGCAGTGACGAAGTTGAGACCGCGACCTGGTCCGTTGGCCAGCCGGATGGCGGTGGCCAGCGTATCAACGAGCCAATGGCGCCCGAGCAAGCGGCGGATCATCGGCTGCAATTCTTCCTCCGCGTCAACGAACGTGTCGGCGCGGCCCATGACGCCTGGTTCGTCGCCCAGGTCGATACGGTCGACGGCGCTCGCTGGCGAGGGGACGTCGAGCCGCAGGAAGCTCGTGCGGCCGGGCCAGCTTCCTGGTTCGCCGGCGAGCGCGAAGGCGAGCGACTTGGTTTCAGTGACGACCAGATAGTTGGCCCGATCGCCGAGCGCGATCTCGATCAGCGGCGCCGAGTCGGCGTCGACGTGGAGTAAGTCGGCGACGACGCCCCGAACGCTGCGAAACGGCCCCTCGGGGTCTTCCTGAGCTTGGCGGAGGACTTCCTTGGCGCCCGAGGTGAGGCCTTCGAGGCGGCGTTCAAGTTCTTCGAGGACGACCGTGCGCTCGCGGGCGCCGGTAAGGCGGCCTTCGAGATCGGCGACAAGTTTGTGGAGCGACGTTACCTTGCCGCGATCGGCGGCGAGCTCAGACTGAGCCCGTTGGAATTGCTGCGTCGCCTGCTCCAACTCGGCGGCGAGCGTCGTCAACTCGGCGGCGGCCCGCTTCTGCTCGGCGACATGCCGCTGGCGCGTCGCCGCTAGCGGCGCGAGTTCGTCGTCGAAACGGCCGAGCGATCCCTCGGCGGTTTGGAGCTTGGCTTCGAGGAGTTGCTCGTCGTTGTGGACTTGCGCCAGTTCCCGTTCGGCTTGCTGGAGTTCGGTTTGGGCCTGAGTCGCCGCGTGGGAGGCGGCGGCGAGCTCCGCTTCGGCGGCGGCAAGTTGTAGCTGCTTCTCGGCGGTGACGCTGGCGCCGTTGTCGAAATGCTGCTGCGACGCCTCCAATTCGGCCGCCGTTTCCGCGACAAGTTGCTGCGAGTCGCCGGCGCGGGTGGTGAGGATCAGGAGCTGTTGGCCGAGACGCTGGGTTTCGAGTTCAAGCTCGTCGATCCGCGCCAGGTTGCTACCGCGGGTCGATTCGCATTGAGCGATTCGCTCACGGACTGCCGACTCCGCGGCCGCCGCTTCGCGATAGCTGCGCTGCAATTCGTCGTTTTCTCGATCGACCTCCGCCACGCGGACGTCGCACTCGGCGAGTTCGCGTTCCATGCCAGTCACGTCGGTTTCATCGGCGCCGGCTGAACTTCGCAGGGCGTCGATGCGTGCGGTCAGCTTGCGCCAATCCTCGAGCCCGACATGCGTGCGGAGGAGTTCGAGCCGCTTGGAAACCTCGGAGTACTTCTGCGCGCGTCCTGCCTGAGAGCGGACCGTCTTTAGCCGTGATTCGAGTTCCTCGACGATGTCGGCGAGGCGAAGCAGATTCTGCTGGACCTTTTCGAGTCGCCGGGCCGCTTCTTCGCGTTTGACGCGAAAGCGGCTCACGCCGGCCGCTTCTTCGAAAATCAGCCGCCGTTCTTTCGGCGACGATTGGAGGACGGCGTCGACTTTGCCTTGCTCAATGATGCTGTAGGCGCCATTCGACATGCCGACGTCGGCCAGTAGGTCGCGGATGTCGCGCAAGCGGCAGGGCTGCCGATTGATGAGGTACTCGCCCTCGCCGCTGCGGTAAACGCGGCGAGTGATTTGGATCTCGGCGGCGTCGTGGTCGAAGATGCCGGCGCGGTTGTCGAAGATCAGCGACGCTTCGGCGGCGTTCGCCGCGCGGCGGGAGCGGGAACCGCTGAAGATGACATCGGTCATCTCCTTGCCGCGGAGGGCTTTGACGCTTTGGGCGCCCAGGACCCACTTGATGGCGTCGACGACGTTTGACTTACCCGAGCCGTTTGGCCCCACGACCACGGTGATGCCGGCCGGGAATTCGAACCGGGTCCGCTCCGCGAAGCTCTTGAAACCGTTGAGTTCGAGGGCGGAAAGCATGGCGGGAATCGACTGTCTTTTTAACCGCGAATCACGCGAATCGACGCGAATGGAAGGCTAGAGGGACCAAACTGACGCATGTATGACTATCTGTTTTGGCTTGAAGGGATGGACGACGTCCCAGCGCACTTCATTCATATTTATTCGCGTCGATTCGCGTAATTCGCAGTTCCTCCTCAAGCGACGCTTCAAGCGGAAAGGGCGACTCTAGCCGCCGCTGGCGACGAGCTTCGCATCGTCGCTCGTTGCCGCCGGCTCGTCGGTGCGGTCGGGGACGCGACCCGACTCTGGCAGAGCATTCTCGGCGTAGCGGCTTGGCAACGCGCCGGTTTCCTTCGCTTGTCGCAGCATCTGCACGACGTCGGGGTAGTCGCCGCCCAGATCGATGACGGCGCGAATCACCGCGTCGACGTTCGGGTCGACGATGCGCTGCTCGGTCGGGTTGTTCGGTCCGAAGCGGCTGACGGTGACTTTGTCGCCCTTCAAGCCGTTCACGAGGATTCGCGGTCCGGCGTCGAGCACCAGCGGCAGCTTGAGCTCGTGGTCGCGGCCGAAGAGGACGACCTCCGGACGGTGGCTGCTGGTGACGTGAATCATCGGCGGACCGCCCGTTTCGAGGCGGTGGTATTTGAAGCGACCGTTCATGCTTTCGCCCCGGATGCGAGGATCGTCGGGGGCCATCACCGTGAGGGCTCGGAAAGCGCCGTAACGCGTTTCGGCGCTTTTCACCGACAAGAGACCCGCGAGCGCTTCCGACGCGGCCCCGTCTTCCATTGCACTCAGCGCGGAGAAGGCGTTCACGCGGAACGCCGGTTCGTCGACCGCCGCTTTGGCGAGCGGTTCCACGGCTTCGGTGATGTCGAGGTAGGCCAGCGCTTCGGCCGAGTAGAATCGCACTTCGGAGTCCGTGGCCTTGGCCCCCTCTTTGAGGATCTCGACCGCCTCGTCGCCGCCGATGGCTTCGAGACGCATCGCGGCGGTTTCCGAAGTGACGGGGTCGAGGAGTTGGTCGTGCAGCAGCTTGAGCCGATCCAGCAGCTGTTGGGGCGTTTCTCGGACTGCGATGCTGCGGACCACTCGCATGTAACGGCCGATGTTGTCTTTATATCGCGGATGGATGGCGAGTTCGATGTATTCGTCCGTCTTTGGCGTGGCGACGCCGAGGCGGCGACCGTCGATGTAGGTGTGGAAGCGTTCGCTGACCGCCTTAGACACCATTTGGCTGAGTCGGATCGACTGGTGCGAATGGTCGAGGATCAGGCCGAGTTGCCGCGACTTGGTGGCGATGCCGCCGGTGAGGACGCGGCCTTGCACCATAAGTGCGGGATCCTTCTCAATGTCGGCGGAGGGATCGACCAGAATGGCTCCTTGAGCGACGGCAGTTTCGTGACCGGTCCTGATCGATCCGCCGAGGACGGCCATCTCGCTGAGACGGGTTTCCATGAGCCAGCCGCCGCGGAGACTCGTGGTGTCGCTGCGCGTCGGCGTTTTGACTTCGATGTCGAAGCGGTCGCCTTTTTGGATGCCAGGGCGGAGATAGCCGCGGACGAGCACGAGCGCCGTGTTCGGCGAACCGATGACTTCGTTGGGATTCGCGATTTCGCGGCGATTCATTTCCGCGAGGAGGGCGGCGCGCTGCGGAGACGGGGCGGGGTCTTCGCCGGTCCCGGCAAGACCGGTGACGAGCGCGACGTTCTCCACCTTCACAAAGCTCATGCCGTACGGATGGGCGACGGCGCTGACGAGCTGCGTGCCGTCGATCGCGCCGTCTTCGATCGTTGAAAGGGCCGCGTCGGGACTCTGCGGTCGGAAAATCGGACCCATGCAGCCGATTGCGAGCGACGGCGCCAAGCAGGCGGCGGCCGCCTGGAGCATCATGCGACGGGAGATGAATTGACTGCGGCGTGATCGCTTCGACATGGAAGTAGCTCCGACAGGTCGCTGCGCGCAGCCCTGCGCGCAGCCTCGATGCGAGACCGAGAGGCCGCGGAGGGTAGGGATGCTGGCGAGAAGGGTCAAGAGAAGCGTAAGGGCTGAAGCCCAGATGCTAGATGCTTATTGCTAGATGCTGGATAGTTTCCTCGCTAGCATCCAATGGCCAGCATCCAGCATCGCCCGTCAGGGCCTTCACGGCGGATCATAGCCGCTGCCGCCCCACGGGTGGCAGCGGCCAATGCGGCAGAGGCCGCGCCAGCAGCCGCGGATGGCGCCGTACTTGCGCACCGCTTCGATGAAGTACTGGCTGCATGTAGGCTGAAAACGGCAGCGCGGGCCGATGAAGGGGCTGACGCCGAGTTGATAGCAGCGCACTGCCGCGATCAGGAGCCAGCTGGGAATCGCGATCACTCGTTGCCAAAGCGTGAACATATCAATCTGCTAGCGAAGCTGGCGGGCCAAGCGTTCGGATAGGGTGCGAAGCGATTGCTGGACCCGCGGCATCGTCGGCGTCGCGCCGGCGCGGGGCAAGGCGACCAGATCGAGTCCCACTGGAAGCTCTTGCTGGGCGAGGCGAAACGCGTCGCGCAAACATCGCTTCCAGCGGTTGCGGACGACGGCGTTGCCAGCTTTCCGCGAGACGACTAGGCCGATGCGCGAATGGGGGAGGTCGTTTTCGCAGGCGTAAAGGATGAGCATGCCGTCGCCTTGCGAGCGTCGGCGGGCGAAGACGCGATCGAACTCGGCCTTCTTCAGCAACCGTCGCGATCGGTGAAAGGAGAAGTCGCTCACTTAGCTGATCGTTTCGTCGCGGTTCGGCCGCTGGCGGACCGTATCGATCCCGGCTTGGGTCGGGGCGGTAGTTTCGTCGCCGCCGGACGAAGCGTCGGTCGTGCGGCGGGGAATGGGAGAGCGATCGGGCGGCACCGAGGGACCGCGGCGGAAATTGCCTTGCTTGCGAACCCAATTGCCGCCGAGCAGGATCACGACGACGATCAACAGGCCGAGCAGCGCAATGCCGAGCAGGGCCATCAGCACCGCGGCGCTGGCGGGCGGCGAGAGCTTGTCCGGGGGGGACGCCTGGGCGAGCAAGGCCCATGCGTATGGCGGCGTCGTGCTGGCGGAGGGCATCACCACCGCAACTCCGCGCGGGGATTCTCGTTGTAACGCTGAGCAATCTCCGCGAGTTGTCGGCGATCCTCGTCGCTGAGGTCCTTCGGCATCACGATTTCAAGCTCTGCGAAGAGGTCGCCCGGCTCGCCGGAGCCTGCTTTGACCCCCTGCCCTTTCACGCGCAGCTTGCGGCCGCTCGACGATCCGGGCGGCACGGTCAGCGTGATCGTGCCATGCGGCGTCGGGACGTCGATCTTGCCGCCAGCGATCGCTTCGGCGAGGGTGATCGGCACGGAGACTTCGAGCCGTTTGCCGAACCGGCGGAAATGAGGGTGCGGCGCGATCGCGACGCGGATCAAAATATCGCCCGCCTGCCCGCCGTTGGCTCCTGGTTCGCCTTGGCCGCGGAGGCGGATTTTTTTGCCGTCTTCGATGCCGGCGGGGATTTTGACGCGGATCGTTTCGGTGCGGCCGTCGCCGCGCTGCACGGCGATCTGCGCTTCTCCCCCGAGGACGGCGCTGGCGAAGGGAATCGAGAGCTCATGCTCCAAATCGGCGCCTTCTTCAGGCATGGGGCGACGATTGCCGCCGCGGGCGCCCCGATTGCCGAATTGCTTGAAGAGGTCGGCAAAACCCCCACCTCCGCCGCCAAAGAGGTCTTCCAAGTTGACTTCGTGCGCTTCGCCGCCCCTGCCGCCGGCGCCGGGCCAAGGACGCGCGCCTTGCGGGCCGCCGCCCCCCATCGATTCGTAGGCGCTGCCGTAGCGGTCGAACATCTCCCGCTTCTTTGGATCGTTGAGCACGTCGAAGGCATTTTGCACCTGTTGGAACTTTTCCTTCGCCTTCGGGTCGTCGGGGTGAAGGTCGGGATGGTTCTCGCGCGCGAGCTTGCGGTACGCCTTTTTGATCTCCTCAGCCGAGGCGCCGCGGGCGACGCCAAGCGTTGCGTAATAGTCTTCAGCCATGAATGGACGCGGAGTGTGCGGGGTGACCAGCGATTATCGGTGCGGGCCCAAAGCCCCATTTTAGCGGTCGCGAAGTCACTGGGTAGTCGCGATGAATTGCGATATTGACGCCGATTGCTGCGATCGTTGTCCTTTCATTCCGCCAATCTGTCATTCCAAGGTCCTCCGAGGAATCTAGCCGGACCCCTCGGAGTACTTCGGGGTGACAGGGCGCGCCTCGAGGCGCTAGGGCGCATCAGGACTGGCGGCGATCACGCCCCTTGCTTCGATTTTTGTCCGCCGGCATGTTTCGACTTGCCGGCGCCATCGCCGTCTGCGGAAGTCAACGGCGTCTTCGCGAGCGTAATACCGCTGCTCGCCGCTAACAATTCTCGTTGAGCGCGATGTTCCGGCTCGTCATGCCACGCGGCGGCGCGAACGTACGACCCGTCGGGCATCAGCACGCGGGCGCGGCAGTTGTCGCGGAGATAGACCGGAACGATCTCATCGCAGACTCGCCGCTTGAGCTCCGGCGCTTCGACGGGGAACATCACTTCGACGCGGCGTTCGAAGTTGCGCGGCATCCAGTCGGCGCTGCTCAGATAGATCTGCTCTTTGCCCGCCTCGCCGAAGACCATGATGCGGCTATGTTCGAGGAAGCGATCGACGATGCTGCGGACGCGAATGTTTTCGGAAATGCCGGGAAGGCCCGGTCGCAGACAGCAGATGCCGCGGATGACCAGGTCGATCGGCACGCCCGCCTGGCTTGCCTGATAGAGGGCCTCGATCGTTTCGCCGTCGACGAGCGAATTGAGCTTAGCGAAGATGCGGGCGCTCTTACCCTCGGCGGCCCGGGCCGTTTGCTCGTCGATCAACTCAATCGTGCGGCGATGGAGGTCGGTCGGCGCGATCACCAGCTTCTTCCACTCATGGCCCTGCGAATAGCCGGTGAGGAAGTTGAAGAGCGCCGTGCAGTCGTCGGCCATCACCTTGTTTGACGTGAACAACGCCATGTCGGTGTAGAGTCGCGCGGTCGCCGGGTTGTAGTTGCCGGTGCCGAGGTGGACGTAGCGACGAACCTTCGCGCCTTCCTGCCGCACGACCATGGCGAGCTTGCAGTGGGTCTTGAGGTCCATGAAGCCGTACACGACGTGGACGCCGGCCCGTTCCATTTGCCGCGACCAGCTGATGTTGTTCGCTTCGTCGAAACGGGCCTTCAACTCCACCAGCGCGGTGACGTGCTTGCCGTTTTCGGCCGCTTGGATGAGTGATTTGACGATCGGGCTGTCGCCGCTGGTGCGGTAGAGCGTTTGCTTGATGGCGAGGACGTGCGGATCTTCGGCGGCGCTTTGGATAAAATCGACCACCGGATCGAACGAATCAAACGGGTGGTGAAGCAACACGTCGCGATCGGCGATCTCGGCGAAAAGGTTGTCGCCCCGCCGCATTCCCAGGGGCTGCCGCGGCGTGAACGGAGCGTCGCGCAAGGCGTCTTTCCCCGCCAGGCGGGCGAGTTCATTGAGCGCCGTCATGTCGAGCATGCCGTCGACGCGGTAAACCTCGGAGTATTTTTCTCCTTCGACGAAGTAGTTTTCTTGCAGTTGCTCCTCGCCGATGAGCGTTTCGAGCAAGTCGCGGCTCATCTCCTTGTGGACTTCCAGCCGCACCGCTTCGGAGTGCTGCCGAGCGCGCAGCCGTGATTCGATCGCGCGGAGCATGTCGTCCGACTCTTGCTCTAGCATGTCGACGTCCATGTCTCGCGTAATGCGGAACGTCGCCTGATGGGCGCTTTCGTAGCCGCCGAAAAGCTCCGACAGCTTGCAGGCGATGATGTCTTCGAGGAGAACGAACTTGTTCTCTTGCGGAGTGCCGACGTCGATGAAACGCGGCAACACCTGCGGCAGTTGCACCACTGCAAAGAGCTCCGCCGGACCGAGGCCGCTCGTTCTCTGCAGCAGCGCGGCGAGGTAAAGTCCGCGATTGTGAAACCGCGGACTCGGATGGCTGGGGTCGATCGCCATCGGGGTGAGAATCGGAAACGCGCGCTGGCGGAAGAACTCGTCGACGATCTTGCGCTGCGATTTGTCGAAGTCGCACTCTTTGAGCAGCAAGATTTGCTGTTCGACGAGCGCGGGCAGAATCGCCTTGTTCCAGCAGCGATACTGTTGTTCGACCAACTCGCGGGTTCGCTGCCAGATGCGTTGCAGCAGCGTGAGCGCATCGAGCCCGTCGGCCCCCACGTCCTGCGGCGCCACGCCGCCGAACGCCTGCTCGCGAAGGCCCGCCACGCGGACCATGAAGAACTCGTCGAGGTTCGAACTGAAGATCGAGAGAAACTTCACCCGCTCCAGCAGCGGGTTGGAGGGATCCTGCGCTTCCTCCAGCACCCGCGCATTGAACTCCAGCCAGCTCAACTCGCGGTTGATGAAGTGCTCGGGGAGGTAAACGACGGGGTCGGGCATGGATCGGCGGGGAATCGGCCGGGTGGCTGCGCTGGCAGATTGCCAGCGCAATTATAGCGTACGGCCCGCCGCCTGCCGGGCGCGAGAAAAAGACTCAAGTTCCGGCCGGTCGCCGCGAACACGGCCGCTAGGCAATCGCGTCGAAAACGCGGACTTTAGACCAATTCGCCGACTGTTCGGCGATGAACTCTTTGTGCCGCGGGGCGACCTGATATTGGTCGTGCGCCGCCTTGCTGTCGAAGACGACGACGAGCGCCACGTCGAATTCCTGGTCATTCACCGGGCGTTGGTAGGAGGGCTCGCGGACGCCGGCGCTGTAGTGAACGGTCCCGGGATGGTCGGTGAGGTATTTGTCGCAGGCCGCGACGAACGCCTCGCGCGAAGCGGGGGATTGGTCCTTAAGCGTGAAGAAGACGACGTGGGCCAATCCGGCGCCGGTGCTTGCGGGCATGCTTTCGGTCCTAAACCTCAAAAGGGAAGCGCGATTCGACGCCGTGAAGCGGGCAGATTCCAACAGAGAGATCTACCCTAGTTGCCGTCGGTCTTGGCGACCGGTTTGTTGTCTTCGTAGACCTGCTCGCTCACGCTCCCGTCAGCGGCCCAGCGGCTCAGCTTGCCGTGGAGCTTCCCCTTGGCGAACGTCGCCTCAGCCAATTTGCGGCCCGCTTCATCCCACTCCGTCATGACGCCGTCGAGAACGCCATCCACGAAAGTGGCTTCCTGACGGGGCTTGCCGCTCGCGAAGTACGTTTTGCGCGGACCAACAAGTTTGCCGTCGACAAAGTTCTGCTCGATCTTAGGCGTCTTGCCGTCCTCGTAGTAGATGATCCAGGACCCTTCCCGTTTTCCAGCCTTGTAGCCTTTCTTCGCCTGCAAGGTCCCGTCAGGTCGGAAGACTTCCCACTCTCCCTCGGGCGCTCCCTTCTTGAAGGTCACCGTCTTGGCCAACTGACCATTGTCGTGCCAATAGCTCCACTCGCCGTCATGCGCCCCGCCGTCAAAGTTCCCTTCTGCGAACTTTTGGCCGTTGCGGTAGTACTCGGTGTACTTGCCGTGATTGACCACCTGATTGTCGGATAGCAAGCGAATGTTGCGCTCGACGCGAACTTTGCCGTCGTTGTATTTCTCGGAGACGGGGCCCTCTTGCGCTACCGTTGGCTCCGGAGCCGGCGTCGGCTCGTCGAGGTAAACCGCCTCGGGCGCAGCTTTCGCCGCGTCGGCGCCAGTTGGGGCCACAGCTTCCTGGGCAAACGCCGGGCCAAGCGACGCACTGAGGCGCCAGCCAACGACTGCGATCACAGCCAACACGCGAAATGAAACTCGCAACGCACGAAGACAAGTCATCAAACTACTCTCCAAGTATCCCGCCCTAGTTAAGGGCAAGGTTTGTAGGTCAGCGAGCCCTTAGTATGGCGATCGAATGCCATCCAGCCTAGGAATCGTCGCCGACTCTCAGCCGCGGGCAAGTCCCATCCCCGCGATTCGGGTGCGGCTTTGCCGTTTAGGCCGGTTCCGCCGGCTTTTTGCCGCTCTCGAAGTACCAGTCGGGGGGCAGGATCGAGTCCTTCCCGACGACGATGATTCCGTCGCGGATGACGCAGCCGTCGCCTGAATCGTCGTCTAACTGGGCGTCGTTGATAATCCGGACCCGCTGCCCGATGCGGCAATTCTTGTCGACGATCGCCCCCTCGATGACGGCGCCGGCGCCGATCCCCATCGGCGGCTCGTCGGCAAAGTCGCTCGCCGCCACTGCCTCGGGCGATTCGTAAAAGTCGGCGCCCATCAGGATTGAGTTCCGAATCGTCACATCGCGGCCAATTCGGCAACGGAGGCCGATGACGCTGTTTTCGATCCGAGCGCCCGGTTCAATGATGCAGCCGTCGGAGATGAGGCTGCCGGTGACCATCGCTCCGTCGATTCGCGACGGCGGCAGGAACCGCGGCCGAGTGTAAATCGGCGCGCTGGCGTCGTTCATATCGAACGGTGGGTTTTGCTGCGCGAGTTGCAGGTTCGCCTCGTAGAAGGAACCGATCGTGCCGATGTCTTCCCAGTAGCCGTCGAAGAGGTGAACTTGCACCCGACGCGTGCCGATGGCGTGCGGAAACACCTCGCGGCCGAAATCCTGATGGTTGTCCTGCGCGAGCATCTCGGCCAGCACTTTCGCGCTGAAGACGTAGATGCCCATACTCGCCAGGCAGTCGCGTCCGCCGCTAGCGACGCCGCGGCCGTCGATCCACCCTGGATCCATACGGACGGGGGCGATCTGCTCTTCAGTCTTTGGTTTCTCGACAAAACCTTCGACCTGACCGGAGTGGTCGGCTCGCATGATCCCCATCGCCGCCGCTTCGCTGGCATGCACTGGCTTCGCAGCGATCGTGATGTCGGCCTTCGAGTCGATATGCGTCTGGATCATGGCCGCGAGATCCATCCGGTAAAGCTGGTCGCCTGAGAGGATCACGACGTAGTCGACGCCGAGCTGCGTGAAATAACGAAGATGTTTCCGCACCGCGTCGGCGGTTCCCTGATACCAGCCGGTTCCCTCGGCCATCGTCTGCTGGGCCGCCAGGATTTCAACGAAGCCGCCGCTGAAATTGTCGAAGCGGTAGGTGCCGCGGATGTGGCGGTGGAGGCTCACCGATAGAAACTGCGTAAGGACGTAGATGCGGTTGAGGCCGCTGTTGAGGCAGTTCGAAATCGGGATGTCGATGAGGCGGTACTTGCCGGCCAGCGGCACCGCCGGCTTTGACCGGAAGTTCGTGAGCGGCTGCAACCGCGTTCCCTGTCCGCCGCCTAAGACCACGGCCACCGCATTCTTCATGGGAGATTTCCTTCGAGAGTTCGATGAGTTGCAGGGTTGCTGTTATTCAATTCTAAGTGAAGACGAATGGGACGCGGATTTAGCGGATGTTCGCGGATAAGAAATGCGCTGCCTGCTAGTCATTTGTTTTCAGGTATTTATCCGCGGAAATCCGTCAAATCCGTGTAAATCCGCGTCCCATTCTTTTTTCTCTTGAGCATTACTTCACTACAAGAATCACCAACCGTCCGGGGACGACCTTCTCCTGGACGACGGTCTTTCCGGCGAGCTGCTCCGCGACTTTGGGCTCAGCCTTAGCCGCCGCAAGAATCGTTCCGTTGTCGGCGTCGGCGGCCACGGTGATTTTGCCGCGGACTTTGCCGTTCACTTGTACGGCAAGTTCAACGGTTGATTCGGCAATCAGCGATTCGTCGAACGTCGGCCATGGTTCGTAAGCGAGCGTTTTGCCGTGCCCCAGGACTTCCCACAATTCTTCCGCCATGTGGGGCGCGAACGGCGATAGCAGCAGCACGAAAGGCTCCATGCAGGCCCGCGGGCGGCGTTCTTGCTTGGTGAAGAAATTGGTGAACTCCATCATTCGCGCGATCGCCGTATTGAACGACAGCTTGGCGACGTCTTCGGTCACCGCTTTGATTGTCTTGTGAAGCGTCCGCAGTTCGTCGGCGTTGGGGGCGTCGTCCGTCAGCGCCGGGTTGAGCGTCATTTCCTCCGCCCGATCGTCGACGATCATCCGCCACGCGCGGCCGAGGAAATCGCGGACGCCATTGACCCCATTCATATTCCAGGGCTTCGTAGCTTCGAGCGGGCCCATGAACATTTCGTAGAGTCGCAGAGCGTCGGCGCCGTATTCCTTGACGACATCGTCGGGGTTCACGACGTTCCCACGAGCCTTGGACATCTTCTCGTTATTGTCGCCCAGGATCATCCCCTGGTTAACTAGCTTCTGGAACGGCTCCACGGTGCTCACGACGCCGCGGTCGTAGAGGACCTTGTGCCAGAAGCGGGCATAGAGGAGATGCAGCACCGCATGCTCGGCGCCGCCGATATAGAGGTCGATCGGCATCCACGCCTTTTCGATCGCAGGGTCGATCGGCGCCTGCGCGTTCGTCGGATCGAGAAACCGCAGGTAGTACCAGCAGCTGCCGGCCCACTGCGGCATCGTGTTCGTTTCGCGCTTGTACTTCACGCCGTCGATGACGGGGTAGAGCCACTCGTCGGGGGCCTTGTCGAGCGGCGGCTCGGGGCGGCCATGGGGCTTGAAGTCGTCGAGATGCGGCAGGTCGACCGGGAGCTGGTCTTCGGGGACGGCGCGGACGCGGCCCGTTTTATTGCCGGCGGCATCGAGCTCGTGGAGGATCGGGAACGGCTCGCCCCAGAAACGCTGCCGACTGAATAGCCAGTCGCGGAGCTTGTAGTTGACCGCCTCGCGGCCGACTTCTTGCTCTTCAAGGTCGGCGATGATCTTGCGTTTGAACTCCGCCGTGCGAAGTCCGTTGTGCTTGCCTGAGTTGACGGCCACGCCCTCGCCGCCGAAGTAGCGGCGTCCGTCGAGCACCTCGTTGCGTTCCGCCGGCGGCAGCGCGTCGCCGGGATCGACGACCGCTTTGATCGGCAGGCCGAATTGCTTCGCGAATTCGAAGTCGCGTTCGTCGTGGGCCGGCACAGCCATGATGGCTCCGGTGCCATACGTTGCGAGAACGTAGTCCGCGACCCAAATGGGCACATGCTCGTCGTTGACCGGATTCACCGCGTAGCTGCCGGTGAAAACGCCCGTCTTTTCCTTTGAAAGCTCGGTCCGCTCCAGGTCGCTCTTGCGGGCGGCTTGCTCACGATAGGCCTGTACTTTGGCCGCTTCTTCCTTCTTCGTCAGGCGATCAATGAGCGGATGCTCTGGCGCGATCACCATGTACGTGGCGCCGAATAGGGTATCGGGCCGGGTGGTGTAGATGTCGAGGCTTTCTTCGACGCGAATCTCGGTAGTGACGAAGAGCGATTCGGTCGTCCCCTCTTCATCGAGCACGAGAACGTCTTGGACGCCGGGGAGCGTGAAGTAAACCTCTGCCCCGGTGCTCCGTCCGATCCAGTTGCGCTGCAGCGCCTTAATCCCGTCGTGCCAGTCGAGCCCGTCGAGGTCCTTCTCCAACCGGTCGGCGTACGCCGTGATCCGCAGCATCCATTGCCGCAGCGGCATGCGGACCACCGGGTGGCCGCCGCGCTCGCTCTTGCCGTCGATCACTTCTTCGTTGGCGAGGACCGTGCCGAGGGCAGGGCACCAGTTCACGGGCGCCTCGCTCTGATAGGCCAAGCGACGCTCGTCTTGGTAGGCGCCAACAGCCAGAGGGCCCTGATCAGCGACTTCAGGCGGGATCGGCAGTTCGCTGATCGGCCGGCCCTTCTGCAGTTCCGCATCGAACCATGTGTCGTAGATCTGCAGGAAGATCCACTGCGTCCATTTGAAATACTCGATGTCGGTCGTGGCAATCTCGCGGCCCCAGTCGTAGCTGAAGCCGAGGCTCTTCAACTGCCGCCTAAAGGTCGAGATGTTTTTCTCGGTCTGGATCCGCGGATGGACGCCGGTCTTGATGGCGTGTTCTTCCGCCGGCAGGCCAAAACTATCGAACCCCATCGGGTGGACGACGCTCTTCCCCTGCATGCGGGCCGCCCGGCAGACGATGTCGGTCGCCGTGTACCCCTCGGGATGGCCGACATGGAGGCCGTCGCCGCTGGGGTAGGGAAACATGTCGAGGGCGTAGAGCTTCTCGCCCGCGGGCATCGTCGGCGCCGCGAACGTCGCGTGCTGCTCCCAATAGGCTTGCCACTTCGGTTCGATCGCAGCAGGGTTATAGCGTGGCATTTCGGGAGTTTTCGTCGCGTGCAGTGAGAATGAGGGAAATCGACCTGTCAGCGAGCCGGGCCGTCCCGGCCCCGGCGAGCGCAACTGCACCCGCCAAGACCACCGATTCTACCCCCCCCGCCAAGCGGCGCAAACCATGTCGCCCGTTGACGTTCGCGCACCCCACGATTTACCATGTCGTGCTTGTTTCGACCCGAACGCGACCCGCAGGTGGGGGCTATTCAGGTTGAACCACGACGGCACGACGGACACGACGAGAAGAGGAGAACAGGAGGCTGCTGATTGCACCGCTAATGAACGCTGATGGTCGCTAATAGGGAAGTAGGCTTAAAAGGCTAGGCCTAGCTTACCATCCTTCATCATTTGCATTTAATTAGCGAACATCAGCGTCAATTAGCGGTGCAAAACTTTCAGCACCCCTTTCGTATCTTTCGTCTGTTTCGTGGTTAATCTCCCCGCATTCCGAATTTCCGTCGTGCCCGTTGTGCCGTCGTGGTAAATCCAACCAATCAGCAGTCCGCCCCCATGGAAAAAACTAAAGTCGCCATCATCGGCCTCGGCACTGTCGGCAGCGGCGTCGCCCGCTTGCTGCTCGACCATGGCGATCGCACCGGCCGGCATGCCGGCCGGATTCTGTGGCTGGAAAAGGCGGTGGTCCGCGATCTGAAAAAGGCCCGCGACTGTGATCTGCCCGAGGGAGTGCTCACCGACAACGTCGACGAGGTGATCAACAACCCGGAGATCAAGGTCGTCGCTCACCTCGTCGGCGGGTTGGAGCCGGCGCGGACGATCATGCTCAAGCTGCTGGAAAGCGGCAAAGACGTGGTCACTGCCAACAAGGCCCTGCTGGCTGAGCATGGCGCCGAGTTGTTCGACCGCGCCCGGGAACTGGGCCGCTCGATTGCTTTCGAAGCGTCGGTCGCCGGCGGTATTCCGATCATCGCCAACATCAGCACCTGCCTCTCGGCGAACCAGATCGTTTCGCTTCACGGCATTCTCAACGGGACGAGCAACTTCATCCTCTCGAAGATGAGCGACGAAGGCGCTCCCTACGCGACGGTGCTCGCCGAGGCCCAGCGGCTTGGCTATGCCGAGGCCGACCCGACGATGGACGTCGATGGCAGCGACGCCGCCCAAAAGCTGGCGATCCTCGCGCAACTTGCCTTCGGCGCCCGCGTCGATTGGAAGGACATTCCGCGGGTCGGCATCGACAAGCTCGACGTGGCCGACGTCCGCTACGCGAAGCAATTGGGCTACCAGATTAAGTTGCTCGCCACGGCCGATTTGGTGGACGACTACCTGGAACTCGACGTCTCGCCGGCCCTGGTTCGCTCGGGGAGCCCGCTCGCCGAGGTAAGCGGGCCCTTCAACGCGATTCGCTTGAAGGGAGACGCGGTTGGCCCGCTATTTTACTTTGGCCAGGGCGCCGGGCAGATGCCGACCGCCTCGGCGGTGGTGGCCGACATGATCGACACGGCCGTCGGCCGCACGGCGATCACGTTCCGGACGCTGGAACTCTGGTCGAACCGCCAAGCCCGCGTCACCACGGCGCCGAACGACGCCGCCCGGGCAAAGTTCTACTTGCGGGTGATGGTCAAAGACACGCCGGGCGTTCTCGCCCAGGTCGCGACGGTGCTCGGCAAGCACGACATTTCGATCGCCTCGGTGCTGCAGCACGAACCGTCACTGCTGGAGGGGATCGTGCCGCTGATCATCATGACCCACGAAACGAGCGAGGGAGACGCGGCCCGGGCGTGCGAAGAGATCGACAAGCTGGCCAACGTCCGCGGCGAGACGGTTCGTATGTGGGTGCGTGGTTAATTATTGACAGGATAACAGGATTGAAAGGATCTACTGGATGAAGACTGTTTTCATTCGCATCCTGTTGATCCAAAACATCCTGTGATCCTGTCCAGTCCTCAGTGGACTTAGCAAGACAAGAAGAGCCATGAAGTACGCGATCATTATCCCCGACGGGGCCGCTGACGAACCGCAGGAATCGCTCGGCGGGAAGACGCCGTTGGAGGCGGCACACACCCCGGCGATGGACGCGCTGGTATCCGCCGGCGTCATCGCGCGCGCTTGTCATACGCCCAAGGTGCTGCCGGCTGGTTCCGAAGTTGGCAACATGAGTCTGCTCGGTTACGACCCGCTGAAAAACTTTACGGGCCGGGCGCCAATCGAGGCCGCGGCGCAGGGAATCGAACTCGGCGCCGAGGATTGGGCCGTCCGCTGCAATCTGGTCACCGTTGAAGACCAGGTGATGCGTGACTTCACCGCCGACCACATCAGCACCGAAGAAGCGACCAAGCTCCTCGCGACGATGCAGGAGTACGTCACCGCCGATACCGAACTCGCCGATGTGCTCCACTTCGTTCCGGGCGTCAGTTACCGGAACCTGATGATCTGGCGCGGCGTCAGCCAAGCGGCGCCGTTCAGTATGGAGACGCGAGCCACGCCGCCGCACGACCTCACCGACAAGTCGATTACCGAGGACTTTCCCCGCGGCCCCGGCAGCGATGTCCTCGTCTCGCTCATGGAGAAGTCGGTCGAGTTGTTCAAGGATCACCCGGTGAACGTCGTTCGCCAGGGTTACGGCAAGCTCCCAGCCACGAACGTCTGGCTCTGGGGCCTTGGCCGGGCGCCGACGCTCGAACGGTTTGATCTTGCCTACGGCGTACACGGCGCAATGATCACTGCAGTCGACCTGCTCCGCGGCTTGGCGACGCTCGTCGGCTGGAAGCGAATTGAGGTCGAGGGAGCCACCGGCTACACCGACACTGACTATGCCGCGAAAGGCCGCGCCGCGATTGAGGCGCTCAACGACGTCGACCTGATTTGCGTTCACATCGAAGCCCCTGACGAAGCCTCCCACGAAGGGGACGTGCAGGGGAAGGTGAAAGCGATCGAAGAGATCGACCGCCACGTCGTCGCGCCGCTGGTGGAAGCGCTAAAGGCCCGAGGCGACTATCGCGTGATGATCTCGCCCGATCACCCGACGTTCGTGCGGACGAAGACTCACACCCACGGCGACGTTCCCGTCGCCATGGCGGGAACGGGCATCGCCCCCGATCAGTTCACCAGCTACGGCGATACGAACGCCGCGACGTCGTCTCTCGCCTTCGACGAAGGCTGGCGGGCGATGGAATGGTTTATCAAGAAGTGAAATATTTGAACCGCCAAGGACGCCAAGGACGCCAAGGGAATGCAGTAGGAAGAATTGAACCACGACGGCACTAAGGACACGACGAAGAATTTGAATTGAGAGAAAGATTGCCTGGTCGCGTAAAAACTAGCTATTGATTCGTAAGCATTCTCGTCGTACCCGTCGTGACGTTGTGGTAAATCCGATTTACTGTTTTCCCTTGGCGTCCTTGGCGTCCTTGGCGGTTAATCCCCAAAGGTTCAAATAAAACACATGTCGCTCATCGTGCAGAAGTTCGGCGGCACCTCGGTCGCCAATAGCGATAAGATTATGGGCGCCGCCCGGAAGGCGATCCGTGCGCAGCAGCAGGGTCATCAGGTGGTGATGGTCGTCAGCGCCATGGGCAAGCAGACCGACGTGCTCGTCGACCTCGCCCGGCAGATCACCGAGCAGCCGCCGGCCCGGGAGATGGATATGCTCCTCTCGACCGGCGAGCAAGTGAGCGTCGCGCTGATGGCGATGGCGATCCACGCCCTCGGCGGCGAGGCGGTGAGCCTTACAGGCGGCCAGATCGGCATCAAAACCGATAGCTCCCACACGAAGGCCCGCATCCAGTCGATCTCCGCCGAGCGGATGAAGAAGCACCTCGACGCCGGCCACATCGTCATCGCCGCGGGCTTTCAGGGGGTCGACGAAGATCTGAACATCACCACGCTCGGCCGCGGCGGCAGCGATACCACCGCCGTCGCGTTGGCCGCGGTGCTGCGGGCCGACTCGTGCGAGATCTACACCGACGTCGACGGAGTCTTCACCACCGACCCTCGCATTGTCCCCTCGGCTCGCAAGATGGAGCGAGTGAGCCACGACGAAATGCTGGAACTCGCCAGCCTCGGCGCCGGCGTGATGCACAGCCGTTCGATCGAATTCGGCAAAAAGTTCGACGTGCCGATCCATGTTCGCAACAGCGCGAGCTTCAGCGACGAACCGGGTTCGATCATCGGGAGCCTCCCCGAGAGCAGCGACCGCGCCGTGAGCGGTTGCGCGCTGACGAAGAACGAGGCCCGCATCTCGCTTACCGGCGTCCCTGACAAACCGGGGACGATGCACCGCATTTTCTCGCGGCTGGCGACGGTGAACATCGCGGTCGACATGATTGTCCAGAACATCGGCGCCGCCGGCGTCGCCGACATTGCGTTCACGGTGCTGGAAAGCGATTTGCCGGTCGCTCTGAAGACGGTCGGCGAAGCGGCCCGTGAGCTCGGCGGCGAGGTGACGCACGACGCCAACCTCTCGAAGGTTTCCGTCGTCGGCCTCGGCATGGCGACTCAAACAGGCGTCGCCGACCGGATGTTCCGGGCTTTGGCCGACGCTCATGTGAATATCCACGCGATCACCACCAGCCAGATCAAGATCTCTGCGCTCGTCCCGCGAGCCCAGGGGATGGAAGCGCTTCGGGCTGTTCACGACGAGTTCGAACTCGAGAAGCCGCCCCAGTCGCGGGCGAGCTTTGGCGAAGGTACGACGAAAGTTGAGCGACCAAGCCCGGTCGACGTCGTCTCGCGGCTGCAGCGAATGGAAGATCTGACGATCGACGACATCCGCCTCGATCAAACGCAGGGCCGAGTCACGATCTCGCAGCTTCCCGACTCGCCGGGCATCGCCGCGGAGATTTTCGAAGCGGTCGCTGCCGAGAGCCTGCTGGTCGACATGATCGTCCAAGGCGCCGGCCGCGACGGGTTGGCGAACCTCAGCTTCACCGTGCCGCGC
>JBGSMO010000409.1:0-13446 GCA_041740115.1 Pirellulales bacterium
GATCACCGTCGGCATGAACTACCACACCCTCCCCGGCAAGCAGCACGACTTCGAAGAGAAGTTCGCCGCCGTCATCGGCGCCCTCAACGCCGCCCCGGGGCACACCAGCTCGACCCTCTGGAAAGACGTCGCCGACGACGCCTCCTACCTGATCACCAGCGAGTGGTCGGACGAAGAGGCGTTCAAAAGCTTCATCACCAGCGAAGCCTTCCGCAACGTCACCACCTGGGGCAAGGAACAGATCCTCTCGGGGCGGCCGCAGCATAAGGTTTATAAGCACTAAATG
The DNA here is from genome assembly GCA_041740115.1 of Pirellulales bacterium. Taxonomy (GTDB): domain Bacteria; phylum Planctomycetota; class Planctomycetia; order Pirellulales; family Lacipirellulaceae; genus Lacipirellula. The sequence continues at coordinate 287 of JBGSMO010000409.1, forward strand.
AGGGGTAGGCTGGGAAAACATCCCACCGGCGTACCGAGCGACTCGGCGCCTCAGGTGGGACGTTGTCCCAGCCTACGCGCAGCAAGCAGCCCCGACCTGACCGGGTCGGGGCTGTTGTGACGTTGTTATGACGTTGCTTGACGAGAGACGTTACTCGTCTCGCCGCCGCAGCATGAAGACGCCAGCCAGCCCCGTGACGAGCAACAGACAACTCCCAGGTTCCGGCACCGTATACAACTCAAACGCCAAATCCTTCGAGTACTGACCAATCAGTTCCGGCCCGTCGGCCAGCGGCACATAGCGCGTCGGCGCGTACTCCGTTTGATCGATCACCGGCATGATCTGCCCCATCGGGCCGGCCGTGTCGACGAAGATGCGACCGGTGACCGCGTCGTCCTGAAAGTGCCAGATCGGCGAGCCGAGGGGGGGCGGCCCAATCGTGCCGGCGAGGTGTTCGCCGGGGACGACCGCCGGAGGCGTCGAGGCGAGCGGATCCATAATCGTGTAGTCGCGATTGTGCCAACCCCACCGCGGGGCGAACGTCGGCGGCGGATCGACCGGCACGCCGGCAGGCAGATCGACCAACGCGACGATCTTCAGCCAGTAGACTGTATCGGGCTGCTGGAAGAATTCCTTGCCGAGATGGAGCTCGGCGTTGTACTCGTAGAGGGCTTCGAAGAGGGGCGACCCGCCGGGGCTGATCGGCTTCTCGGTGTACGTGCCGGAGCCGGGGGTGAGTCCGCCCACGGGAACTCGCCGCACGATCTGGTTCAGCAGCGGCTCGCCAGGACGGCTAAAGGGATTGTTGGGCCCCTGCGGAATATCGCTCTCGAACGAAATGAGAAACTTGTCGACCGGATACTCCGGCGATTGGAAGTTGTTCAGATACGAACCCCACCACTTCACATGGACGACGGGCGAGCTGATTTTGTCGGCGAAGTCGTCGGCCATGAAGACGCCTTGGTAAATCCGCGGCGCAGTCGGTTCGCCTGAACTGTAAGCGGTGCTCAGTTCGTCGTGCCCCCAGTAGAGCGTCGTGCCCCCGCTGGCGTCGACGATCGGCGTGCCGTCCATCGGACGTTGGCTGAACTTGAGCACGTCGCGACCCGGGAGCGGATCGCCGAAGGCGAGCGAGGCCGGCAAGAGCGAACTCGCGGCGAGGATGAGCGTAGCGATGGCGCGCTGGAGCGCGGCGTTGGCGTTCATTACTCGACTCCTCAAAGAAGCGTGGCTGAGACTGCGAACAGACGAGACGACAGGTGCAAGTAGATGAAATGGCGCCGCCCCGCTGAGCTTCCATGATGTCCAGCCCGCGGAGCGGCCGCCGTTTGGAGAAACCGATCCATGGAGCAGCCGCTGACTTCCGCAGTCAAGCGGCCGTCGGAAACAGCGGGTCGGCTCGAATCGAGTTCGCACGCGAGTGACGGTGCGTCACGCGCCCTTGGCAAGCGAAGCGGCATGGGGGTGGGTCGACGCGGTCGCGAGACAACGCCGCGGCGGACTGCGCGCGGCATCGACGTCGAGGTCGCCGCGCTACGGCAGCAGCGACAAGTGTCGGCCGACTTCGCCGGTTCGGTGGAAGGCGATCTCCCACGCGATCCTCCTGGCGTCCCGCGACTGGGACGCCGCCAAGTTCAACAGAGCAGAATGCGCCTCGTCTCTGCCGGCTTCAGGAGCAGCGCGAAGTTTAGACCTCTGATTGGCCAAGACAAGCGTTAACCAGCGAAAAAGTGGACAAACTTCGCCGGAGAGGAGGACGATGACGCGAGTGAGCGGTGGACGTTTGCGTCCATGAGGAGTTGCGACCCCCCATTCGGCGGGTAGGCTGGGAGAACGTCCCATCTGAATCGCCGAATCGCTTGGTGCGCCTGTGGGACATTGTCCCAGCCTACTGAGGGGCTAGGCGGGCGGCGGCGTGCGTCCACGCTGCGCTTGCGAGGGGTTGGAACTCAACAGGCTCGAAGCTGCGGCGGACGACTTCGCGGGCCGCCGCCACATCGGCAATCTCGCCCGCGGCGATCGCTTGCATGAGGACATTGCCGATCGCCGTCGCTTCCATCGGGCCAGCTAGAACCGGACGCTCGCAGGCGTCAGCCGTCATCTGACAGAGCAGTCCGTTCTGCGAGCCGCCGCCGACGATGTGGATCTGCTCGATGTGGCTGCCGCTGAGGCGTTCTAGATAGCCCAGGACTTCGCGGTATTTCAGGGCGAGGCTTTCCAGGGCGCAGCGGACAATGGCGCCATGCGTCTCGGGGATCGGTTGGTTTGCTTCGCGGCAGAGCGCGACGAGCTTTGCCGGCATGTCGCGCGGCGCGATGAGCCGTGGATCATCGGCGTCGATCACAGATCGGAGCGGCTCAGCTTCCTCGGCCATGGTGGCGAGGCGTTGCCAGTCGTAGTCGCGCCCCTCGGCGCGCCACGCGCGTTGGCACTCCTGGATGAGCCACAGCCCGCTGATGTTCTTCAGCAGCCGCGTCGTGCCGGCGACCCCTGCTTCGTTGGTGAAGTTCCAGCGGAAGGCGTTCTCCGTGAGCACGGGCGCGACCGTTTCGATCCCCATGAGCGACCAGGTGCCGGAACTGATATAGCACCAACTCTTGCCGGCTGCGGGGACCGCGAGGACGGCGCTCGCCGTGTCGTGCGAGCCGGGGACGACGACCTGCAAGTCCTTGAGGCCCGTCTCGGCGACGATCTCCGGCAACAGCGGACCAAGCGACGTGCCGGGGGCGATCAGCGGACCGAAGAGTTGACGCGGCAATTCCAAGCGAGCGATCAGGTCGTCGGACCATGCTTGCGTGCGCGGATCGTAAAGCTGCGTCGTCGACGCGATGGTCAGTTCATTGGCAGGCACGCCCGTGAGCATCCAGTGAAATAGGTCGGAGATCATCAACAGCCGGCCGGCGCGATCGAGCGGCGGCGAGCCGAGTCGCTGGATTGCGCGGAGCTGGTAAAGCGTGTTGATCTCCATGAACTGTATGCCGGTCGCGGCGAAGATCTCCTCGCGCGGCACGACGGCGAACGTCCGGTCGAACTCCCCCTGCGTGCGGGCGTCGCGGTAAGCAATCGGCGCCGCCAGGAGTTCGCCCTGGCGATCGAGGAGCCCGAAGTCGACTCCCCAAGCGTCGACGCCGACGCTGACGACGTCGTCGCCAAATTGACGATGGGCCTCTCGCAACCCATGGAGAACGTTCGACCACAGATCAAACGTTCGCCAATAGAGGCGGCCATTGACGCTCACCGGGGCATGGCTGAACCGGTGAACTTCGCTCAGCCGCAGGGCTTGGCCATCCAACAGTCCGGCGAGAACCCGACCGCTTGAGGCCCCCAGATCGACGGCGAGGAAGACTTTGTGCTGCATAGCGGCAATGTGAGCGAGGAGATTCGTCGTGGCCTAAGTCTATCAACAGTAAGCGGTTGTGTCGAATTCCGGCCCGCTGGAAGGCGGCCGAGCGGCCGGAGTTATTCGCCTAAGGTGAATAATCGGCCCGAGCCTGGACGATATATGATCTGTCGGATTGAATGTTGACTATCCAGACCATAATTCATAAGATTGGTGCTTGCGATGGGGAACCACGCCTCTGCCCGCCAAATTTGCGATGGAACGGAGCCGTCGCCCCGCCCCCGTCTGACGATTTACGCGCCGAGTGCCGACATGACCGCTGCCGCCAACGTTGCCGTGCCCCAATTCACGCCGGTTGAGCAAGAGGCCGTCGCGACGCCGTTCCGTCAGTTGGAACCGACGCCGGAATTGATGGCTGAACTAGCCGAGGCGAGCGAGCGGTTGGAATTAGCCCAGCCGGAGGAAATCATCGCCTGGGCGCACCATCGGTTCGCGCCCCACCTGACGATGGCGACCGCCTTCGGGCCCGAGGGGTGCGTGATCTTATCGATGCTCGCCAAGGTGGCGCCCGAGACGTATGTCTTTAACCTCGACACGGGCTACCAGTTCCCGGAAACGCTCGAGCTGCGCGACCAGATCGCGCGGCAGTACGGCATCGAAGTCGACATGCTGCAGCCTGAACTGACGGTGGCAGAGTACGAAGCGAAGCATGGCGGACCGTTGTACAAAACGAACTCGACGCAATGCTGCTTCGATCGCAAGGTGAAGGTGCTGCGGAACGCGGCTACCAAGCATCATGCTTGGATGAGCGGCATCCGTCGCGACCAGAGCACCGACCGCGCGCGGGCGGCGATCGTCGAATGGGATAAGAAGTTCAATCTGGTAAAGATCAGTCCGCTCGCCAACTGGACCAAGAAAGACGTTTGGAAGCGTATTCTCGACGAAAACATCCCGTACAACCCGCTGCACGACCAAGGCTTCCCCAGCATCGGCTGCTGGCCCTGCACCCGCGCGGTCTCCGAAGGCGAGACCGACGACCGGGCCGGCCGCTGGAGCGGCACCGCCAAGACCGAGTGCGGTTTGCACACGCTCGAACAGCAGGACGGCAGTGGAATTTAAGAAAGTTGCAAGCGGCGAGTTTCGAGTTGCGAGTTAAATTAAGACTTGCATTCGGTCTCGCAACTCGTAGCTCGAAACTCGCAACTACCTTATGCTCTCCGCCAAATCACAATACGCTTGCCTCGCCATGCTGCAGCTCGCTCAGGATTACTCCTCGGGCGAGACGGTGCAGGTGCGACGGATTGCCGAGCGGCATGGGATTCCCTCGACGTTCCTCGTGCAGATTCTGCATGAGTTGAAGCGAGCCGGCCTCGCCCTTAGCACTCGCGGCGCCGCCGGCGGCTACCGGCTGAGCCGGCCGCCGGGCGAGATCACGCTGGCCGACGTCGTCGACGTCTTCGAAACCGCCGACGAACCGGCCGAGTGCGCCGCCGCCCAATCGCCCTGGGGACCGGCGCTGCATGAGGTCTGTTGCGAACTGAGCCGTGCGCGGCATGAACGGCTCCAGTCGCTCACGCTCGCCGAACTGCAGGAACGCTCTGCGGAAGCGGCGGGGGCGATGTTTTATATTTGATGGCGCTGGCACTCGACCCCCGGCCACTGACCGGGGGCTAAATGGGGCGTGTCGTCGGGCCATCAATACATCGGCTGGCTCGGGTCGAGATTGTGGAACCGCAACTCCGGCGGCGCCCCCAGTCCTTCGATCGCCGTCCGCAGCAGCCGCAGGCCCTGCTCAAAATCGAAGACCTGGAACATCAGCAGATGTTCGGCCGGTTCCGTGGGATTGTCGTCGGCTTGGCGGAGGTAATTCGAGTAGATCCCCGCCCGCGGCGTTTCAATCGCCTCGCGCAGCGGTTGAATATATTGCCGGCGGATTTCGTCGGACGGGAGCGGGGACTTGAAAGAGATGCCGACGCGATCCATGGGCGGGCCTCCCGGAGAAGTGAATGAGGTTTTCCGCCGAAGATATTCTAGCGCGCACTCAATTGGATGCTAGCCGATTATTGTCGAAGCTCTCTGACCTGTGCGAGGACGTCTTCTATCTGCCGATGGATGCGACCGTAGTTGGTAATCTTCAACCTCGCGCAATCAGGCGAGATTTCTATGCTATCGAGGACGTATGAATGGCTCCAACCGTCCGGGTTCACGGTCTTGATCAAGGCAATCAACTCATCCGCGGTTCGTTTCATTCCCTCAGCAGAGAGATCTTCGCTATGCAGATCGTCGATGTCGTAGCTGACCACCGAGATCGTATCCTCAAATTGTTGACGTACGCCTGACTCATAGCCACGTCGATACCCGCCAAAGTAGCCCGCCGTACATGTCATCGCGACAAAAAATGCCGCGAGACTGAATCGAAAGAATCGCATGCGACGAGTTCGGTTGGCCATGCATTTTTCTCCGAAGGAGGCAAATAAATGATCCAACGTCGCCATCACGGGCTCACTTAGCTCGCCGCAATCTTCCGTTCGCCCAGCAACGCAATCACCTGCTTCACGCATTCGTCGACCGGCAACTCGGCCGTGTTGAGGACGAGGTCCGCCTGCTTCGGCGCCTCGTAGGGCGCGCTCACGCCGGGGAAGTTTGCGATCTCGCCGGAATCAGCCTTCGCGTAGAGGCCCTCCTGATCTCGGGCCCGACAGACTTCCACTGAAGCGTCGAGATGAACCACCAAGAACCGCTCGCGGCCAATCACCTCGGCCGCTTTCTGGCGGGTCGCTTCCTCGGGGGCAAGCACCGCCGCGAGGCAGATCAGGCCAGCGTCGTTTAGCAGCTTGGCCGCCTCGGCGCTGCGGCGGAGATTCTCGCCGCGGTCGGCGCCGTCGAAGCCCAGATCGCGGCTGAGGCCCTGCCGCATGTTCTGCCCGTCGAGCACGCAGACCGCGCGGCCCATGTCGAAGAGCTTTCGTTCTAGCGCGTACGCGAGCGTCGTTTTGCCGGCGCCGGTCAGTCCGGTGAGCAGCACCGTGACGGGCTGCTGTCCAAAGCGGCCGGCCCGCTCGACGGCGGTCACCTGACTGTTCTCCGTTTGGAGATTGGCGTCGGCTTCGGCTTCCCACGCGTCCTCCGTTCCGGCGGCGGCGCGATTCAGAATCATCCCGGCGCCGACGGTGACGTTGGTCAGCCGGTCGACGATGATGAACGCCCCGGTTCCTTTGTTGCGACGATAGTCGTCGAATGCGATCGGCTGGTTGAGCCGCACGAGGCAGCGGCCGATTTCGTTGAGGGCGAGCGACGGCGTCTCCTCGCGGTGAAGCGAGTTGACGTCGATCCGGTAGCGCAGGTTGCTGATCGAGCCGGCGGCGGTCTTCGTGCCTTGCTTGAACCAATACTGCTTGCCGGGAGTCAGCGGGTCGTCGGTCATCCAGACGATCGTCGATTCGAACGAGTCAGACATCTGCGGGACGTTGTCGGGCCGAACGAGCATATCGCCGCGGCTTACGTCGATTTCGTCGGTCAGCGTCAACGTCACCGCCAGCGGCGTGAAGGCTTCGTCGATCTCACCATCGAAGGTAACGATTGACTTGACGCGGCTCGTCTTGCGCGACGGCAACGCCATGACGACCTCGCCCTTTTTAATTCGCCCCGACGCGACCGTCCCGCAGAAGCCGCGGAAGTCGAGGTTCGGCCGATTGACGAACTGCACCGGAAAGCGAAAGTCGATCAGGTTGCGGTCGGAGGCGATGTGGACGTTTTCGAGATGATGCATCAAGGTCGAACCCTCGTACCACGGCATCTTCTCGCTGTGCTCGATGAGGTTGTCTCCCTTGAGCGCCGAGAGCGGAATGAAGTGCTGGTCGACCAGTTCGAGCCGCGTGGCGAACTCGCGGTAGTCGTGCTTGATCTTCTCGTAGACCTCCTCGGAGTAGTCGACGAGGTCCATCTTGTTGATCGCCACGAGGACGTGCTTGATCCCCAGCAGCGAGACGATGAACGAGTGCCGCTTCGTCTGCGTCATCACGCCGTGGCGGGCGTCGATGAGGATGATCGCCAGGTCGCAGGTGCTCGCGCCGGTCGCCATGTTGCGGGTGTACTGCTCATGGCCGGGGCAGTCGGCGATGATGAACTTCCGTTTGGCTGTGGAGAAATACCGGTAGGCGACGTCGATCGTGATTCCCTGCTCCCGCTCGGCCTTGAGGCCGTCGGTGAGCAGCGCGGGGTCGAACTCGCCGCCGGTGGTGCCGTGGGTGGCCGAGTCGCGCTGAATCGCGGCGAGCTGATCTTCGTAGATCATCTTCGTCTCATACAGCAGCTTGCCGATGAGAGTGCTCTTGCCGTCGTCGACGCTGCCGCAGGTGAGGAAGCGGAGCATTTCCTTGTGCTCGTGCTGCTTCAGGTAGGCGTCGATGTCGGTGGCGATGAGATCAGATTGATGCGACATGAGGATGTATGATTTAGGATTTCTGATGTATGATTTGGATGGCCCGGCTACTTTGCTTTTTTGCTCTGAAGCGTTTTGGAAGTGGCGGGCATTCTTTGTTTGGCGGTTCTGACTGTCGCAGTCATGATGGCGACCAGTTGGTTGCATTCATCGAGCAAGTCGCCCAGACGTTTGTGCGGAACGACTCCCGATTCCGCTAGCAGTTCCAACCAGTAAATTGTTTCATCGCCTTCGCGCAGGCAGATTTCTAAATTCGTTACAAAGTGCCGTCTGGAGGATGCGCGGACGGCTTCTCGATAGTTGGCCCCGATCGATGTACCTGACTTGAGCAATTGTCGGCCAAGAACATCGGCTTCGCGGCTTTTGGGGAGAGCCGCCGACAGACGGATGATTCGAAGCGCAAATTGCTTGGTCCGCTGCTTCATCTCCTCGCGATTCATAATGCTCTGCCTCTCGCTTGCGAAAATCAGAAATCATAAATCCTAAATCAAAAATAGCCTTCCTTCTTCTTCTCTTCCATCGAGCCCGATTGATCGTAATCGATCACGCGGCCTTGCCGTTCGCTCGTCTTGGTGAGCAGCATCTCCTGGATGATCTCGGGCAGAGTCGTGGCCGTCGATTCCACGGCCCCGGTCAGCGGATAGCAGCCAAGAGTCCGGAACCGCACCATCTTCTGCTCGACCTTGTCGTCCGGCCCGATCGGCATCCGGTCGTCGTCGATCATGATTAGCACGCCGTCTTTGTTCACCACCGGACGCTTCGCGGCGTAGTAGAGGGGCACGATCGGAATCTTCTCGAGGTGGATGTACTGCCACACGTCGAGCTCGGTCCAGTTCGAGAGGGGAAAGACGCGGATGCTCTCTCCCTTGTGAACCTTGCCGTTGTAGATGTTCCACAGCTCGGGACGTTGGTTCTTGGGGTCCCAGCGATGGTGCTGATCGCGGAATGAGTAGACGCGCTCCTTGGCCCGCGATTTCTCTTCGTCGCGACGGGCCCCGCCGAACGCGGCGTCGAACTTGTACTTGTTGAGCGCTTGCTTCAGCGACTGCGTCTTCATGACGTCGGTATGAACCGCGCTGCCGTGCGTGAACGGGCCGATTCCTTGAGCGACCCCTTCCTGGTTGATGTGAACCAGCAGTTCCCAGCCAAGCTCTTCGCGAATCAGCTGTTCGCGGAAGGCGATCATCTCGCGGAACTTCCACGTCGTGTCGACGTGCATCAGCGGGAACGGCGGCTTGCCAGGGTAGAACGCCTTCTCGGCTAGCCGCACCATCACCGAGCTGTCTTTGCCGATCGAGTAGAGCATCACCGGCTTGTCGAACTCGGCCGCCACTTCGCGAATGATGTGGATGCTCTCGGCTTCGAGCTGCTTCAGGTGCGTGAGGTTATAGGAAGTCATCAGAGTGGTTCAGTGGACGAAGCGGGTGACGCGCGCCTAACGGCGCGACATGACGCCCCGCGCGGTCGACAAGCCATCGGTGGCCTGACAAGAACGGCGGGAAGGCCCTTCGCGGCGGCCGTAACGGTTACGCCGGCGGGAGGGGCGGAATCACCCAGTTTAGGGGGCCTGGGACGGGTTCACAACATGACTTGGGGACCCGGCGGAGGGTGTGTCCAGTCGCGTCGTCGCCCTCCGGCGGCAAGCCGGCGTGACAGAAACGTCAGGATTCGATCTGGTAAAGGGGCCGTTTGTCCCAGGCGGAATGTAAGGGTCGCGCACGCCAGCGCCGCAAACGCCCTGGCGGGACTGGCTGCAAGTCCGGCAAAAATCTTGAAATTGCCGCACTGCAGGGCGACAATGAACAGCGACAGCCGAGCTGCCCGGGGGGCGTGCAGCCGACGTTTTGGAACAGAGCACCTCTTGTGAACGACACCGGCTGCGATCCGGCCCTGGCTGACTCGAAGTCGAGCCGGCCGCGACTCTCCTTTTCGATTCAACGATTCGGTCGCCCGGCCTGGAGCCGGCTTGTTATGCGTAATTGCCATTCGACCGAACGATATTTTCACCGGGGCGTCGCGGCGGCGTTCTGCGCGGGCGCGATGCTTGCCCAGGCGGCGCTGCAGGCGGCGTACTTCGACGACGTCGACTATACGAAGTTGAAGTCGCGGCTCGGGGCCGCTACGCCTACGGGCGCCGGCGGGTCGATTTCGATTGTCGAACCCCGCGGCCCAGCCAACGACAGTACAGGCTCTTATCTCGTCGACATTTCGCTGTCGGAGTTCAACAACACGACTGATTCAACTGGCGCCGGCGTCACGCTGACCGACGGCAGTCAAGTCGCTCATACTGGCTTCGGCGCTCATGCCACGAACGTGGTGGCGCCGTTCTACTTCGGCAACACGCAAAGCGTCGCTCCCGGGGCCAACAACGTCACGAACTACGAAGCGAACCATTGGCTCAGCAGCGTCTTGCTCTCCAACGGCAACGCACCCCCGACTCCTCAGACGTTCCGCGTGCAGAATCATAGTTGGGTAGGAACGGGAACCGGGACCACCGAGCGATCGATTCTTCGCCGCGCCGACTACATTATCGAAACGAACGACATGACGATGGTCGTCGGCGCCAACAACAACGGCAATCCCGCCGTCCTTCAGGCGCATCCGACGCTGATGGTGTACGCCTACAACACGATCGTCGCCGGCCGCAGCGACGCCAGTCATTCTCGCGGACAGACGAATAGCGCGGTGGGAGGTTCGGCGTATGGTTCAGGTCGTTACCGCCCCGACATTGTCACTCCCTCCAGTGTCACCAGCACCTCCGCCGCTCGGGTTAGTTCCGCCGCGACGATGATGCACGAAGTCGTCGCCGGTACGGATGGCGCTCGCAGCGAAGTGATCAAGGCAATGCTGATGGCTGGCGCCACCAAAGGCGAGTTCGCCAACTGGACCGACCCGACGACCGGCTTGGTCAATCCGTGGAACCGCACGGAAACCCGTCCCCTCGACGACGTCTTCGGCGCCGGCGAGCTTAACGCGTACAACAGCTATGTGATCGGAATCGGCGGCAAGCAGTCGGCCAGCGCGAGCCAGCCAGGGGCGGCGGTCGGCTCCTACGGTTGGGACTATCAGGATCGGAAAGCGGATAGCGCCGTCGGCGACCTCTACTACAATTTCCAGGTGGCCGAGGGGAGCATGGCTTCCGACTTCTCGATCATCCTCGCCTGGAATGCCAAGATCACCGATACCAATGGCGATCCGAACATTTTTTCGCCAACCGAGCCTGTGGTGCAGAATCTCAACCTGCAGCTTTACAACTCGACGGCGAGCTTCATGGGCTCGCTGCTCGATCAGAGCGTCAGCACCACCGACAACGTCGAGCACATTTACTTGAACAGCCTCAGTGCCGGTACTTACACGCTCAAGGTTTCGGGCGCCGCGAACTGGGACTATGGCCTGGCGTGGCGGATGACCACGGCGTTCGATCAGCCGAACGCCGATTTCGACGGCGACGGATTGGTGAGCGGCTCTGATTTCTTGATCTGGCAGCGGAATTTTGGCACGCTGCTAGGCGCCGCCAACAGCCAAGGCGACGCCGACGGCGACGGCGACGTCGACGAGGACGATCTGACGCTGTTCAAGGCGGGCGCCATTTCGACTCCCGTTCCGCCGATGGCGGCGAGCCTCGTGGCGGCCGTGCCGGAGCCGGCGGCGTTGACGCTGGCGGCGTTCAGCGCCGTCGTCCTAGTCGCATCGCGTCGATTGTTCGGGAGCCGCCGACGATAACGATGGCTTGTCGATCTCCACAACTCCGCCGCTCCCTTGCGACTGGTTTCACGCTAGTCGAGTTGTTGGTGGCGATTGCGATCATCGGCGCGCTCGTCGCATTGCTGCTCCCCGCCGTCCAATCGGCGCGAGAGGCCGCCCGCCGCGTGCAGTGCATGAATAACATGAAGCAAACGGCGCTGGCAGTGCTCGATTTCGAGCAGGCGACGGGAGAGCTTCCTGCAGCGGGGTCATTCGACGCCGTTGAAAAGTCGATGAAATTCCAGACCAGCGGTCTGTATCATCGCGTGGATCTTCGCTCAGGGACTGATCAGAGTTGGGTCGTCAGCATTCTGCCGTACATGGAGCAGCAACAACTCGCCGCTCAGTTTGCTCCCGATCGTCATGCCGCCGCCAACCCCGCAAATCCACAAACGGCCCAGCCGCCGTCGCTCCTCTGCTCGAGCGACGAGGCTTTAGGGCGCCAGTACAGTTGGCGCGGCGCCGACGGCGCTCAAACGCCCGTGCCGTTTGGCAAAGGAAACTACGCGGCGTACACGGGCCCGTTTCATGTCGACGACTATTTTTCGCCAGGCGCCGTCCGCCTCTTCGGCCAAGCGATGCGACGGATCGAAGATGGCGTCTCGCAGACGCTGGCAATCTCGGAAGTCCGCACTAGAGAGCATGAATTCGATCAACGCGGTGCATGGGCCCTGCCCTGGTCGGGCGCATCGCTGCTCTCATTCGACGCTCATCCCGTCTGGTATGAGGACTCGATTGGGAACCAGGGGCAGGTTTACCCCGAATTCATCTTCTCGCCGAATAGCTTAGGGTATACTCAGGTCCCTAATGCCAGCACTGCCGATGTGCTGTACGAATGTCCTGACCTGAGCGGCGAGCAGTTTGAGCGGATGCCTTGCACGAACAATAAGGGGTACATCTCAGCAGCGCCGCGGTCGAATCACCCCAATGGCGTCAATTCGGCGTTTCTCGACGGCAGCGTTCATTTCTTGTCGAATGACGTCGACGAGCCGTTGATGGCTCACTTGATCTGCATTGCCGACGGCCAAGTGGTGGACGTGCCCTAGTTTGGGCTCGCTTGCTCCACCCCTTGGCGCGGCCGTCGCGAGCGATTCAGCTTTCGTGCATGGGAGAATCAAAGCCAGACAGTCGCCGATCGACGCTGTTGATTCTGGGAACGATCGCCGGTCTGGCGGTCGCCGCTGCGGCGTGGGGCTGGTCGCTGCTGGAGAAGCCGACCGACGCCTGGTCTCCCGAGCAAGCGAAGGCCCTCCAAACAGCCCGCGACGCAGCCCACGCCGCGCGGGGCGAAGGAATGGAAGTTCGCGAACTTTCGCCCGAACTGCAGAAGGCCCAAGCGATGGTCGATCGCCTGGAGGCCGAGCTGGAAATGGCCCGTAGTTATCGCAGTAAGTGGGCCACGCGGGTTGCCGCGGGCGGTTTGGCCCTGACGATTGCGTGCGGATTGGGGTATCTTGCGGCTCGGGGCGCCTGAGCGCCGTCGCTTGGTTCGCCCGCGCCGAATTCTTACGGAGACATTCATTGTGAAAATTCGCACTCTCGCGCTATTGGCCGTCGCATTCGCGACGGTTCGCGTCGATGCCCAAGAAACCCTCCCCGCCGCCGCGCCGCCCGCGGGCCCTGGCGCCGCCGCTC
>JBGSMO010000344.1:0-8043 GCA_041740115.1 Pirellulales bacterium
CGGCGTGGTGGACGAGGAAGTCATTGCCGAAGTCGTCTCGAAGATGACCGGCATTCCGCTCACGCGGATGACGACCGAAGACACGATGCGCCTCATGCAGATGGAAGATGAGCTTCACAAGAAGGTCATCAGCCAGCACGAAGCCATCAAGGCGATCGCCAAGGCGGTCCGTCGCAGTCGCAGCGGGTTGCAAGACCCGAAGCGGCCGACCGGCACGTTCGTCTTCGCCGGGCCCACCGGCGTCGGCAAGACGTTGCTCGCCAAGGCGCTAGCCGAGTTCATGTTCGGCGATGAGGACGCTCTCATTCAGATCGACATGAGCGAGTACATGGAGAAGCACAACGTCAGCCGGCTCATCGGGGCGCCCCCCGGATACGTCGGCTACGAGGAGGGCGGCCAGCTCACCGAGCAGATTCGCCGTCGTCCGTACGCGGTGGTCCTGCTTGACGAAATCGAGAAGGCTCACCCCGAAGTCTTCAACATGCTGCTCCAGCTCATGGAAGAAGGCCGGCTGACCGACAGCTTCGGTCGCAGCGTTGACTTCCGCAATGTGATCCTCATCATGACCACGAACGCGGGCGCCGAAGCGATCAAAAACGAGTCGGCGTTCGGCTTCCAGAAGCCGGACGAGGACGCGGGCTACGAGAACATGAAGAAGCGCGTGACCGATGAAATCGAGAAGGTTTTCCGTCCCGAATTCATCAATCGCGTCAACGACATCATCGTGTTCCATCACTTGACGACCAAGGACCTCAAGGAAGTCGTCGACCTGGAACTGGCGAAGATTCGCAAGCGTCTGAACGAGAAGGGCCTCGTGCTCGAACTCGGCGACGACGCGAAGGAATTCTTGATCAAGAAGGGTTCGAACACCGACTACGGCGCCCGACCGTTGCGTCGCGCGATCGAATCGTTCGTCGAGGATCCGCTGGCCGAAGAGTTGCTCAAGGGCGAGTTCAACGGCAAGGACACGATCAAGGTCGAAGTGAAGAAGGTGGGCGACAAGAAGCAGCTCATCTTCGAAGGCCTGAAGCTGCGCGGCGACGCCCCGCCGCCGGTCGGCGCCGGCGCCGGCGCCGACGACGCCGAGTAAGCGTCAATTGATCACGGCGAGCCGCCGGGTTCATCCCGGCGGTCCGCTGGTTCAATAATTCAAAACGTCCCCTTTAGCCCCCGGCTCTTCAAGCCGGGGGCTATTTTTGTATAAGCTTACGCGATGCCCACGAACCGCGACGCCCCCGACTTCGATTCGCTCGACGACGAGCCTGCCCCCGCAATGGCCGCCGCGAAGCCAAGCGACTTCTGGCGGCTGGGCCACAAGCGCCCCTGGTGGCAGTGGAACGTCATCACGCTCTTCGTGTCGCTGTTCGCGCTGACATGGGTCCGCGAACTGGCCCGCATCAGTCAAACGGCGACCTGGATGACCTGCGTCGGCGTCTTCAGCCTCTGGGTGCTGGTCCCGGCCATCGTCGAGGCGATCAACGCCGTTGACAGCACTACTGCCGGCGACGGAACCGTCGGAGGCAGAACCGACGCGCGCCCCCCAACCGTCGGCCGCGCCGTCGCGTACCTCGGCTCACTGGCAATCCTCGTCGGCATCATGGCCTACGCCGGCATCCACATCGGCATCTTCAGCGTGTTGGCGGTGATCCTCATGGCCATCGCCGTTCGCGCCCGGCATGATTAACCGCCGGAAAATAGAAGCCCCCGGCACTTCACGGGATGATGCATCCGCTAGCCGCGGTTCTCCATGTGGATTTTGCGGCTCCCTCCCCCTTGAGGGGAGGGCTGGGGAGGGGGTGGCAGCCGTGTACACGGCGTCAATGACCCCTCGCTAACCCTCCCCCTCAAGGGGAGGGGACCAGAGGATTTAATTTCTGGCAGCGCCGAGCGCTAGCGGATGCATCATCCTGCTTCAAGCCGTGGGATAAGTGGCCTTTTTCATCCGTTGTGTCACAAGCGGAGCGCCTACTGCCCTTCTTCGCCAGGTTCAAAGCTCTCCGCTTCAATCACCTGCACGACAAACGCAAACCGTGAGGCGTTATACTTCGCAGCGGGCATTCCGCCCATTGCCATCCCAAAGCCGCCCCCCTCTCCGCGGCGTCCCATTCCCCTACCCATTTCCCCGCCGTGTCCCATCGGCATACCCCCCATGCCCCCCTCCGCGGCCGCGGGGTCGACAGCTTGATATTCCGGTATCACCGAGTTCGCCGTCCCCAACACCATGAAGTGCCCCAGCGGCGTGGCCAGCGAACCCTTCAATTCACAGTTCACGCTGGCGCCACCGACCGACAATTGCATATCCACTTCAGCTCGTCCGTCGCTCGTGGCGCCCATCGTTCCGGAAGAGACCAGCGTTACCGGTTGCTCAAACAGCATCGCCGGGACGTTCGTGGAGAATTCGACAGGCGAACCTCCTTCTTCGACTGAAAGCGAGTTGACCGTTTGCGTCACCAAGCGTGCGTCGGCCAAGCCCAGTTTGGCGAGCGAGTTGATCACAGGGGGTGGTAGATATCCATCGGCGCTATCGAGGTTATCCACGCCGTTGGCCAACCAAAAGACCCGAAGCAGCAACGTCTGCCGCTCGGAACTCACCGGCAGAGTGGCCGCCGCAGCTTTCGGAGCTGATTCGGTCTGCGCCTCGTTGTCGAGCCGTGAGAGCAGCGCCTCAATAATCGTGAGTGATTCTGCCTTGCCGACGACGATCAGGGAATTCGTGCGATCGTCGATAGCGATGCGAACGGGCTCGCGACCCAGAAGCGTTCCAATTGTATCAGCGGCTTGAGCAGCCCTAACGAATTTCAGCGAGAAAAATTTAATCTCGGCGTCTTTGAGCGGCGGCAACTCGCGCTCCTTAGCGAGTAGCTTCTGTTCCTTCATCACTTCGTCGATCATCTGCTTCGTCTTGACGAGTTCATCTCGGGCAGCCTCCATCTCCGCTTTGATGGAATGGATGCTGGCTTGCTCCGTCGATGCGGCATCGGTTCTAGGGATTTCACCGCCCGGACCGCGCACACTCGCTTGGGAGCGCCGACGGCTGGCTTGGTCAAATGGATTAGGGCCCGCATCGAGTCTCTCCTCCTTGGTCGGCGGAGTTGCTGGATTTTGCGCATCCGCGCGAATCGGAAACAGAAACGCAACGGTAAGCAATGCGCTGAGCCAAGTTCTGTTGAATGATAGTCGCATGGCGATATTAACCTCCAATGAGTTCACGATACTTAGCTTCCAACTCCCGCTGCCGCTGCACACGGCGGTCAGCTTCGGTGGTCGAGTAAAACTGCACGATCGTGACGTCGGGCGAATCGCTGGCGACGGGGACCGCGATGCCGTTGCCGCCGGCGGTGAAGGTCGCGACGTTTTTTAAGCCGATGGGGACATCTTCTGGCAGCCCCCGGCTCCGCCGGGGGGTAGCGTCAGGTTGGACGACGTCTACCGGCATGGCGACCGACCCCCCGGCGGAGCCGGGGGCTGCAGGGTGCTCACGCAGCTGCCAAGCGGCGAGCAGCGCAATGCTAGCCGCGGCGGTGAGACTGCCGGCCAGGATTCTCCCCAACCGCTGTTTACGGCGGGTGATTCGGATCGCATCGGCGGTCGCCGCCAGAATCACTGCCGGCGCGGAACGACTTGTCACTTCGTCCGCACGCAACGCCCCGTCAATCCACCGCTGCTGTTCGACCGTCTCTCGGCACGTCGCGCACCGCGGCCAATGGGCCTCGAAGCCGGCGGCCTCCGCGTCGCCCAACTCGCCGTCGAGAAACGCATCAAGCCGCGCGCACAAGTGTTGAGTTGCATGATCCATGGGCGTTATTGTGAAAGTTCGACCCCTAGCCGGACGGCCACGCCGTCCGGAAGCCCGGCGAGCGTGGCTCGCCGGCTATTTTGTTTCAATCATCGATGCGAGCGTCGCTATTCCGTTCGCGCCCCGCGCACTTCGTCGTAAATCGGCTTCAGTCGCTCCCGCATCGTTCGCCGTGCGAGCGATAGGCTCGCCTTGAGCGCCTCGACCGAAACCTCCAGCACCGCTGCCGCGTCGTCGTGCGATAGTTGTTCGATCGTGACTAAGTGCATCACCTGTCGTTGCCGCGATGGTAGCTCGTCGAGAGCCGCGACCACCGCGTCGACCGTTTCTCGTTGTTCCAGACGGCCCTCGACGCCGCCTGTCCGACACTCTGGTTCAAACGCCAACGTCGCCGTTGGTTTCGCGACGCGCAATCCGTCACGATGCAGGTTCGTGGCGATCCGCAACAGCCAAACTCGCGCCGCCGCCGGCTCGCGCAGCTTCGCCCGCTGCCGCCAACCGCGAAGCAAGGTTTCCTGCGTGAGATCCTCCGCCTGCTGACGGTCGCGCACCATCCGCAGGGCGTACCGGTAGAGAACGTCGGCATGCGCTGCCAGCAGCTCGTCCACCGCGGTCGCCCCCCACTGTCCCTGCAGGCTGGCGTCGGCGACGGTCCGGTCCGCCGCCGGCGGGTTCGCTCCCAGCCGTGCTACCAGTGAAAGACGAAGCTGGTAGGGAAACGTCAAAGGAAAACTTTGGAGTAAGAGAAGATTGTTCGCTTTCAGGAGCCTCGTATGCCTTCCTAGCCCCGGGCTCCGCCCGGGGGTGGCGTTGCGTTTGGCGATGTCGAGCGGCGGGGTGAGCGACCCCCGGGCGGAGCCCGAGGCTAGGGCCGCGGATCATGCGGCCGCTATCTTACGCCTCTTTCCCAGCCGAACAAAACATTCTCGCCGAACGACTTTGTTCAAGCGGAATGGTCTGGCGGGTCGAACGATGAAGGGAACGACTCTTCTGTCGCCGCGGTCGGCTGCGCCTCCCGGCTACCTCGTCTCATTGCTGGCATTCATTAAATGTCTACTGGTAGTAGCTACCCGAACGAGCGCGCCTCCGGAGGCCCCCTCTGGCGGATCAGCGAAGGGATCGCCGACTTCGGCGCCGTCGTGATCCGGATGATCGAGGGGCTCGGCGACATGACGCTCTTCGCGTGGAGCGCCATCCTCTGGATGTTCAGTCGCCTGCCGCGGCGCGACACGCTGATCAACAGCATGTATGTGATTGGCGTCCAAAGCCTGCCGGTCGTGGCGATCATTGGCGCCTTCACCGGCATGGTGCTGGCCGTGCAGTCGTATACGCAGTTCCGCAACTTCGGCCTCGAGACGCAACTCGGCGGCGTGATCAATAAATCGATGTTCCGCGAACTCGGCCCGGTGCTGGCGGCGACGATGCTGGCTGGCCGCGTCGGCAGCGCCATGGCGGCGGAACTGGGCACGATGCGTGTCACCGAGCAGATCGACGCCCTCTCGGCGATGGGCGCCAACCCGATTCACTACCTCGTCGTGCCGCGGTTCCTCAGCTGCCTGCTGCTGATCCCGTCGCTGACGATCATGGCGATCTTCATGGGCGTCCTCGGCGGAGCGTTCTACTGCGTTCAGTTTTTGGGGATCGACTACCACCACTACAGCACGAACTCGCAGCGCTTCGTCGAGAACTGGGACCTCTTCTATGGCGTGGCGAAAAGCGTCGTCTTCGGCGCCGTCATCGGGATCATCAGCTGCTACCGCGGGTTCAATTGCCTGCCGGGAGCGGAAGGAGTCGGCCGGGCCGCGACGACCGCGTTCGTTTACTCGTTCGTTTCGATCATCATTCTCGACCTGCTGCTGAGCATCGTGCTCGATCACATTTACCTGGCCTTCTGGCCGGTGGCGCCGTCGTTGTTTGGAGGATAGGAGATAAGAAAGGGTTCGGGGTTCAGGGTTCGGTAAGAGGCGAGTCAATTGCAATTCTTCTGAACCCTGAACCCTGAAACCTGAAACCATGGTCGCTGCTTCACCATTAATCGACTTGCAGAACCTCAGCGTCCGCTTCGGGCGTCAGACGGTGCTGCGCGACGTCTCGATCAGCGTGCCGGCGGGGCAGACGTTGGCGGTGATCGGCGAGAGCGGCTGCGGCAAAACGGTGCTGCTCAAGACGATCATCGGCTTAGTGGCTCCAACGTCGGGCGTCGTGGAATTCGACGGCCGGCAATTCGGCAACCTTTCGGAACGCGACGTCTCCGCACAGCGAACGCGGTTCGGCTTCGTGTTCCAGAACGCGGCGCTTTTCGACAGCATGACGGTTGCCGAGAACATTCTCTTCCCACTGAAACAACATCGCGCGACAGGCGACGCCGATCAGGAACGGGCGATGCACTCGCTTCTGACCGAAGTCGGTTTGCCGAACACCGTGCTGAAGAAGTATCCAGCTGAGCTCTCCGGCGGCATGAGGAAGCGCGTCGGCTTGGCCCGCGCTCTTATCATGCGCCCCGAGGCTGTCCTCTACGACGAACCGACCACCGGCCTCGACCCGATCATGAGCGACGTCATCAACGAGCTGATGATGCGCACTCGCGACAAGTTTGAAGTGACCAGCGTCATCGTGACTCACGACATGAACACGGCCCGCAAGGTGGCTGACCGGGTGGTGATGCTCTACCCGCTCAACCGCCTGCAGTTGGACGAATCGCAAATCTTGTTCGATGGCCCGCCGAGCGAACTCGACGCCTCGACCGACCGCCGCGTGACGCAATTCATCCGCGGCGAAGCGGGCGATCGCATGATGGAACTGAGTGAACAAGCAGGGGGATGAAGATCCCCGTCGCCCCGAAAGAACCCTGTCACCCTGAGGTACTCCGAAGGGTCCGGCCAGAGTACCGCGAGGCTGTTAACGGATCAAAGTGACAACGCGGACTCCTCGGAGTACCTCGGAGTGACAATTTATGAACGAACGCACCAAACAATTCCGCGTCGGCTTGGTGGTCTTCTCCACGATGATCATCACTAGCACGCTGATTATTCTGAACAGCGACTTCTCGTCGTCGTTGCCGTTCAGCGGCAAATATCAGGTGAAGATGCTCGTCAACGAGGCTCCCGGCGTGGCGCCCGATACGCCGGTGCGCCGTCGCGGCCTGCCGATCGGCCGCGTTGCGAGCGTCGAAGATACCGACGATGGCGCCCTGATTACGATGGACATCGAAGACGGCAAGCAGATTAAGACGAACGAAGTTGGCCGCATTCAGACGTCGCTCGTCGGCGACGCCGTGATTGAGTTCAGCCCAGCTACCTCCCCCGTCGGCGCGGTGCCTGTGGCGCCGGACTCGACGGTGAAGGGGATGTACATGTCCAACCCGATGGACATGATGGCCAACATGCAGGGCGACCTGAAGCAAACCATCGTCGCCCTCGGCGACGCCGGCGAAGAAGTCGCAGAGCTCGCCGACCGCGTCAATCAGGTCCTCGGCGAGAACGACATGCAGCGCGTGAAGAAGCTCGTCGAGTCGATGGACCAGGCGATGACGCAGTTCACCGCCGTGACGACGAACCTCAACGACATCGTCGGCGACCCGTTGTTCAAGCAGCAACTCAAAGACGGCCTCTCACAGTTGCCGAGCCTCGTCTCCGACGCCCGTGCCATCATGGGCGCGCTACAAGGGGCGCTCAAGTCGGCCGACGAGAATCTCAAGAACCTGCAGGGCCTCACCGAGCCGCTCGGCGACCGCGGCACCGCGATCGTCGCGACGCTCGAGCAAAGCGTTCGCAATCTCGAAGAATTGCTCGGCCAAGTCGCGCAGCTCACGCGCAACGTCAACGGCAGCGAGGGGACGCTCGGCCTGCTGATTCGCGATCGGCAGTTGTACGACAACATCAACCAGACCATCTCGCAGGCGAACGCCGCGATCTGCGACGTCCGCAAAATCGTCGGCAACCCCGAGCTCAGCCGCCGGATCAACATGATCCTCGACAACGTCTGGGTGCTGACCGACAAGCTCGCCCGCGACCCGGCGCGACTCGCCCGCGGCATTGTTGATCGGGAGACGCCGATTAAATAGCTGTCAGCGATCAGCCAGACAAGACAGTTCAGCATTCGCGCGCGAGCCGGGCCGTCCCGGCCCCGGCGCGCTTCGCTTCTACTGCACCATCGGCAGCGGCTCGAGCGCCCTACCGCCCGGCGGTAACACCCCCGTCCCATTCGATGGCGGCACAATCACCCCCGGCGGCACGGCCTCCGGCGCG
>JBGSMO010000356.1:0-7365 GCA_041740115.1 Pirellulales bacterium
GGCACGGCCGGTTGTAACAGGTGCGTCGCCTCCGCAATGGCCGACTTCCCAGCCGCTCGCGTCTTAGCGCTCACCTCGCGCAACCCCGCCAACAAACGCTCCTTCGCGTCGGCGTCGTCGCGCGGACTCAGCACCAGCGCCGACGCCACGGAGCGATGCACGTTCCGCGGCAACAGAATCGTCCCGCCCGGCGGCACGGCGGCAAGGATCATCGCCGCAATCGCCGTCGTCGCGCCGCCGCCGGTGTAGAACGTCGCCGCCGCGCTGAACAGTTCCGCCGCCAGCGCCTGCGCCTCGACGACGCAATGCGTCGGGTGGAGCAAATTGTCTGTCGCCGTCATCGCCGGCAGGTCGTAGTCGAACAGTGGCTGACCCCACAGATCGACAAGCTCCGGCGGCGCAAAACGCCCCCCTTTGTGCCCCGGCGTATGGAACGGATAAGTCCCGCCGGCAATATACGAGCGCAACGTCTCGTAAATCGGAGCCCTCTCCTGATCCAGCGGCGAGTTGGTTCGTGTCGAGTGTGCCAATCGTTTATCTGTTTCGCAGTAGTATGTAAGTTCGTATCAACCGCAACGGCCATTCAGCCCCCGGCTTCGCCGGGGGGTAGCGTGACGCTGGACGACGCCTTCCGGAATGGCGGCCGACCCCCCGGCGGAGCCGGGGGCTGCAGTCAGAGAGCGATCCCCCAGCAAAAAAACAATGGCTGGGGCGGCGTCCTGCGGCCATCCCCAGCCATTGAGTCG
This sequence comes from Pirellulales bacterium, assembly GCA_041740115.1. Classification (GTDB taxonomy): domain Bacteria; phylum Planctomycetota; class Planctomycetia; order Pirellulales; family Lacipirellulaceae; genus Lacipirellula. The sequence goes on from JBGSMO010000356.1 coordinate 747, forward strand.
TTTCACTTCGATCCGTCAGCGATCGCGGGCCATTAGGCCTTCGAACCGTTGACGACGTGACCATTGGCATGGCCATTCGACTTTGCCTTCGGCCCGGCAAGGGTCGACTTGCCATTGCCGTTGGCCGAACCATTGGTCGAGACGCTCGCAGCAGCCTTGGTGACCTTCGTCGCCTTCGCAGCCGTCGAGTACCGCTCGATGCGGATCGGCTGCATCGGACGCAGCAGGGTCGAGGTCGAGACGCCGCTACGCATGGCCGCCATGACGCCGGCCGCTTCGTAGTAGTTCTCGACGTACTTCAGCTGACCAGCCCGGAACGGCAGTTCGCTCAGGTCGTTCCGCATCAGGTTCGTGTTGTTGCGAACCGCGATGACGGGGATCCCCTGCTCGATGGCCGCCAAGGTCGGCAGACCGACGCAGCCATCCGGAATCACGAGTACCGAGACGTCTTCGGCCGTCAGCGTCGACGGGTCGTAGGCGCCGGTCACCTGCGTGACGACCCGCGGAGCCCGGTTGAGCCCCTTCAGGACGCAGAACAGGTAAGTGCTGCTGATCACCTCAGCCGCCTTGCGGGGGTCGACGACGCCCCAGCGCTCGGTGCGAATCGCTTCGCTCGACATCGTCGGAGCGTGAGCGGTCGGCACGTCGAGCACCGTGCTGGTGGTGTGCGTCAGCACCGCTTCAACGCCGCCCCACGGGTTCGGCCCGCCCTCGCCAAAGTAGGCGCGGTGCAACTCGACCGTGTCGATGTGCGGCGTGATGCGGGTCGCCAAGGCGACCGCGTCGTAGCTGCCGCGCTTCGCTTGCAGCATGTCGAGTAGTGCCTGCAGCCCGTTGATGGCTCCCGTGACGCGGCCCGAATCGGCGACGCCGGTCTTCATCTCGAGGCCTTCCTCGAGGACGACGACGTCTTGGATATCCATGCCGAGCGTCGCCCGGGCGCCTTCAGCGCAGTTGATCGTGTTGTCGACGACGTGCGGAGCGTCCGGACGCTCTTCGGTCACCAGCAGCACGCGGTTCTGACGGACCTTTTGCAGGCCGATCGTGCCCATCATCAACCGGCAGATCAGCGACCCTTCCGCGTAGAGGCTGTTTTCAGCTTGCTCGTTGATGTCGGACGCGTTGACCACATTCGGGTGGATCACGAGGTTATCGCACTGCGAAGCGATCAACCGGGCCGCCGGGGTGGCGTCGCCGGCGTGGCCGCCGATGGCGCAGTCGACGCCCGTCGGAATCAGCATCACCGCGTTGAACTTGTCGGTCCGCTCGCCCTTGCGTTGGCGGTAGTCGAAGACCGAAGACGGCAGCATGCCTTTGGGGGTCGTCAGGTCGCCGAGGGCTTCCATCTCGCAGACGTGGCCAAGGCGGTTCTTGCCGACCATCGCGACGCGGATCGGGGCCGCTTTCTTGCCGCACGCTTCGGCGACGGCTTTCTGTAATCCGGCAATCGGCGAGCTGCTCTTCAACCAGCCGGGAACGATCACTTCTTGTTCGAATACCTTCATGGAGAGGCCTCCTTCCTGGGGCGTAGCCGGCCAATACAAGGCGCGACCAGGGGCAACCACAGAGCTGTGTTTAGGTGGTATGCAGCCAGACAACCTTGCCCGAGGGGTCGCTTGCAAGGCGACCTGGTACGCGGTCCACGGCGGCGTGGATACTGACGCGTTTTACGCCCGAGAACGTCGGGCCCGTTGTTCGACCTTCGGCTCAGCCGAAAGGTGCTGCGAAACGGCTAGTCCCAATCGGGGACTAGAAGCGAGATGGGCGGCCAGGGGAGCAATCCGCTCTCGGGCCGACAAACAAGGGATGGGCCAGACGACTCAACGTCTGAGGCGACCCCGCCAGCTAGAGCTGAGGGCCACGGGAGTACGGAGGGAAGAACGATCGATCCAGAGGCGCACCAGCGACGAAAACCGAGCCAGACGGCGGGAGACTGCGACGAAATAGTTCGAGGAAGTCGCTGTCAACTCAGGTTGGGCCTTTTGGGTGCGAGTGTGGTCGTTGCCGACCGCTGATAGGAAACCGCCTTCGAGAGGGGGTGCTTGAGCTAGCTATACGCTAAAGACAAGCTCAATGGTTTGCAGATTATCGACTTTAGACAAGACGTGCAATTGGAGAATTGGCGAAAAATGCCACCCCCCGCCGCCAGCGAGCCGGGGCGTCTCGCCCCCGGCACGCCATTCGCCTAGAGTGCAGCCATGAGACTCTTCTACTGCGATAACTGCCGACATACCGTCTTCTTCGAAAACTTTCGCTGCGTCAAATGCGACCGCACGCTCGCCTACCTGCCAGAGTTGAGCGAAATCGTCTCCCTCAAGCCGGCTGGCGACGACCGCTGGACCCCCGAGGCGCCCGAAGCAGGAGGCCGCTGTTACCGGCTCTGCGAGAACTACGCCGAGAAGAACGTCTGCAACTGGGCCGTCCCCGCCGACCAGGAAGAACCTCTCTGCGAGTCGTGTCTCCTCACCGAGACGATCCCCGACCTTGCCCTGCCGGGCCATCACGAGGCGTGGTACGCTCTGGAGGTCGCCAAACGACGGCTCATCTACAGCTTGCAAGCCCTCGGACTACCGCTCGTCCCTAAGTCGGTCGACCCTGAACATGGCTTGGAATTCCACTTCCTCGCCGACCCGCCGGTCATCGACGAGGAGCATCCAGCCGTCCTTACCGGCCACGCCAACGGCGTGATCACCGTCAACCTCGCCGAGGCCGACGACGCCGTACGCGAAGGCCGCCGCATCGCGATGCGCGAACCTTACCGCACGCTGTTGGGGCACTTCCGCCACGAGGTCGGCCACTACTACTGGGATCGCCTCATCCGTGACAGCGGCTGGCTCCCCGAATGCCGAGCCCTCTTCGGCGACGACCGCGAAGATTACGCCGAGTCCCTCAATCGCCACTACCAGAACGGTCCCCGTCCCGACTGGCAGTCACAATTCGTCTCCGCCTACGCCAGCGTCCACCCGTGGGAAGACTGGGCCGAAACCTGGGCCCACTACCTCCATATTACGGACACGCTAGAAACCGCCACCGCGTGCGGCTTGGCTCTCCGCCCCCAAGCCCCGAACGCCTGTCGCGTCAAACCCCGCTTCTCGCTCGAAAAAGCCGAGTACGCCTTGTTCGACGACATGATGGACGACTGGTTCGCGATGACCTACGTCCTCAACAGCCTCAACCGCGGCATGGGTCTCAAGGACATGTATCCCTTCGTCCTCTCCAAGTCGGCAATCGAAAAGCTCCGCTTCGTCCACCGCGTCTGCACCGAGCCGGCGCCGCGAGCCGGGGCGTCCCCGCCCCCGGCCGATCAGACAAACCCCGCGGACAAATCCCCCGCAGCAGCGCCCGCACCAACGGCGACGCAGTCGCAAGCCCAGTCGGCTTAAGCTTCTCGTCGAAATGACGGCGCATGACCGCCGATTGACGACTCAATCCAGCCGTCGGCGCAGCATCGGATCGGGCCGTCTTGAATGATCGCAAGACGCCAACGCGTTGCGTGGCAATCTGTTACGGCAAGACAGTTTCGCCGCCCAATTCCGCCGGCGCAGCACTTGCACCAACGGTCTGATACCGTCAACTCTCGCTCCGCAACATGTCGATTTTCGCTATGATGCGCGTGCGGAGTCGATCCGCGTCCGTCATCTCCGTCGTCCATTCCCGCATTCCGCACGCGAGGTTGTTATGGGGGCGTCCTTCTCAGTCTCATTGAGTCGCACTTGGCTGGTCGGCGGGTTGGTTCTCGCCATGGCAAATCTGTCGAGCGCCGCCAAGCCGACGCCGCCCGCCGTCGCCCCTCCGGCCGTAGCCGCCGCTCACGACCCCGTGCAAGCCGCCAAGAACAAAGTCCTCGCCCCCGAGACGATCGAAGCGGCCCGGCTCACTTCGCAAGCGATTGCCGCCCGGTTGGCCGGCGACGAAGAGCGCCGCCAACGCCTCTTGCAGCAGGCGATCGAAGTCGCCCCCGATTACCCCCTCGCCCGTTGGCAACGGGGCGAAGTCCTGTTCGAAGAGAAGTGGCGCACTCCGGAGGCCGTCGCCGCGCGCGTCGCCAAGAATCCAAATTACGTCGAGTACCTCGAGCGTCGCGCCACTTTCAACGCCGCCCCCGTCGGGCATGAAGAGATCGCCCGCTGGTGCTTTCGCGAAGGGCTCGAGTATCAGGAGCGCTTTCACTGGACGAACGTCCTGAACGCCAATCCGAATCACGAATTAGCTCGCGAGCGGATGAAGGTCCAGCCTTACGCAGGCGCTCTCTACACGCCCGAACAGATCGCGGCCCACGAGCTCAAGGTCGCCGCCGCGCAAGCGAAGTTCAACGAATTGCGGCCGAAGTTCATTGAGCTCTGCGAGCGCGTCGCCGCCGGCAAAGACGACGACGCGCAACCGGCTCTCGAAGAACTCCGCCGAGTCTCCGATCTGAGCGCGCTGCCCGCGCTCGAATCCGCGGTCGCGGAAATCAACGCCGAGGAATCCGCCGACACCGCGCTGCTGCTGTCGCTCTGCGTCGTCGAAGCGCTGGGGAGAGTCGATCATCCCCAATCGACGCTGCGTCTACTCGATTACGCCGTCTTCGCCGAACATCCCGACCTCCGCGCCGCGGCGGCCGCCAAGCTCAAGGGACGCCCGCTGACCGATTACGTTCCGCAACTGATGGGCGCCCTGACGGCGCCCATCCAAGCCGTCATCAACTCGTTCGTCGATCGCGGCAGCGACTTCACCGTCATGTTCGACGCCAACTACTACCAGGCCGGCCCGCTGGCCGACGTCACTTCCAGCAGCACCCACATCACGCGCGTCGTCCAAGTCGGCGGCCTCTACGGGCCCAACGGCACGGACGGTCCGCGCACCAGCGCGAGAAAGGCAAGCGTCGAAGCGAACGCGGCGTTCCGCTCCGCGCAGGCCCGTCGACAGGTCAAAGAGACCAATTTCCAGATCGCAGAGCGCAACCTGCGCATCCGCGAAGTCCTCGCGAACGTCTTCGAAGCCGATCTGGGCGAAGACCCGCGCGCCTACTGGGATTCGTGGACAGCCTACAACGAGCTCCACATCCCCGAGCATCCGGTCTATCAGATTTCCGACAGCACGCAGAATTCCTACTGCGAGATCATGTCTTGCTTCGCCCCCGGCACGCTCGTCTGGACGCAAACCGGCCCCCGCCCCATCGAGCAGATCGTCGTCGGCGAGATGGTCCTCGCGCAGAATCCTTCGACCGGCGAACTCTCTTACCGCACCGTGCTTGAGCGCACCGTGCGACCGCCCGCGCCGATGGTGAGCGTCGGCACGGAAGGGGAGCCGATCGTGACGACTCTCGGCCATCGCTTCTGGACGAACGGCAAAGGTTGGGTGATGGCCAAGTTTCTGGAGAAGAACGCAACGGCTCACACCCTCGACGGCACGATTAAGATCACCGGAGTCGAATCAGTTCCGCCCTCGTCCTCCACGGAAGCCTACAACCTGGTGATCGACGACTTCCACACGTTCTTCGTCGGCGATTCCCGCATGCTGGTCCACGACAACTCCTGCCCCGCGCCGACGGCCTCCAAAACGCCAGGCCAAGCCGCCGCCGTCGAAACCCTAGCCGTCATCGCCGCCAACTCGCCCGAGCCGAACTAATAAATTTGAACCGCCAAGGACGCCAAGTACGCCAAGGAAAACGACCAATTAGTGAGGTGCGCGTGAGGAGGCAGATCCTCTACTAACTCCCCATCAGCGTCCATCCGCCAAATCCGCGTCCCATTCTTCGCATTTCTTCGTGACTTCCTTCGCGTCTTCGCGCCTTGGTGGTTCAATTCCCAATTTCCCACCGTAAATGACGACGAACTTGTCCCCCGACCGTCGCCATGGCTATGTTATCCGTCGGAACAACTTCTATTCGACCCAATTCTCAAAGGGCAAGAGGCATGGCTCGTAAGAACATTGCGCTCGTACTGAGCGCCGCTGCGTGCTTGAGCGTCCAAACCGGCGTCGTGGCTCCCGTCTCTCGCGCGGCGACGCCGACCGCGACGTCGACTAGTTCGTACGCATCGCCCCGTGCGGCCAAGCTCGTCGAACAAGCCCTCGCCGTCGGCTTGAACGGCAACGTCGACGAGCGCGCCGCCTTGCTCCAGCGAGCCGCCGACGCCGACGCCGATTTCGCCCCCGCCCGCTGGCAGCAGGGACAAGTGAAGTTCGACGGCCAGTGGCGCACCCCCGCCGAAGTCGCCAAGCACGTCGCCGCCGATCCGCGTTGGAAAGAGTACGAATCGCTCCGCGCCGAAGCGGGCGAAACCCCCGACGATCATCTTCGCCTCGCGCAGTGGTGCCTGCGCAATGAGTTGACGGCCGAAGAGCGCTACCACTGGGCCAACGTCCTCCTCGCCGCTCCAGGGAACGAGCAAGCCCGGCAGCGGCTCGGCCTGCGAGAGTTCCAAGGCGGCCTCTACCCGCGCGAGCAAATCGCCGCCGAGAAAGAGCGTCGCGAGCAAGCCGAACGCGATCTCGCCAAGTTCAAGCCCAAGTTCATCGGCTGGTTCCGCGAAGCGACCAGCGACTTGAAAGTCACGCGCGATCGGGCCCTCGCCAAGATTCGTGCAATCGCCGACCCCGCCGCCATCCCAGCGCTGCGCGACGCGGCGGTGCGCAC
>JBGSMO010000385.1:0-5300 GCA_041740115.1 Pirellulales bacterium
CCCCTCCCCCTCGAGGGGAGGGCTGGGGAGGGGGGCTGAAGTGGCCAAGTCCTCTGCCACTCCAATCACCCCTCCCCTATCCCCTCCCCCTCAAGGGGAGGGGGACCAAACGGGGGCAGATGAGAATGAGGATCGCTCGAGCCACCAGACGCAACCGACAGACGCCAAGCCGACCACTTCGCCGCTCTCACCCCCTGCCCGCCCGCGCCCAGCCTTCGGCGGTCTCCGCGAAGAGGCCGACCGCCAGGCGGCTGAGTTCAGCAACCGGCTAAAGAAACTCGCTCGCCACCTCCGCCGCTGGCCGACGAAGCGCGGCATCACCTGCTACCGCATCTACGAGCGCGACATCCCTGAAGTGCCGCTGGTAGTCGACCGCTACGAAGATGCGCTCCACATCGCCGAGTTCGATCGCCCCCACGACCGCACCGCTGCGGAGCATGCCGACTGGCTCGACCACATGGTTCGCACGGCGGCCGAGGCGCTCGAAACGCCGCTGGAGCTAACGTTCCTCAAGCACCGCCAACGCCAACGCGGCACGGAGCAGTACGAACGGTTCGACGATCGCAGTGCCTTGAAGATCGTGAACGAAGGGGGCCTGAAGTTTCAGGTCAACCTGTCCGACTACCTCGACACGGGCCTCTTCCTCGACCACCGCATCACGCGCGGCATGGTCCGCGACGCGGCCGCGGGCAAGCGGATGCTCAATATGTTCGCCTACACCGGTTCGTTCAGTGTCTACGCCGCGGCTGGCGGAGCGATCGAAACGGTCACCGTCGATCTCTCGCCGGTATACCTCGAATGGGCGGAAAAGAACTTCGAACTCAACGGCCTACAGGGGATCCAGCACCAATTCGTCCGCGCCGATTCGCGCGAGTTCGTCGCCTCGCTTAACGGGCGCCCGCAATTCGACCTCGCCGTCGTCGATCCGCCGACGTTCTCCAATAGCAAGCGCGTCGAAGACGACTGGGACGTGCAGCAAGACTACGAGTGGCTGCTGAACGAAGTGTTACGCTGCATGACGCCGGGAGGCGTGATTTTCTTCTCGACGAACTCGCGGAAGTTCAAATTCGACGAAGAACTACAGGGCGCGACGGTCCGCGAGATTTCCAATAAGACGGTGCCGGAAGACTTCCGCAACAAAAGAATCCACCGCTGCTGGCGGATCGTGAAGAACTAACCACGAAGGCACTTAGACACGAAGAAATGCATGGTGAAGCAGGGAGAGAAAATGCTTTGCACCGCTATTGGACGCTGATGAAAACGCTGATAAGAAAAAGAGAATCTCATTTCTCATTATTAGCGGTCCTTAGCGTTAATTAGCGGTGCAATTCCCCTCTTCCTTCGTGCCTTTGTGTCTTCGTGGTCAACTCCCTTGATTAAGCAATCAACGGTCGCAGGACGCGGTAGCTGATTTCCAGCGACTTTCGCCGCTTTTCGAGGCTTCCCTCGAACGCGTGATCCTCGACCTCGACGCACACGGGCCCGTCGTAGCCGATGTCGGCCAGCGCCCCGATGTACTTGCCCCAGTTGACGTCGCCAAGACCCGGAATCTTCGCCGTACTGCGCTGCATCGGCGGCACGAGCGAACCGACGCGATCGAGCGTCTCGACGTCGATCCGCATATCCTTCGCGTGGCTGTGAAAAATCCGTTGGCCGAACTCGCGGACCGGCGCGATCGGGTCCATCAGCTGCATGCGCAGATGCGACGGATCGTAGTTGAGGCCAAAGAAGACTGACGGAATCACCTCGAACATCCGCCGCCAGATCGCCGGCGTGCGAGCGAGGTTCCATCCGAAGGGCCAACTCTTGTCGATCATCATCGGGCAGTTCTCGATGGCAACCCGCATGTTGCGATCTTCCGCGTAGCGAATGATCTCCGGCCACACCTTTTCGAATTGCAGCAAGTTGTCTTCGAGCGATTGATACTGATTCGCGCCGATGAACGTGTTGATCCCGGGCAACCCGAGTTTCGTCGCCGCGTCAATCACCTTGCGGACATGAGTGCGGGCGATCAACGCCTCTTCTTCGTCATGCGACAGCGCGTTCGGATAGTACCCCAGCGCCGAAATCGAGACGCCGTACTTATCGCACAGCGCCAGCACGTCGTCGGCCTGCACTTGGCTGAATTCGCTGCAGTCGAGATGCACGACGCCGCCGTACTCGCGATCTACCGTCCCCGGCGGCCAACACATCACCTCGACGCAGTCGTAGCCAATCTCCGAGGCGTGCTTCAGCACCTCTTCCAGCTTCAAATCGCCGAAGATAGCCGTCACAAAACCAAGCTGCATCGTAGTGCTCCTTCTATTTCAAACGGCCGCAAACGCCTGCTCCAAATCGTCGCGCAAATCCTCAAACGCCTCCAGCCCAACCGAAAGCCGAATCAACGCGTCTGCGATCCCATGCTTCGCTCGATCCGCCGCGTCGTAGCTAGCGTGCGACATCGACGCCGGCTGCTCGATCAGCGACTCGACGGCGCCGAGGCTCACTGCGAGGCTAAACAGCTTGGTCAACTCTGCAAATCGCTTGCCGGCCGCGAGGTCGCCCTTGATCTCAAACGACATCATCGCCCCGAACTGCCCACCCATCTGTCGACGGGCCAAATCGTGGCCAGGATGCCCTGGCAACCCTGGGTAGAGTACCCGCGCCACCCGCGGGTGGGAAGCCAGCCACTCGGCGAGTCGCTGGGCAGTGCAGCATTGCTCGCGTACGCGCAGTTCGAGCGTCTTGAGTCCACGCGAGCAGAGATACGACTCGAGCGGCCCCATCACGGCGCCGGTGGCGTTCTGGACGAAGTACAATTCCTTCAACAGCGCAGCGTCACGCACGACGAGCGCCCCGCCCATCGCGTCGCTGTGGCCGCCGATGTACTTAGTCGCCGAGTGCATCACGATGTCGGCGCCAAGCTCCAGCGGTCGAGTGAGCACTGGCGTCGCGAACGTGCTGTCGATGCCGAGCAACGCGCCGTGGCGGTGGGCTAGCTCCGCGCAGCCGGCGATGTCGGTGATCGACATCCGCGGATTGCCGGGGCTCTCGATCCAAACCAGCTTCGTCGCCGGCGCGATCGCCGCCTCGACCTTGGCCAGATCGGTCGTATCGGCGAGCGTCACCGTGATGCCGGCTCGATTGGCGATCTTGTGGAGCAGCCGATAACTGCCGCCGTAAATGTCGCTTCCGGCAACGACATGATCGCCGCTCTTGAGGGACGCGATCACGCAATGCGTCGCCGCCATGCCGGTGGAGAATGCGAGGGCGCCGACGCCTCCTTCCAGCGAGGCAAGCGTCGTCTCAAACGCCTTCCGCGTCGGATTGCCGCTGCGGGAGTAATCGAACTCCCCCCACTCGCCGGCGCCTGGTTGCACAAATGTCGTCGCCAAATGAATCGGCGAAACGACGGCGCCGGTCTGAGCGCATGGTTCGTTGCCTATATGAATAGCACGAGTACGAAACTGCATCGTGGGGCCCCTGCGATGCATTGCATCGCGGCTAGTGTGGCGATTGCGGATGTAATACCGGACGAGCCAGCGCCAACGCTACGCGGTGGCGTCGAGCGCCTGGCTGAGATCTGCGATGAGATCATCCGCGCTCTCGATGCCGCAGCTCATCCGAATCATGTTGTCGTAGATGCCGAACTGCATGCGGGCCTCCGGCGTCTGCTGGTAGTAGCTCATCACGAGCGGTTGCTCGATGAGCGATTCGACGCCTCCAAGGCTCGGGGCGATGCGGGGGATTTTTACCGCGTCGATCACGTCGGCGGTGGCCCGCCAATCGGCGTCCTTCACCAGGAACGTCACCAAACCGCCGAAGCCGCGCATCGTCTTGCGGGCGATTTCGTAGTACGGGTGCGACGGCAAGCCTGGGTAGTAGACCCGTTCAATCCGCGGATGTCCGGCGAGGAACTCGGCGACCATCATGCCGTTCTCGTTGTGCCGCTGCATGCGAAGTTCAAAAGTCTTCAGGCCGCGGCCGAGCAGGTAGCAATTCTGCGGACCGTTGACGGCGCCCATGATGCCGCGAAGATTGCGGACCGGCTCCATCTTCTCCTTCGAGCCGATCACCGTACCGGCGAGCAGATCGTTGTGGCCGCCGAGGTACTTGGTGGCCGAGTGGAGGACGAAGTCGATGCCCGCTGCAATCGGCCGCAGGTTGTACGGCGTGGCGAGCGTCGCGTCGATCAGCGTGTCGACGTTGTGCTTGCGGCCAATCTCAGCGAAACGTTCGAGGTCGATGACGCTGAGGTGCGGATTCGTCGGCGACTCGCTGATGAGCATGCGGGTCTTCGGCGTGATGGCGGCTTCCATCGCGGCGTAGTCGCAGGTCTTCACTTGGCGCGTCGTCACGCCGAACCGCCCCAGATGCTTCGTGCAGAACTCGCGGCTGCGATGATAACACTCGTCGAAGAAGATCACTTCGTCGCCGGCGCTCAGCTTCGCCATCAGCAGGCCCACCAAGGCTGCCATCCCGCTGGAGTAGAGGACAGCGTCTTCGCCCCCTTCCAGCGCGGCAAGCTTCCGCTCGACGACGCGCTCGCCGGGATTGCCATATCGGCCATATTCTTCGCGCTGCTGGTCCTGCTCGATGAAGTTAATGATCGATTGCGTGTTCTCAAACGTGTAGGTCGAGGCGCAAAAGATTGGATCGGTGATCGAGTCGCCTGGCTTCTGGCGAGCCTCGCCGGCGTGGACGGCGACGGTGGCGAATTGTTGATCGGCAGTCGGGAGGGTCGGCGCGACGGTCGGCTCGTCGGCCGTGGACTTCGGGCGGGACATCTGGACTTGGCTCATTTCTGGCATCTCGGTGAGTGGACGTTGGCCTCCGGCTCCACCGTGCGAAGGCTAACGCCAAGGCACGAAAAAAGCCGCATGCGCCCTCGGCGAATGCGGCTTGATGCTCACCAAGCTCCGTTAAATTTGCCGCCGCCCCCGCTGCCAATAACGGCAAGGGGGCAACGGCTTGGCTCTTTAGCAGTGTCGGCTGCAAGCGGCCACAAATCCCGAGTTACTAGGAGTCTAAGCCCGGCAATGGGGAGTTGCAAGTCGCTGGCGCCTCAAAATCACCCCCCGTTGGCGGGAGGAGATGACGTTGACCCCGGCGCAACCGGCTGGGACGATCCCCGCCCCGCACTGCTCAGAGTCACCCCCTTGGGGCTAACCCCGATGACCCGCCTTGTTTGCCGCGCCGCCATGGCGCCCCTCCTGCTGACGATCGGCTTGACCTTCGTTGGCTGTCGTTCTCCCTACTACTCCGACCGCGGCGCCGGCATCGGCGCCCTTGGCGGCGCGGGCGTGGGCGCGCTGGTCGGC
>JBGSMO010000394.1:0-6258 GCA_041740115.1 Pirellulales bacterium
TCATCGGCGCCCGCATGACCGGCGGCGGGTTTGGCGGCTGCATTGTCGCCCTCGTTCGCGCTGGGCGCGAGCGCGAAATCGCCGACCGCATCGTCGCCGCGTATCGCGCGCGAACCGGCATCGACGCGACGGCGTTCGTCACCAAACCGGCCCGCGGGGCGCACATCGTCGAAGGGTAGGGGGGCGCCAGATAAGGGTGGCATAGCCTCGGCTGTACTCAGCCGTGGCCATGTGCGTTCCACAAATCGCGACGCCGAAACCGGGCCGCATGCTCACGCCTGGAGGGGCGAGAGCATGCCACCCAAGATCGCACCGCAATCACTTGCTCGTCCGGAACGGCACGGCCGGCAACCCTTCGGCGTTGAATAGATTCCCATCTGGGAACGCCGCCCAGTTGTAGCGAACCACCGTCGGCTCGCTCACGCCGTCGGCCGAGACGATCACTTCGGCGCCCTCAATCACCGCGTTGGCGGGGACGAACTTCCCATCGGCGCCGGCAACTTCAAAGCCTTTGACGGCGCCTTCGGCCTTCAGCCCGCCGCCGATGTGGTCGAAGGTCACATGGGCCTTGCCGTCGGCGACGTTTAGTTCCTTGTACATCGGACCGGAGTAAACGATGTCCTCGCCGTGGGCCACCTTCCGCGCGGCCAGGGCGAGCCGCTTGCCGACATCTTGCTTGTTGCGCGGGTGAATGTCCTTCCGGTCGCCGATGTCGGTCGTCACCGCCATGCCAACGTTCGGCGACTCGAGCGATTCGGTCTGCGCCTCGCGCAGCGGCGGCCACGACTCGCCGCCGGGCTCGAATGCCGCAAGCTGCACCAGCAGAAACGGGAATTCTCCTTGGCCCCAACGGTTCCGCCAGTCGGCGATCATTAGCTTCGAGAGTTCCGCGTATTGCTCATGCCGGCCGGCGTTGCTTTCGCCTTGGTACCAGATCGCCCCGCGGATGCCGTACGGAATCACGGCCGAGAGCATCCCGTTGAAGAGCGACGCAGGCTGATCGTGCGGCCGATCCTTGCGATGCTTCTTCTCTTCCTCGGTCGTCGGTTCTTTGTCGGCCCAGGCGAGCGCGTCCTTGAAGGTGTCGCTCGACTCCAGCGCCTCGCGGCTAGTCCACGCTTCCATCTGCGTACCGCCCCAATTGCAGCCGATCAGACCGATCGGCACGTTCAATTCCTTGTGCAGATCGCGGGCGAAGAAGTAGGCCACGGCCGAGAAGTCGCCGATGTTCTCCGGCTTGCACGGTTGCCAACCGGCCGACTTGAACGAATCGACCGGCGTCGCCGAGACTTCGTTAGGCACGTCGACGAACCGAATCTCCGGCCAATCGGCCGCGGCGATTTCGCTCTCGGCGTCGTTTGTCGCCTTCATCGGCCATTCCATGTTCGATTGGCCCGAAGCGACCCAGACGTCGCCGACGAGCACGTCGGTCATGTGAACCGTCTCGTCGCCCGACTTCACCGACAACTCGAGCGGTCCGCCGCCTGCCTTGAGCGGTCCGAAGCTCACCGTCCACTTGCCGTCGGCGTTGGCGGTCGCTTCCTTCGTGGCGCCGGCGAGTTGCACCTCGACCTTGGCGCCGGGCGTCGCATGGCCCCAGATAGGCAGCTTGATATCGCGCTGCAACACCATGTGGTCAGAGAAGATCGACGCGAGCGACAAGGTTGTCGCCGTCTTCGCTTCGGCCGTGGCCTGTTGGGCGACGGCGAGCGGAGCCGCCGCGGTGATGGCGAGAAGGGTCAGCGTCGAAACAAAGGTGCGTGCCGCAAGATTCATGGCAAGAAAATCCCCAGGGCCGAAATGCAGAAACCGCGACTGGCCGACGAGAAGTCGAAAAGGCCTAACGACCAGCCGGGTAGCATTGTAACACCGCGGCTAGCGAGGGTGCCACTGGCATCCTGCCAGTGTAGAGGCGGGCACACGCTCACTACTGGGGAGTCGGCACGCTGTTGCCGGTAAGCAGAACTTGTACCCGCTGCTCACCGGCAGGAACCCAGTGGCGCCCCCGCTTACTGACCGGGGGCTAACTACGCCGCCCGACGCGTCTCTTCGGGCTTGGCAACTCGATGCTTATCGGGGCCCTGCTTCCGCCGCCGCAGGCGGTTTCCGAGGTCGAGCAGCCCCGGCGCCAGCCGCTTCACGAGATGCGTCAGCCGTGCGTAAGGCTGAATGACCACCAACCCCTGATTTCGATAGATCGCCCGCACGGCCCGATTGGCAATCGACTCCGGCGTGGCGAGCATCCACCGCGGCGGTTGCTTGTTCTCTTGAAGATCCTGCCCCCGCGGCGCCGCGGCGAAGAGATTCGTGTCGACGAAGCCGGGACAAAGCGCCGTCACGCCGACCCCTTGCCGGCCAAACTCCGCCCGCAGCGATTCGCTCAAGCCGACGAGCGCGAACTTGCTGGTCGAGTAGGCCGCCACGCGACTCATGCCGACCAAACCGCAAATGCTTGCGATATTGAGGATGTGCGACTCCTCTCGCGACAGCAGCGTCGGCAGCAACTCGCGAATGAACTGAATCGGCGCGTGAAGATTGATCGCCAGCAGCCGGTCCCAATGCTCCGGCGCCATCTTGAGCGTGCGGCCGTAGTAGGTAATGCCGGCGTTGTTCACCAGCAGGTCGACGCCCCCCCACTGGTCGAGCAGGTGGCCGACGGCCGCCGTGATCTGAGCGGGCTGGCTGACGTCGCAATGGCGGCCAAGCGCTTCGACGCCGCGTTGCTTGGCTTCGGCGACGACCCCCGCCAAGCCGACCGGATTGACGTCGAGCAGATAGAGCCGCGCCCCCTCGTTCGCCAAACGCAACGCCAGCGCCCGGCCAATCCCGGAGGCGGCGCCGGTGACCAGCGCGGTCTTCCCATGAATCTGTCGCATCCGACTAAAGCCCCCCGGCTTGAGTTACGGTAACGCCGCTCGTTGAAATCAAAGCAGCCCCGACCGAAGTTGGCCGGGGCTGCTCGTTGATCTCTTCGCCCCGCCTCCGCGTTACGCAGCCTTCCGCAGCGGCAACCCTTGCGAGTCGTACGACGGATCGGCCAGCTTCTTCGTGCGGCTCAGCATGTACCGGTCCTCGCCCCGGAGCGACACAACGCCCCAGTTGTCCAGGTGGTACTTGCCGCCGTTGTAGACGCTGCGGTACTTCTTCACGCCGGGGTAAACCGCGACGTTAGTCGGAATCGCCCGCAGGTTGAACGCCAACCGGTGACGGTCGGTCGTGTTCGCCTGCGAACCATGGATGCAGCGTTCCATGAAGATGATGAACTGTCCCGACTTGCACGGGACGCGCACCACCTTGCTCGGATCGCGATCGTACTCCAGCGAGTAGGCCGCGTTGTAAAAGCCCTCTTCGCCGCCGAACTTGATCGTGTTCACGCGGCTGTGCGAACCCTTCACAAAGTCCAAGCAGCCGTTTTCGTACGTGGCGTCGTCGACGGCGATCCAGACGGTCAACTG
This sequence comes from Pirellulales bacterium, assembly GCA_041740115.1. Taxonomy (GTDB): domain Bacteria; phylum Planctomycetota; class Planctomycetia; order Pirellulales; family Lacipirellulaceae; genus Lacipirellula. Next base: position 3,456 of record JBGSMO010000394.1, read on the forward strand.
AAAAATCTCGTCCCGGTTGGCCGGATGCAGCGCCGGCACTTGGTAATCTTCCACCATAAACGTGCTGGCCTGATGAAACTGAATCGCCGGCGCCTTCGGCGGCTTGTGGAACATCTGCGTCCGCCAGACGTTGAGGTCCGGACCCAAAATTTGGGCCAAACGCTCGGTGATCGCCGGATGCTTCATGTAGCCCCACAGACGCGGGTTCTCGAAGTGGCGGTCGCGCGGCGTCACAAACCCATAGGTCTTCGACACCGACTTTTCGGCTTCGAGCATCTCCTTGCGGAAGTCGGCCATCTCCGCGGGATCAAACGCATCGAGCGGGCCGATGAACCCATCCTCGTAGAACTTGCGCAGTTGCTTCTCGGTGAGCCGCCATTTCGGCTCGACCACCACCTTCGGCTCGCAGTTGGCCGGCACTTTGAATTCGCACGGCTGGTCGATGTACGCGCGGGTCAGGCCCGAACTGATCAGCACCCAGTACACCTTGAAGTCCCAGTGCTTGATGATGTTGCGAATGTCCCGCGGCAAGAAGAACGTCGGCAGCCGCGTCGCCTTGTAAATCATCAGCATCGTGAGGACCGGCAGCGCGATCGCCCGTTGCCACAGCGGCCGGACTTTCGGATGGAGATTCATGGACTTCGCTTCCTTGCGAAAAGGGGAGAGAATAGACGCTTGCCGTTCGTCGCCGTGGGGCGTGCTATCACGCGACCCGGCCGCCTAGGCAAAATTTCGTGGATGAATCAATTATCGGATTTCCCCGCGCCCCGGTTCAAAGATTCCCCACAAGCCGTAGGCTGGGGCAACGCCCCACCGGCGCCACGATGATGCATTGCCCCAGCGAAGCGCCGGTGGGACGATGTCCCAGCCAACTCTGCAAGCTTAAAAATAAAATGACCAATCGGTTGCCGGCGCGTATACGATAGCAGCGTGGGCTTTCAGCCCCTTATTGGCCGTCGCTAGCGGCTCGCCTCTTTTCGCAATGCCTTATGGAACCCCAAGCCATGAGCAACCTCCGCCGTTCCCGATCGACCGGTTTCACGCTGGTCGAACTCCTGGTCGTCATTGCCATCATCGGCGTGTTGGTAGCCCTGCTGCTGCCGGCCGTGCAAGCGGCCCGCGAAGCGGCGCGGCGGATGTCGTGCCAGAACGCCATCCGCCAGTGGGCGCTGGCGATGCAGAATCATCATGACGCCATCAAGACTCTTCCCGAGGGGAACCGTCCCGAGCCGACGCGTCGCACATGGGTCGTTTACACATGGCCTTACGTCGAAAACGGCGGCGCGGCGCTCGTCTTTGATGAGAAGAAAAATTTCTATGAGGCGCCGAATACGATTCAGAACACAACGAATGGCATCTATGCCTCATCCGCGCCAATTTACTACTGTGCCAGCGATCGGCCCGGCGCTTTGTGGAAAGGCGATCCATACTGGCGCGCACGCGGAAACTATGTGATCAACTGGGGACACTTCAAGGTGCCCCATGATAAATCACTCGCCGCCATGGAACTGGCGGGCGAGTCGGTGGCGCTCGCGCCGTTTGGCTGGAAAGTTCCGAATGCTACGACGAATCCGAAGCCGCGGACGACAAAATTTGCCGAGTTCACCGACGGAACTTCGAATACGATGCTTTTGTCAGAAGTTGTGTTTCCAAGCTCCGATGAAGTTTATGATATCCGCGGCGACTTCCTGAACGACGGCGATCCATGCACTCAATACATGACGATCAATACGCCCAATGCGAGCGTATCGGACGTCTCGCCGTTTACCCCGCCCGATGGGCCAAACCCGCAGCCTTTTAATACCCTTGATCCGCCCTATATCAAAGGTAACAACGGACACAAATCAGCGCGCAGCCGTCACCCTGGCGGCGTCAATGTCGCCTTTGCCGACGGCTCGGTCCGCATGATTCAAGACAGCATCGCACAGCCGACTTGGCAGGCGATGGGGACCATGAACGGCGATGAAGTTATCGCCGAGTGAACTGCATTCGTTGGAATGCTGATCGTTTCTAGCTTTCAAGTTTAGGTTCGCCGACATGGCAAATTGCGGTACAAAGTTCTTCGCTGCGTTGCTCCTCGCCGCCGCGCTAGCCGGCTGCTCTTCGGAGAAGAGCGGCGGAACCATTAAAGGGACGGTCACGCTCGACGGCCAGCCCGTCGCGGCAGGTCAAATATTGTTTGTTTCGGTAGACCAGAGCACTCCATCGGCCGAGGGGACGATCACCGCCGGCCAATTTGAGGCGCTCGTCCCCCTAGGTGAAAAGCGGGTCGAAATCCGCGCCCCAAAAGTCACCGGCAAAAAGAAGATGTACGACACCCCCGACAGCCCCACCGTCGACACGGTCGTGGAACTGCTCCCGGCAAAATACAACGTCAACAGCGACCTGAAGATGACCGTCGACGGCACGGCTCAAGAGCAAAATTTCGATCTGAAAAGCAAGTAGCATCTTTTTTGCCCCTTTCTGCTACTCATGACGCTTGTGGGTGGATTTTTCTTTCCCCCATCCTCAATCTGTGCTATCCTCGGCCCCGGATCGTCGCCCGCAGGAGGTAAGGGCATTCGCACCTCCACCTGCCGGGCCGATCGATGCCGTTCGTTCCCCCCGCCGCCGACAACTCGGAAAACCCCGACCAAAAAAGCCGCGACCGCCGGTCGCGCCCGACCCCCGCGCCGACTCCGCCCAGCGAAGCAGCGCCGCAGAGCGCCGAAGACCTCCGCAGCTTCATCTTCGAAGTCACCGCCGGCCGCCCCACGGGCGTCGCCGACGCCACGGAAGTCCCCGACTTCGCCGCCGTGGAGAT
>JBGSMO010000396.1:0-39008 GCA_041740115.1 Pirellulales bacterium
CCCCGCCGCGCCGAAGAAGCCCGCCAAGCCGCTAGCTCCGCTTCACCCGACCGTGCCGCTGCTCGCAGCGCCGACGGCGCCCGAGCCGGAACTCTCCGGCCCGATGGTCTTCGCCGACGACTATGTCGCCGTCGACGAACCGCTGGTCGAGCAAAAGCAGACCGAACAAGAAGTCGCCGCGGCCGAGCCGTTTAGCCTGCGGGCGAAGAACCGCAGCGTGCTGATCAAGCACGGGCTAGCTGGAAATGGCGCCCCTCCCGCGACGCCGTCGATTTTCACGAAGCAATCGCTCACGAAGGTCCGCGACGCGATCCTGGCGATGGTCGAACAGGCTCGCCAAGCTCAAGCCGCTCAAGCGCAAGCGACGCCCGCCGTGGAACAACCTGCCGACAGCTCCCACACGTTCACCAGCCCGATGCGCGTCGTCGTCGAGAGTGAGCACGATCGCTTGGCGATGATCCCGCCGCAACAGATGCGCATTGCAGGCGTTCCCGAATTAACGGCCGAACCGCATCCCGTGCGGCCAATCGCGCCGCTCGCTCCGCTGGCCAAGCCGGCGCTGCAACATCGCCCCACGGCTCTGATCGCTCAACTCGAAGCGCTCGCCGCCGGTTCGCCGGCCTCGCCCTGGGCGCAGCATGTATTGGCGCGAGTCGAACAACTGACCGACGTCCCGGCCGCGGCCGATCACAACTGGCACTCGACGATCGTCGAGCTCCGCCAACTCGCGGCTCATGGTTTCAACCAGGCGCTGGCGGTGACCAATCCGGCCGACCAATCGTCATGGGTCCGGGCTAGCCGTTCGTTGGAGCGCCGCCTGCCCGTCTGGACGCTGCTGGTCGATCGGCAGTTCATGAGCCAACAAGCCGCGTCGCTGAGCGATGCGCTCAACCAGACCGCTGGGCTCCTGCAGGCCCTCAACGACGTCGCCGCGCTGACGTCCGGTTCTGACGAAGCCGCCACGTGGCGCGAGTACTTGCGGATCGACGACGTCGCCGGGCTCGCGAGCGTCGGCGGAAACGATTACGACGAATCACGCCGGGCGGTGGCCCGCGACGTGTTGGTGCGGATCGACGACCCCTGGCTCACCGCGGCGCAGCGGCAGTTCCTCGCGCAGCCGCAGATCTCGAACCTGGCCATCGAACTCCGCCCCTGGGCGAGCGGCGAAGCCTCGGTCGACACGCTGGCCGCCTTCATGGAACGGTACGAAGCGACCGGCGCCCTGCACGACGCCGATGCGATCGCGGAATTGCGGCTCCGCATGAAGTGGTCAGCCGATCCGCGCCTGCAGGCCCTCGCGGAAGATCTCAATCGCCACTATCGCAATGCCAACATGCGGGTCGCCTTCTCGGGCGAACTGATGAACCGCATGATCCCGCCGCAGGAAGTCCGCAAGGCCCCGGTACGGAGCCGGATCGTCGGCGCCGACGTGCGGGGGCGTTCGGAAACCGATACCGAGGTCCATGTCCGGTTGATCCCCGACCCCACTGTATGGCGATTTGGCCTCGAAGCGGTCGGCAACGTCAACTCGCATACGGTCTCCGAAACGTGGCCCGCTCGGCTCCGTAACCGCAGCACGATGGAGTACGAGGCCCGCAAGCTGATCATGATCAACCGCTTTGGCCTCCACGCTTGGCCCGCCGAGGCTCAGGCCGATGGTCGGACCAGCCTCGTGGGGATCGACAGCGGGTTTAGCTCGGTCCCGATCTTGGGGACCATCGTCGAGAACGTCGCCCGCGAGCAACACCAGCAGAGCCGCGGACAGGCGGTGGCGCAGGTGAAGAACCGCGTGAGCAAAGAAGCCCGCGAGCGGATGGACGCCGAGACTGAGCCGAAGTTGGCCAGCTTCGAGTCGCGGTTCCGCGAGCACATCCTGGAGCCGATGACCCGGTTCGCCATCGTCGCCGAGCCGGTCGATATGAGCACCACCGAAGACCGCGTGCAGGCTCGCTTGCGGTTGGCCACGGAGCAGCACCTGGGCGCCCATACGCCGCGACCCTCGGCGCCTTCCGATAGTCTGGCGAGTTTTCAACTCCACGAATCGGCGTTCAACAACGCCCTCCGCGGCTTGGATCTCGACGGCAAGCGGCTGACGGTGGCCGAGTTGCATCAGGCCCTATCGGAAAAGATCCGCCGCCACGCCGAAGCGCCGCCTGCCGACCTGCCGAAGGCAGCCAAGGTCGAGTTCGCCAAGAATGACGCCGTGCGGATCATCTGCCACGGCGACCGGATCGAGCTGATCATGAACATCGTCGAGCTACGGCATGGCCGCGACAACATCCGCGGCGTCGGCGTCCACGCCTTCTTCCGGCCGGTGGTCGACGGCTTGGAACTGAAGCTGGTCCGCGACGGTTCGCTACAGTTCAGCGGCGCCCACCTGCGGACAGGTCCGCGGATGGTGCTCCACAGCGTCTTCGGGAAGCTGTTGCCGAGGGACCAGGAACTGCCGGTACTGGCGGCCAAGCTGAACGAAGACCCGCGCTTCGCCGGGCTGATGGTCACCCAGCTAGTGATCGACGACGGCTGGGTGGCGGTGTCGATCGGCCCCGCCCTCCCGAACCGCACCGCCTGGCGGACGCGGACGGTGGATCTGAAGTAGCGCAGTAGCCGCGGCTCAACGAGCCGCCGGAGCGGCGCGCGAGAACTAATCACCAAGACACGAAGGGCACGAAGACGCACCAAGGAAGAGAAGGCAGGAAATGCTCAGGGAGGACTCCAGGCTTCGTCATCTGGTTTCCCGCTCTTTCTCCTTATCTTGTCTTGCATTCCTTCGTGTTTCTTCGTGCCCTTTGTGCCTTGGTGGTTAATCTTCCCAAACCGCTCCCGCGGAGGCGTTGCCCTGCGGCTACTGGCGCCAATTTGGCAGCTTTCGGGCGGCGGTTATCCAGGCGTTTGCCAACTTGGCGGCTGCCAAAGTGACGCTTGTCGTCCCGTTTCTGATCGCAGGTTAATCCTAACCGCTCGTCGCGATTTCACTTGCGCCGATGGACACTCCATTCCCTGATCTGTGGCACGCTGGTTGCTTTCCTCTGCTGTTGACTATCAAGCTCACTCAACTGGACCGCGGCTGGTTGGGGGGCGCAAGTTCGCATAAGCAGAACCTACTGGAGGCAATACCATGAGAACGACGACGAATCGGGTGCGCGATTTCTTGCCCGCCAACCTCTCGCAGTTTGAGTCGGTCTTCGGACCGCTGTTCCAACAGGCCGGAGGCGTGCAGGCCTTCCATGTGCCGGCGAGCGTCTGGGAAGAGAGCGGTTCGTACCATGTGGAACTCGACGTCCCGGGAGTCGATCGCGAACGCGTCGACATCACCTACGACAAAGGAACGCTTCGGATCACGACCGAGCGGCCGGCCCCTGAGGACCAGAGAACCGGCCTGGTCGACGAGCGGCGCTACGGCAAGGTGACGCGCACAGTGGCGCTGCCAGAGTCGATTGACGTCGATTCGATCGGCGCCGAGCTGACCAACGGCGTCCTCCACGTCACCGTGGCAAAGAAGCCGGAGGCCCAGCCGAAGCGAATTGAGATCAAATAATCTCGACCGACCGGCGACGTTGGCAAACGAAGCGACGAGGCCGCGGCAGCAATGCCGCGGCCTTTGTCGTTCAGTAGCCGCGGCTCAACGAGCCGCCGGAGCGTGTTTGCCAAAAAAAGGCGCTAGCCGCGAAGAGGCACAAAGGACGCGAAAGGAAGAAAAGAAAGCTGGAACTTCTACGACGGGAGCCGAAGGCTCTTCGTCTTTCTCCTTTGGCGTTCTTTGTGCCTTTTCGCGGCTCCTCATCGATTGCCGCTCCGGCCGGTCGTTGACCTGCGGCTACCTGCGGTTCGCCGCGGCGATTTGGGTACGGAAGTTGCCCATTTCACATCTCGAACGGCTGCGGAGCCGTTCGGTGAGAGGCTTTGGCGCGGTCATGTCGGGCTCGAAGGCTGCCCGCCCCCCGCCTCGCCCGGTTTTGCTTGCCGCTTGATTGGCGGCGTGTTATAAGCGCTAATGAGGGCCGGCTACCGTCATTGGTCGCCGAGCGACCATGGGACCATCATCGAGAGCAGAGGCGGCGTCGCCGGCGGTAATGACACGCGTGACTTTACGGGTGCTCGACGGCGCCGACAGAGGCCAAATCTTCGAAGAACTCGAAGCTCCGGTAACCATTGGCCGCGAAGAAGGGAACTCGGTCCAGCTCAACGACGAGCGAATTAGCCGGTTTCACATCAAGATTCAGGAAGATCAGGGGAAATTGGTCCTCACCGACCTCGAAAGCACCAACGGCACCCGGGTGAACGGCGAGGATACCCAACTGCGCATTTTGCGGTTCGGGGACGTGATTTCGGTCGGCCGGTCGGTGCTGCTTTTCGGCACCCGCGACCAGATCTCCCACCGGCTCGAAGAGCTTCGCAACGACGGCATTTCCGAGACAAGCGAGCTAATGGCCGAGGAACTGGCCAAGCGGGTCGATTCGAAGTCGCTCAGCTTTGAGCTCCATATCGGGGCCTCGGAGGACCTGCAGAGCACCCTCCACATGCCGGCGCCTCCAGACCTGCCGACGCAGCTCAGTCCCGGTCAGGCGGCTCAAGTCTCGGAGATTCTGGAGTACCTCCACCTCCGCACCCGGCAGCTGGTGCAGACGGCCGAGATCGACGAGCAGCACGCCAAGGCGGCGATTCCATTGATGCAATGGCAAGAATTGCTTGACGTGCAGTCGCAGCTGGCGGAGTATCTGCGGGCGATTGGCGATCCTGAGGGGGAATGAGTAGACGTTCGGTCATCCTGAGCGAAGCGAAGGATCTAGGGTCGGAAACGGGTTCAGATTCTTCGCTCCGCTCAGAATGACGGTTGGTTTAACCCCGATTTCTTGACAGCCGCCGCCGCTAGGGCCATGATGCACCCGCTGGATCGATCGGGGGGATTGGTCCTGGTTTCTCTCACCTTGCCGGTGTTGCTGATCGCTTGACCCTGGCTTCTTGAATCGCCTCGCCCGCGCTTGCCTTCGAAGATCCGAAGGCTGCGTTTCTGGCGATGGCGCCCGCATCGTTAACGCTCGGCTTCGGCTCCCTGAGGGATTCGACGCCGTTCCACCGCCTACGCCAGCGGCTAGAGAGGGGCAGCGGTTCGCAGCGGCCAGGGTTTCTTGGGATGACGTCCATGATGAAACAACGCTGCGCGACCTTGGCGGCATTGGTCCTGACTTGCTCGACGGCAGCGCTACGCGCCGACGACATTCTCGACTGGAATGCCACGCTTCGACATGTCGCGCAGACGAACGCCGACCATGCCAATCCCGGCTGGGCGACCCGCGCCATGGCGATGACCAACGGCGCGATGTACGACGTGCTGATGGGGTTCGATCGGACGCATCAACCATTCAAGCATTCTGCATTGGCGCCGGCCGGCTCGTCGCAGCAGGCGGCGGTCGCTCAGGCTGCGTACCAGACATTGATGTTCGCCTACCCGGGCGAGCAGCCAATTCTCGACGCGGCGATCGCGACGAAGCTTGCCGCCATTCCCGACGGCCCCGCGAAGTCGGCCGGAATCGCCTACGGTAATCAGACGGCGCAGACCTATATCGACTGGCGGACCGCCGACAACGCCGACGTGGTCGTTCCTTACACCCCAGGGACCAACCCGGGCGAGTGGCGTCCCGACCCGCTCCACCCCGGCCAATCGGCCTGGGGACCCGCTTGGGGGACGTTGAAGCCGTTCATCGTGAATAGCAGCGATCAGTTTCCGATGGATCCCCCGCCGGCGCTCGACAGCCAGGAGTACGCCGACGCCTTCAATCAGGTGAAGGAACTCGGCGCCCTGAACAGCGCCACGCGGACGGCCGACCAGACTGATATCGCGATCTTCTGGGCGTACGACCGGCAAGCGATGGGACCGCCGCCGGTGCTGTTCAATCGGAACCTGCAGGACGTCGCCATGACGATGGGGAACGCCGAACCCGAAAACGCCCGGCTCTTCGCGATGGCGTCGGTGGCGATGGCCGACGCCGCGACGGCGGCTTGGGATGCGAAGTTCACCGACAACTACTGGCGTCCGATCACCGGCATTCGCGAGGCCGATACCGACGGTAACCCCGACACGGCAGCCGACGTCGACTGGAAGCCGCTCGGCGCGCCGGGCGATGATCCGAATGACTGGGCGGACGATTCCACCCCGCCTTTCCCTGCTTGGCCATCAGGACACGCATCGATGGGCGGCGCGCTGTATGAAGTGTTGCGCGACTTCTACGGCGCCGACGACGTGAGTTTTGTACTCAACTCGGCCGAGACGATGCCGTCGGGAGCGAACACGCGGTCGTTCACGTCGTTCACGCAAGCGGAGTGGGAGAACGGCATGAGCCGCGTTTACATGGGGGTCCACTGGCTCTTCGATGCGGAGGACGGCGTCAAGCTGGGGAACGACATTGCCGACTGGGTCGGGGCGAACGCGTTCCAAGCAGTGCCGGAACCGGGGACGGCGGGGTTGCTGATGATCGCACTAGTTGGGGCGCCCTTGTCGCGCCGGCGTCGCGTCCAGTAGCCGCGGGTCAACGACACGCCGGAGCGGCGTTCAAGAGAGTCGCCGCAAAAGGGCACAAGGAGCGCCAAAAAAGAGGGAAGAGGCAGAAGCTTCCTGACTCAGTCGCAGCGCCGATTCTTTCTTCATTTTTGCGTCTTCTGAGCCTCTTGCGGCTACCGTCTCTTCGTGGCGAACATTTCTCGCCCCGCTCCGGCGGCTCGTTGAGCCGCCGCTGCCTGTGGCGGTACAATGGCGGGCGTTCATCGTTCGAGAATGCAGGAGGCTTCCATTGTCCGCGCCGTCGTTCGTTCATCTTCATTGCCATAGCCACTACAGCCTCCTGGACGGGGCCAGCCCGATTAAAGGGCTCGTCAATCGCGCCAAAGAGTTAGGGATGAACGCCCTGGCCCTGACCGACCACGGCAATCTCTACGGCGCACTGGAGTTCTACAAAGCGGCGAAAGAGGCGGGCATCAATCCAGTCCTTGGGTATGAAGCCTATGTGGCGCCTGGCAGCCGGTTTGACAAGAGCGGCGCGCTGAGCAGCAAGGAAGCGACCTACCATCTCACGCTGCTAGCGCAGAATCGCACTGGCTTCCGCAACCTCGTGAAGATGGCGAGTCGGGCGTTTCTCGAAGGCTTTTACCACAAGCCGCGCATCGACCGGGCGCTGCTCGAAGAATACTCCGAGGGGATCATCTGCCTCAGCGGTTGCGTGAGCGGCGAGTTCAGCCGCGCGCTGCTGAAAAGCAGCTCCGGCAAAGTCGGCGGCGGGCTCGTCGAGGAGCAAATCGAAAAAGCCCGCGAGATCGCCGCGTGGTTCCATAACGTCTTCGGCGACCGCTACTTCATTGAGATCCAAGACAACGGCCTGGAGATCCAGCGGCTCGCCAAGGAAGCGGCGATTGAAGTCGCGACGCGGATGGGCCTGCCGTTGGTTGCCACCAGCGACGCCCATTACGTCCGGCAGGACGACGCGGTCGCGCAGGACGTGCTCCTCTGCATCAACACCGGCAAGTTCCGCACCGACACGAACCGGATGAAGATGGAGGGGGACCAGTTCTTCCTCCGCAGCGCCGACGAGATGTTCACCGCGCTGCCCGACCAGCAAGAAGCGCTCGCCCGCTCGCAGCAAATCGCCGATTCGGTCGACATCGACCTCGAACTAGGCAAGCGATACTTCCCAACGTTCGAAGTTCCCAAAGAGACGAACTCGCAAGACTACCTCCGCCGATTGGTCCTCGCCGGGCTGAAAGAACGATACGCCCACAAGCCCGATCGCTGGGCCGCCGACGGCGAACTCTCGCAAGTAGTGATGGACCGCGTCGATCGCGAGCTTGGCGTCATCAACAAGCTGGGGTTCTACGATTACTTCCTCATCGTCTGGGACTTCGTCCGTTTCGCGGTCGAGAGCGACATCCCCTGCACGGCGAGAGGCTCCGGCGTCGGTTCGCTTGTCTGTTACGCGCTGAAGCTGAGTCACGTCTGCCCGCTGGAGTACGACCTGCTTTTCGAGCGGTTTCTCGACGAAAGCCGGCTCGAGGCGCCTGATATCGACATCGATTTCTGCAAGGAACGCCGCAGCGAGGTCATCGACTACGTCAAACGGAAGTACGGCGACGCGAACGTCGCGCAGATCGGCACGTTCGGCACGCTGGCCGCGCGGGCCGCGATTCGAGACGTCGGCCGGACGCTGGGGATGCCGATTTTCCGCGTCGATCAAGTGGTCGGCATGGTGCCTGATCAACTTGGCATTTCGATCAAGAAGGCGCTCGAAACCAGCGACGAGTTGAAGAAGACCTACGACGCCGATCACGAAGTTCGCGAGCTGATCGACCTCGCGCAGAAGATCGAAGGCCTCGCGCGCAACGTCGGCACCCACGCCGCGGCGGTGGTGATTGCCGCGCGGTCGGTCGACGAGTTCGTGCCGCTGCAGCATGTGAAGGGGAAAACCGACGTCATCACCCAATGGGCGATGGGAGATGTTGAAGCGGCCGGCCTGCTGAAGATGGACTTCCTCGGCTTGCGCAACCTTACGATCCTCGCCCGCAGCGTGGCGCTGATCGAAAAGGCCCGCGGCGTGCGGATCGATCCGTACGCCTTCCCGCTCGACGACAAGCCGACGTTCCAACTCCTCTGCCGCGGCGAAACGAAGGGCATTTTCCAACTCGAAAGCGGCGGCATTCGCGACCTGCTCCAGCGGATGAAGCCTGACCACTTCCGCGACATCATCGCCACGAACGCCCTTTACCGGCCGGGCCCGCTCGAAGGTGGCATGGTCGATCAGTACATCGAGGTGAAGCATGGCCGCAAGCCGGCCGAGTATCCGCACGAGGTGACCGAAGAGATCCTCGCCGAAACGCACGGCGTGATGGTTTACCAAGAACAGGTCATGCGGATTCTCAACAAACTTGGCGGCATCAAGCTTTCCAACGCATACACCTGCATCAAGGCGATCAGCAAGAAAAAGCTGCCGATGATCGCCAAGTATCGCGAAGAGTTCGTCGACGGCGCCAAATCGCTCGGGCTCGATAAGAAGAAGTCGGAAGAGCTTTTCGGCATGATCGAGAAGTTCGCCGGCTACGGTTTTAATAAGAGCCATTCCACCGCCTACGCGCTGATCGCGTACATGACCGCCTACCTGAAGGCCCATTACCCGGTGGAGTTCATGGCGGCGCTGCTGTCGTGCGACATCTCGGGGCGCAATTTCAAGAGTAAGGACCCGCTCGTCGAACATATCGAAGATTGTCGGCGGATGAACATCGAAGTCGTGCCGCCCGATGTGAACCGGGGCGACCCCGAGTTCAAAGTCGAGGATGGCAAGATCGACTTCGGCCTCAGTGCCATCAAGTCGTGCGGCGGCGCCGCGGCCGAGGGGATCGCCGCGGAACGAGCGAAGAACGGACCCTACAGCAGTATCTTCGACTTCTGCGAACGGGTCGATCCGGCGCTCTGCAACCGTGCGGCGATCGAAGCGCTGATCAAGGCGGGAGCGTTCGACAAGCTGGGCGGCCATCGCGCCCAGTACATGGCGGTGCTCGATCGCGCGCTGCAGTCGGGCGCCGCGGCGGCGGCCGATCGGCGTTCAGGCCAAAAGGGTCTGTTCGGCGACGAAGACGAGGAAGAACAGGCCGCGACGCTCGCCGCGTTGCCTGAAGTTCCTCCTTGGAATGAGAAGGAATCGCTCACGCAAGAGAAGGAAGTCCTCGGCTACTATTTGTCGAGTCACCCCTTGGCGGAGTTCGAGCAATCGCTCAAGACCTTCTGCACGCACACCAGCAAGACAATTGGCGCCTTGGCCCACCGCGACGAGGTGTTGCTCGGCGGCATGATCGCGGCGATCAAGTTTTCGCATACGAAGAACCCACGGCCGGGGAGCGTTCACACCAAATACGCGATGTGGGATCTCGAAGACATGGACGGCATCACCCGCTGCATCCTCTGGCCCGAGCAGTTCGCCGAGTGTGGGCAACACGTGATGGCCGACGCGATTCTCGCCGTTCGCGGCAAGATCGACCGACGCCCCGGCGCCGAGGAAGTGAACCTCATCGTTGACGAGCTGATTCCGCTCAGCGAGTTGTCCGAACGCTACGCGACTGGCGTGATGATCCGCATCCGCGAGGCGGTGCATGGCGTCCGCGGACTTGAGCAGTTGCGAGAGATTCTGCGCGGTTATCCCGGCAACAAAAAGCTGCGGCTGCGGCTCGATCTGGCCGCCGGCGGGCAGGTCTGGCTCGACAGCAAGTGGCCGGGGTTGGAATTGAATCCAGAATTACGCGAGCGCGTCGAGGGATTGCTTGGGCCAGGCAGTTTGGCGCTACAGGCGACGAAGCCCAAGATGCAGACCGGCGCCGAACAAGGGCATGGGCGACGGCGACAGCCGGCGCGGACATAGCCGAGCCATCCTGGCTCGATGTTTTTGTAGCCGCGAAAAGGCGCAAGATTCGCAAGAAGATAAAGCAAGAGATATTGATCAAGTCAATCAATCTCCTTGCGTCTTCTGTGCTTTTTTTGCGGCAGAGAGTTTGCGGAGTATTCATGGCGCTCGAATATCAGAATCCTGGTCCCACGCGCGACGAGGTCGACGGCTTACAAGGACCAGTCCTGCTCGAATTCGGCACGCCCTGGTGCGGTCACTGCCAACTGGCGGCGCCGGCGGTGGCGGAAGCACTGGCCGAATTTCCAGCGATCCAGCACATCAAAGTCGAGGACGGCCCCGGTCGGCCGCTCGGACGTTCTTTCCGCGTGAAGCTCTGGCCAACCCTGATCGCTCTTCGAGACGGAGTTGAAGTCGCCCGTACGGTGCGACCTGAAGCTGTCGAGCCAGTGCGTGCGCTCCTGCAACAATTGTGAACGGACGTCAGCGCGTTGCCCTTTTCGGCGGGTTTTCGTGGCCCTAAGCGCGGGGGGCCTGGTCAACTAAGATAGTGGCATTGCCAGCGAGGGGAGTTGACCCGTTCGACTGGTTGGTTGCTTCCCCCTTCACCGCACGGTCCATCGACGGCATGTCGCGCATCAATCGAATTCTTGTTACGGGCGGCGCCGGGTTTCTTGGCTCGCACCTCTGCGAACGGCTGGTGGCTGAGGGGCACGACGTCCTCTGCCTCGATAACTTCTTCACGAGCCAGAAGAGCAACGTCGCCCATCTGCTGGGGAAGCCGAACTTCGAACTGATTCGCCACGACGTGACCGTGCCGATCCACTTAGAAGTCGACGAGATCTACAATCTCGCTTGCCCCGCGGCGCCGGGGCACTATCAGTACAACCCGATCAAAACGATGAAGACCTCCGTGCTGGGGGCGATCAACGTCCTCGGCATGGCCAAGCGTTGCCGAGCGAAGGTCATGCAGGCCTCGACCAGCGAAGTCTACGGCGACCCCGAAGTTCATCCGCAAGTCGAGAGCTATCGCGGCGCCGTGAACCCGATCGGCCCGCGGGCCTGCTACGACGAAGGCAAACGCGCCGCCGAGACGCTGTTCGTCGACTATCACCGCATGAACAAGGTGAACGTCCGGATCGTGCGGATCTTCAACACCTACGGCCCGCGAATGCATCCGTATGATGGGCGCGTGGTGTCGAACTTCATTCGCCAGGCGCTGGCCGGCGAGGATATCACAATCTTCGGCGACGGCGAGCAGACCCGCAGCTTCTGCTACCGCGACGATCTGATCGAAGGCTTCATTCGCATGATGGCGGCGCCCGACGACTTCATCGGTCCGGTGAACATCGGCAATCCGGGCGAGTTCACGATCCGCGAGTTGGCGGAGTTGGTGATCGAACTGACCGGCGCCAAGTCGAAGCTCGTGCAGCGACCGCTGCCGGCCGACGATCCGACGCGGCGGCAACCCGATATCACGATGGCCAAGACGAAGCTTGGCTGGGAGCCGAAGGTGCCGCTGCGGGAAGGATTGGCGGAGACGATCAAATGGTTCCGCTCGATTAACGTCGCCGACTACCGAGCGCCGACGCCGAATTACTAAGCGTCGTCGCTGTGTCCGGTGACGGCGAACAGCAGCGGTCGCAACAGTTGATAGATGATGATCCCGCTGGTGACGCCGAGGACGTCGGCGGCCCAGTCGCTCATATCGCACGTGCGCCACACGGGGATTTGCGTCCATTCGTCAAAAGCGCCGTAAACGACGCCGGCGAGCCAGACGGCAAAGTAATGCCGCGGATGGAGCGTGCCGATCGTGAGTTCCCAGCCGGCGAGCACCAGCGTCGTCAGTAGCAAATAACCGGTAAAGTGTGCCCATTTATCGGAGAACGAGGGACTGCCGATCCCGGCGGGCGGGATATGCGTGCCGATGAAGAGAAGGATGAAGTACACGATGGCCAGGGTCCGCGCGCGGGCGGCGATTCGTTTGATTCGATCGGAATCGGGCGGCGGTGCGTCGTGCATGATTTCGGGCTGACCTGGGCGGAGCCGGCTGCGGCGTCGTCGGCAAGGTAGTTTACGGCGGCCGATGTAGTTTAATGGGCGGAACTCCTGACCGATAGGAATTGCAAGGCGATGCGTCAAGATGAATAGTAGGCCAGTGGAAGACGAACGTTTTATGAAGATCGCCCTCGAGCAGGCCGAGGCCGCCGCTGAGGCGGACGAAGCCCCCGTCGGCGCAGTGATCGTTTCCGACGGTCGCGTGCTCGCCGCGGCGCGGAACGAGCGCGAGGCCTTACGCGATCCGACGGCTCATGCCGAGATGATTGCCATCACGCAGGCGGCGGCTGCCCTGCAGAATTGGCGTCTGGAGAACTGCACGATGTACGTCACCCTCGAACCCTGCCCTATGTGCGCGGGAGCGATCGTGCTGGCCCGCATCCCGCGCGTCGTGTTCGGGGCGCTTGATCCCAAGGGAGGGGCGGTTCGCAGCCTCTACCGCCTGCTGGAGGACGCGCGACTGAACCATCGGGTCGAGGTCGTTGAGGGGGTACTGAGCGAGCCTTGCGGCCTCGTGCTGTCGGAGTTCTTTCGGGGAAAGCGTCGCCAACGGCGAGCGACCGGCGGAGATTAATCGAACGCTTCCAGGGGGAAACTTGCCGGCCGGTCATTAGATAAGATTCGGCCGCAACGGTTGGGGCGGTTGCAGCGTCGGCTGGAAGTCGCAAGGTGGACCCTTCGTTCCACTTGCGCCGATTTGTTTGGCCCTTCGACGGCCCGTTTCGCACCAGTTTCTCAGAAATCGCCTAGCGACGGGGCGGAGGGCAATCAGACTGGCAACTGGTAGCTGAAATTCGGCGGGCGGGGCGGGCCTTGTTTGTCCCTTCCCGATCGCAGGGGTAGAATTGCGGCAGATTCGAGTTCTTTCATCCGAGCCGGCGTCTGGACGCCAGCGGAGTCGATCGTGAAAACAGTTGTCATGACGTTCGCAGCGGCGGTAGGTTTCGCGTTGCACGCCCACGCGCAAACGAACTTCGCGCAGACTCAGCTCAATCAACTCAACAACCGGAATTCAGTCTCGTCCTTCACCAGCAAGCGCGAGGTGAGCCAAGTTTACAGTCGCACCGTGCCGCAGTACAACTTCTCGAGCGTGAATCGCGGCCTGTTCAAGGGGGCGATGGGGTCTCCGACGGCGAGCCGACAAAAGCCGTTCTCCCAGGTCCAACGCGGGCCTTCCGTAACGCCCTATTTAGGACTGGTTTCGGACAATCCATTCACGTCGTCGACGACCAACTATTTCAACACTGTCCGTCCGCAGCTCGAACAACAAAAGATGAACGAGAAGTTGCAGATGCAAAACATCCGCATGCAAAAGCAACTGGAAGAAGTGGCCTCGAAGCCGCCGTACGATATCACTGGTTCTGAGCAACGAGCTCCAACGGGGCATGCCGCCGTCTATCAGAATAACGGCGGCGTTTACGGGAACTCCGGAGGATACTACCCGGAGGTTCCGATTCGCAGCGTCCGCGGTCAGAAGCGATAGGCGTCGGCTTGTCTGCACAAACGCCCGCTTTCCCTGCTGTCGGTGCGGCGTTGCTATCGCGCTGGCACATGCGAATTGCTCGGCTATGAAGCCGATTGCCGGCTCTCTCGTCTGAAATTCGCCAAACTGCTCTTGGCGCATTCTCTCTGCTTCTGTTAGAAGCCCCGCCGCTTTTCGCGCACTCTCCGTGCAGACACACTTCCAGCGGCGCCGTCGGGTCGAGCCTTGGCCTGGCGCTGCAATAGGGATTGAACCCTCATGAACCAGGGATGTACTTCCGCGCGCCGCGGCCGGCTGCTCCACGCCGGTCGTTGGAGCGTTGTCATGGCGCTCGCTTTCGCGTCGACGGCGACCAGCGCCGTCGCCCAGACGGCCCCGTCGCGGCGGAACGTCCGCGACACTGATCGCGCGGCCGGCGAGCTCATCGATTCGTTCTTCGACTCCGCCGCCGAGGGGAGCCGATCGACGCGCCCGGTGAAGGACGCGCTCGGCGGCCAACCGAGCAAGGCCTCAGTCCGTCCGCAGTGGACGGCGCGCCTGGCGCGCAATCCGAAGGCCGATGACGGCAATCCGCCGTATGTGCTGATCGATCGCTACGGCGGCGTGCAGCGCTACGTCGAACCGACGCCGACGGTCGATCTCGACCGTTACCTGGGCCAAACGATCACCGTGCGGCGCGATACGGGCCACACGCTGCTCGCGAGCCAACTCGAACTGCCGAAGCTTGCCCGGCCCGCTGGGGCCGTGGTTGGCGGCGGCGACATTCGTTTGGCTGCGGCTGAAGTACCGGTTACTCCTGCCGAGCCGACGTTGGCCGATGGCGCCGCGGGCGTCGCGGCCCAACCGGTTTCTAAGGAGCCGCTGCCCGATCCAATCCCCGATCCGCAGTCGATGGTCGAGGGGCAGCAAGGTCCTTGGTTCGACCAAGCTGGTAATCCGATCAATCTGCCCGAGGGCGCCGATCCGCTCTATCTCGACGAGTCGGAAGGACCTCATCTGCAGGGCTGCTCCACTTGCGGCAGCGCTGTCTGCCAGGCCCAAGGGGGCTGCGGCTTCGGTTCGCGACCGGTGCTGTGGGTTCGCGGCGAGTATCTCGCGTGGTGGGCCGACGGCATGTACGTCCCGCCGCTGGTGGTGCGCGGCGAAGTGGGCGATCCCGGAACGCCTGGCGATCCGACTGATGATTTTTTCAACAACGCGTTTGTCGTCTTCGGCAATGAAGACGTACTCGACGGCGTTCGCAGCGGCGCTCGGTTGCGGGTCGGCTACTGGCTCGACGACTTTGGCCAGACGGCGATCGAAGGCGAGTATTTTGGTTTCGGTCAGATCGACGACCGATTCGTCGACGGCGGTGACGGCACGTTTCCGATCGTCGGACGGCCGTTCATCGATGCGACGACCGGATTGAATGCTGTGGAAGACGTCTCGTTTCCGGGCATCATGGGAACTGTCGCCGTCGACATCGACAGTCAGTTCCAATCGGCCGGGATCGGCATTCGTCGCAACTTGTGCTGCGTCAGCGGCAATACCTGCTGCGGCGATCCCGTGACTTGCGGCAGCCAGGTCGGCGGCTGCGGCGCCGGCGTTAGCAGCGGGCCGTGTGCGAGTCTCTTCAACAAGGGAACGCGGCATACCGACGTCTATTTTGGCTTCCGTTGGGCTCAGTTGCAGGAAGGGCTCGCCATCCAGGAAAACCTCGAAGTGATCGCTCCGTCCGTCGACGTCGGCACCACCTTCGAGGTGAACGACGTCTTCAACACGAACAACGAGTTCGTCGGCGGAGAGTTGGGCTTCATCTGGGATTGGGAGTATCGCCGCTGGTCGTTCGAAGCTCTCTCGAAGCTCGGCGTTGGTTCGACCCGTCAACGGGTCAGCATCAACGGCAGCACCACGCGCACCGAGGCGGGCGAGTTGCCGGAGACGCGCAGCGGCGGCTTGCTCGCGCAAGACAGCAACATCGGCGACTACGAGCGGAACGAATTAAGCGTCCTGCCGCAGTTGGGCGTGACGCTCGGCTACAAGCTCACCGAGCGGCTGAAGCTGACGGGCGGCTACACGTTCGTCTACTGGAGCAATGTCGTCCGTCCCGGCGAACAGATCGACCTGGAAGTGAACCCGGGCAATCTGCCGTTCGCCAATCCCCCCGATCCGGACGGCTTGCCGGCGCGGCCGCAGTTCACTTATCGCCAGAACGATTTCTGGGCGCACGGGTTGAGCGCCGGTCTGGAGTATCAGTGGTAGCAATCTGTCGCCGCTAAGACTTCTGTCGCCCAACATCGTTCTGGCGACAGTAGTCGTAAGTCGTATTGAATTGAGGCGTTGCAAGTTGCACGCTTGGCGCCCGCTCGCGGAGCGGGCCCGCCGCGATGTCGTTCGGGCTGGTGTCGCCTCAACCCGTTTTGGCGACAGATGCCGTAAGGTGTTTTGTCGCCGTCGGTTGCGAATTGCGCGCTGGCGACAGCCGTCGCGACATCAACGACCCAGGGAACCGTGTGGCGTCTCGCGGGACTCTGGGACATGAGGGCGCCCTACAACAGAGGCTCGCGCCGCCGGGCAAAATTCTGTCGTCCCGCTGGGGCTAAGGGCGGATGCTGTTTCCTCTGAAGCGGAAGCATTTTGCATCGTTGAATCGCGTTGCCAAAGAACGGGTCCGCGCGCAGCGGGAGCGGCGGATAGGCGCACCTTAGCATGGATGGGGGCTGGGGTGGCGAACTATTTTTGGCCGCGCCGTTGGCGACGGCGGGCTTCCTTAGCTCCAGAGAGATTCGTCTCCTTGCCCTCTCACGCCCTGCGGTAACGGTTCAGCCGCAACGCGGCGTCAGGTCTTAGCCGTGGGCGTCAGCCCACGGTTCGTGAGACGCGCGGAAATTGAGCCGCGTCGCGGCGACATCGCCGCGCGCCGCTGCTGCGCGGCTATGGATAGGGACTCAATAACGGGTCACGCGGATTGTCCCCGGGCTTGAAGAGCCAGGGGGTAAATGGGTGACTTGCGGCGCCCGGGATAACGATTTGTCACGCGTGCTGGCGTGATGAAATCGATCTTTTTTGCCGAGCGATTGCTATTTCTGCCGCTTCGGCGCCCGTGAGCGACTGGGAGTGCTGGCACGGTGCGCGGAAATCGTCCGCCTCGTGGGAATCTGTGCGGATTAAATCGGTCGCCACGGCCGATAACACTCCAAAGTCGTCCTCCCCTGAATACCGCTTAACTCGTTGTCGAGGGTGCTCGCATGGCGCCACTGCGTTTCAATTCGCAATCGCTCTTCCGTCTGTTCCAGCCAGCCCGCGCGAGCCGTCCGAAGCTCGCGAAGGGACCTCGTCGCCGGAAAGGTTTTGGCTTCGAGTCGCTTGAATCACGGCAGATGATGGCGGCCGACATGGCGGAGATCGTCGGCACGGTGCGGCTCGACGTGCAGAATGACAACAATCCGGCGAATGACACGCTAATCGCTGGCGCTACGGTGCAACTCTATCGCGACAACGGCAACGGTACGTTCGACGCCGGCGACGCGGTGGTCGGCGGCGTCGCGACGACCGACGCGCTGGGGCAATATCGCTTCACCGGGCTGGGCACGGGCAAGTATTTCGCCAAGCTGACGCTGCCGTCAGCTTATCAAACCAAAGCGGGGGGCGGCCTCCAAGAGATCAACATCTCCGCCGACGAGTCGGAAGGGACTATTGGGCAGACGATCGACGACTTCGAGTCGAACCAGATCGCCGGCGCCGCTCCGCCCCTCCCCTCGAGCGACAACTCGACCAAGGCCGACCCCGGCGTTACGGGGGGCGAGCGTGACTTGTTCGTCGAGTTGACTGAAGGGTCGGACATCTATTCGTCGGTGTCGCTGATCAGCGGCGGGGGCTTCCTGCGGCTCGCCAGCGGCAGCATGGTGAAGGGGAATGCCAAGGTCGTCTGGGACGGCCAGGACGGCAGCGCGACGACGCTCAACCCGACCGGCCTGGGCGGGCTCGATTTCACGAGCTTCAGCGGCAACACGATGACCGGCATCGTGCTGAAGGTCGGCGCCGACCACCCGAACAGCGTCGTCAAGCTGAAGGTTTACACCAACGCCGGCAAGTGGAGCGAATTCACGGCCACGGTTCCGGAAACGGCCGGCGGCGCCGCCACGCAGTTGCTGACGTTCAACTTCAACGGGACGCCTACCTCGCAAGCGGGCGGCGGCGTTGATTTCAGCAACGTCGGCGCGATGGAGCTGACCTTCGAAGGGGTCACGGCGGTCGACGGCATGCTATCGATGGTCGGCGTCATCGGCCTGACGACGAAGACGGCCGACTTCACCGCCTACGAAAAGATCAACCTCGGCGATCGCGTCTGGAACGATGCGAACAACAACAGCACGCTTGACAACGGCGAGCAAGGGATCAGCGGCGTGAAGCTGAACCTCTTCAGCGACGTTGACGGCAACAACCAATACACGCCGGGCGTCGATACGTTCGTCGCGACGACGAACACCAATGGCACGGGCCATTATCAGTTTACCGATCTGCTGCCGGGGCAGTACGTCGTGCAGGTCGATGCCGCGAACTTCAACGCCGGGCAAGCCTTGGAAGGGTTGAAGTCGAGCACCGGCGGCGCGGTTGACCCCGACAACGGCATTGACGGCGACGACAACGGCACGGCCCTGGCCGGCCACGGCGTCGTCAGCCAGGCTCTGTCGCTGATCGCGGCGAACAACACGGTCGACTTCGGCTTCTTCGGATTCGACCTGGTGCTCGACAAGTCGATCGAGCAGACCTCGGCGTCGCCGCTGGAAGAACTCGAATACACGGTTCGCATCATCAACGACGGCCCGTCGACGGCGATGAACGTCTCGTTCCTCGACGAACTTCCCGACGGCGTCACCTATAAGTCGCACACGATCGACAAGGCGGGGGCGACCCTCGCGTACTCGAACGGCAAGCTCACCGGCAGCCTCGGCAACATGGCCGCGGGGGCGGTGATTGTCGTGAAGATCCGCGTCGACGTGAAGGCGGGCGCCACTGGGACGCTGCTCAACAAGGCCGAAGTGAGCGCTCCGGACGAAGAGAACACGCTCAATAACAAAGACGAAGTCGAAATTCCCGTGATCCCGAAGATCGACCTCGCCGTCGACAAGATCGACAGCAAGGATCCGGTCAAGCCGGGCGAGACGTTCACCTACACGGTGACGGTGGTCAACAACGGCCCGTCGAACGCCACGGGCGTGACGGTGGTCGACACCCTGCCGGCGAGCGGCGTGACCTACGTTTCGTCCTCGCGGGCGGTGAGCGTCAACGGCCGCGAACTGACGTACGACCTGGGCGGCATGGCCTCGGGCGCCACGGTGACGTTCACCATTACGGTGCAGGTCGGCCAGAACTTCTCGGGCACCCTGTTGAACGAAGTCGTCGTCTCAGCGAACGAGGACGAGACGACCTACGTGAACAACAAAGATACCGAGACGACGGTCGTGAAAATCGACCCGGCGAGCCTCGACGGCTACGTCTACGTCGACAAGGACGACGACGGCATCAAAGACGGCGGCGAGAAGCCGATCGCCGGGGTCATCATGACGCTGACCGGGACCGACATCTTCGGCGCCTCGGTGACGCGGACCACGGTGACCAACGCCAACGGCTTTTACCAGTTCGTTAACCTGATGCCGGGGACCTACCACGTCAATCAGACGCAGCCGACCAAGTACAAGGACGGCAAGGACACGATCGGCAACACGTTCAACGCCCTCGGCGAAATGGCGGTCGGCCAAAACGGCATTCTCCCGCTTGGGCCGCAAGACGGCACGGGACGCGACGCTGACGCGATCCAGCAAATCACGCTTGACAGCGGGTTCGCGGCGAAGGATTACAACTTCGGCGAATTGGCCGTCACGACCAGCAAGGTCGATTTCATTCGGCCGATTTTCTACCGGTAGTATCGCTCCTTGGTCAGCCCGACTTTGAGCGCAGCCGATCCGACACCTCCCCTCTGGCTCCCTTCCCCTTGTGGGGAGGGCTGGGGAGGGGGTGGAACGCTGGTACACGGCTTCAATCACCCCTCCCTAACCCTCCCCCTCAAGGGGAGGGGACCAGAGGAATGAAAATTGTGCGGAGCTTCGGTCGCTAGCGGTTGAATGAGCTTCAAAGCCGGGGCTGAAATAGTTAAAAGTAGAATTCCATGAACAGCCGGTGACGCGCCGATTGGCGCATCACCGGCTGTTTTGCTGCGCGACGGCCTGATGTAGATACCCCGCGTCAGTTTCGTCGCAAGCGTTAAAAGGCGAACGAAAAACCGACTTGCGGCATGGTGCATTGTCGTAGATTCCGACAGAATTTTGCTCGTGGCTCACAGAAGCGACATGGGTTTTAGTTGGACCGCTTGCCCAAGCGATCCAGCCGGCGCCGACTGATCGAGTCGCGCCGCCAACCTTATCCGAGACGCCCCCGCGCGCCTCCCCGCCTTCTCATCCCGCCGAGGAGCATTGCCATGTTCCGTACTACCGCTGCGTTCGCTGCTGCGCGCTCGCCAAGAATTGTCGGCCGACGTCGGTCGGCGCGTCGTCATTTGGCGACGTCGAGCTTCGCCCTATTGGCCTGCTGGGCGCTCGTCCCCGCAACGGCCACGGCGATCGAAATTGTCGCCATTGAGGAATCGTGGGAGCTGAACGTCGGCGAACCCGACGCCCAGCGCAGCGCCCCGCAGGTGACGATGGTCACCTCGCCGGTCGGCTCGCTCGACGGAGTCTATTTTCTGTTTGCGCTCAATCACCAAAGCCATCCGGAATATGCCCCCGGCGGCATGCAGGTGCAACTCTGGAATGGCAGCGACCTGGTCGCCAGCCACACCAGCCAAGAGGAGGAGCCGCTGCATCATACGAACGAACTCGTCCGCTGGGTGCAGCGGACCGAACTCAAGGACGGCCAGTTGACCTTCCAGGTCCACTCGGGCGAGAGCGACTCGTGGGGTTCCTTCGGCGGCGATTCGTTGAAGTTCTCCTTCGCGTCGGATCTCGCCAATCTCAACGGCTACTTGCCCGCGATCGCGATTGCGGAATCGGGCGTTAATTTCGCTGGGAACCGGGTGCGGTCGTTGACCCTCACGAAGCTCCGCTGGACCGACTCCAACGACCAGGTCTACGAATTGAACGCCCCGATCGACGTCGACTCCGATCTTGATCCGTAACGCTCGCGCGATTGCCGCGCGTTCGCTTCACTCGTCTTTCCCCCAAATGCTGGTGATTCCCATGCTGCTTACAACCAAAAAACTTCGTCGGCTTCGCCCCGAGGACCGCCGGGGCGCGATCAGCGTCCTGGCGGCGCTGTTGGCGGTCGTCGTCCTCGCCATGGTCGCGTTCGCCGTCGACACTGGGTACATCCTCTCCAACAAACAAGAACTGCAGCGCACCGCTGACGCCGCCGCGATGGCCGCCTGCTGGGAATATGGCCAAAAGCTTTCGCAGGGAGTGAAGCCAGCGGACGCGGTCGCCGCGGGTCGCGCCGCCGCGGCCCAGTACGCCGGCAGCAACGAGGTGGCGAACCTCGAAACCGAGATCGATCAGAACTCGGGCAACTCCGTCAGCGGCGACCTGGTGTTCGGTCAGATCGTCGATCTCTACGATCCGAACGCGGTGGTCAACACGGCCACGCTGAAGGATTTCAATGCGGTGCGGATTCGCATTCGTCGCGATCAGACGCTCAACGGCGAGGCGCCCTTTTTCTTCGGCAAGATCTTCGGGCTGACCGGCCAGGGGCTCAACGCCGAAGCGACGGCCGGCTACTACCGCAATATTAAAGGCGTCCAGGCGCCGGCGGGGGGCGGCAATATCGACGTCCTGCCGTATGCGCTTGATTGGAACACCTGGTCGGCGCTGCTGGCCGGGAATGCGGCCGACCAATGGCGCTGGAACGCCGACACCGAAACCATCACGGCCGGGTCCGACGGCGTGCTCGAAGTGAACCTGTTTCCGCAAGGGACCGGCTCGCCGGGCAACCGCGGCACGGTCGACATCGGCAGCAGCAACAACAGCACGGCCGACATTACCCGGCAGATCCTGCACGGCATCACGCCGGATGACTTGGCGTACCACGGCGGTTCGCTGGAGTTCAACGACGACGGCGAGCTTGAACTCAATGGCGACACCGGCATCAGCGCCGGCGCCAAGGACGAACTGACCTCGATCAAGGGCGAGCCGCGGCTGATTCCGATTTTCTCCGAGGTGACCGGTCCCGGCAACAATGCCCAGTACACGATCGTCCACTGGGCCGGCGTCCGGATCATGGACGTCAAACTGACCGGAGCGATGAACCAAAAGCGGGTGACCATTCAGCCTTGCCCGATGGTGGTTTCCGGCGTGATTCCGTCGGGCGAGTCGACCAGCAGTTTCGTGTACACCCCTGTCGTACTGGTGAAATAGGCCCTGCCGCCCCCCTTTGGACGAGGCCGCCGCGGGCGGTCGTTCGCAGCAGACGAAGGACGTCGCCATGAACGCTTTCCGATTGATCAAGCAGCCGACGGCTCGTCGGCGATCGTTCCGTCGCCATCGCGGCGTCGCGGCGGTCGAGTTCGCGATCGTGGCGCCGATCTTCTTTCTGATGGTGCTCGGCATCATCGAGATCGGCCGGGCGATGATGGTGCAGCAGGTGCTGATCAACGCCTCGCGGGTCGGGGCCCGCCGCGCAGTGATGCTGTCGTCCGACGAGCAGTCGGTGATCGACGCGGTGACGGAGTATGCGGCGGGGGTCGGCGTGAACGGCGTCGAAGCCAGCGTCTCGCCCAATCCCGCCACCGCGGCGGCGGGGGTACCAGTGACGGTCAACGTCACCATTGGTTTCGAGCAAGTGAGCTGGTTGCCGGCTCCTTGGATCATGGGGGGGAGGGATCTCTCTTCTTCTTCGGTGATGCGTAAAGAAGGGTTCTAGAGCGCGCTTCGTTTAAGTGCAGCGGCAAAGTTTGTCATTCTGAGCGCAGCGAAGAATCTGGCCGCTCGTTGGACGCTAGATCCTTCGCTCCGCTCAGGATGACGGCCGCTGCTGTCGCGCGGATCGACGCGATGGCTTTCCGATGCGGCGTTTTTCAACCGCTTTTCTGCAAAAAAAACTGCATCTTTTGCCGCGTTCGAACTGCACATTCCTGATTTGTGACCTAGGGTTGTAATGCCCGGCCATGCGCTTGTCGCGAACTCGACGGCGCGTGGACGCGGCACGGGCTGCGGCCCGTCCTTGTCACGCTCTCCTCCTTCCTGCCACGTATTCGTCTCGCTTCGGTTCCTTCCTTCGTCGTTCAGCGTTCGTCGCTGCGCGCATTGAAGGCGTTCCGTGGAGCGAGACGGACCCGCCAATTGAGACCTGTCCCATGCGCACTCTGCGAATACGTTCGGCGCAACGCCGCGGCACGGCCGTCGTCGAGACGGCGGTGGTGTTGCCCGTGTACGTGCTGCTGGTCTTGGCGATCATCGAGTTCGGTCACGCGACGATGGTGATCAACCTGCTGCAAAGCGGTTGCCGCACGGCGGCGCGGATGGGATCGATGCAGGGGCCGAATACGGACCAAGCGATTGCCAAAGTGCGCCAAACGCTGGGGACGGCGATCGACCCCGGCGTGGTCAACGTGTACGTGCAAGACGCCAGTTCGATGGATTCGGGCGCGGTATGGCCGACGACCGACGCCGAAGTGCAGGCCTTGCCGCCGATTGAGCTTTCCGAGGCTGAGCCTCGTCAGATGTTCGTCGTCCGCGCCAGCGTCAACTACAACGACGTTTCGGTGCTTCCAATGCCTTTCCTGGCCGGCGTCACACTCGACGCCCAAGCCTTTATGCGACACGAGTGATGTCCACTACATAGGAAGCCCATGCCATGTCCCCCGCCCTCGAACAGCGACGTTGGAAACGTCGTCTCCAGTCAGCCGCACGACGCGGCGCCGTAGCCGTCGAATTCGCAGCCATCGCCCCGCTGCTGCTCGCCGTAATCGTTGGACTTATCGAGCTATCGCGAGTTTACAGCGTGCAGAACACGCTCGAAACGGCCGCTCGCGAAGGAGCTCGCTTCGCGGCGCTCGATCGCTCGGGAATGATGCTCGGCGGCAAGACTGCCAATCAAAAACTCATTGACGACGTTAAGAATTACCTCGCCTCGAACAACATCAACCCCGACAAGGTGAGCGTCAAAGTCACCGCGGCGGACGATCCTGAAGCGGACTTCAACCTCGACGATCCCGCGAATGACTTGGAACTGTTCCAAGTGCGGGTCGACGTTCCTTATTCCGACGTCAGCTACACGCCTGTCAGCGACGCGAACGACTACAGCCTGACCGCCGCTCTCACGTTTCGCAACGGTCGAGCGGTCGTGACCGACTAATCCCCCTTCCTGCCCCGCCGCACGAACGCGGCCCCTCGTGCTCTTCGGAGACTCTGCCATGAAACTCGCCCCCGACATCCAGCGACGAACCCCGTCGCGGCAGCGGCGCAGCGCGCCGACGCGCCGACGCGGCGTGATTCTCGTCCTCACCGGATTCTGTTTGGTCGCACTCTTCGCCTTCGTCGCCCTATCGGTCGACGCCGGGCGAATGGTGCTCACCAGCACGAAGATGCAGAACGCCGTCGACGCCGCCGCGCTGGCGGCGGCCCAAGAGATCTCCGCCGCCATCCACGCCGCCGGCCAAGGCGAAGGCTCGGCCAACGTCGACGCCAACTCGATCGCGGTCGATCAAGCGCGCGCCATGGCCGCCCAGGTGGCTGAAGCGAACGGCTTGTACATCGATCCAGACCAGGACGTACTGTTCGGCAAGCGCGTCTACAACGAAGCGATGGGGACCTGGCCGATCCAATGGAACGGCTCGCCCTTCAACGTCGTGAAAGTCGTCGGCCGCAAGACGGATGAAGACGTCTCGGCGCCCGACGGACAGTTGCCGCTGGCGTTCGGCTGGGCGGTCGGTCGGTCGAAGGTGCCGCTCACCGCGTCGGCCACGGCGTTCGTCGAGGCCCGCGACCTGGTGGTGGTGCTCGACTTCTCGGCGTCGATGAACGACGACAGCACGCTGAACGTCAGTGCGCTGGCACAGTCGCAAGTGGAGACGCAACTCGACGCGATGTGGAATTCGCTGCAAACGGCGAATCCCAAGTGGCCGAGCACGACGACGAGCAAGTTCCCCTCCGGCGGCTTCGGACTGGTGAACTCTGCCGTCGGCACGTATGTGAGCAGTACCGACACGAACACGATCTTCAACGCGTTGCAATTGAACGCCCGCAACGGCGACGGATCGGCGAAGTATCCATTCCCGCAATCGGGGCGCAACAGTAACGGCACGCCCAAGAATAAGTTGAGCGCATCGGCCAACGACACGGCCTGGAAAAATTACATCAACTACGTGAAGGGGCTTGGCGGCTCGTACAACAAGAAGTACGGCTATCGCACGCTGCTCAGCTACCTGCAGAACAGCAAGAACGGCTGGTACGAATCGGAAGACTTGTGGCGGACGCCGCATTATCCGTTCCACGCGGTGAAGCAGGGGACGTCGCTCTTCTTCGACTTCCTCACCGACCTCGACTTCGGCGACGAGGTCGGCATCGTCAGCTACGGCACTTACGCCGTGAAGGAGTGGGATCACTTCGACGGCGAGGTGAGCATCGACATCAGCAGCGATCCGATCACCTCGGATTATGCGACGCTCGATTTGATTCAGCGGCGTCACCAGGCCGGCCACTACGACGACTATACCGGCATGGGCGACGGCATCTTGAAAGGGCGCGAGTTGCTGCTTGGCGTCGACAGCGTTCCCGACGACGAAGGCTTCTCGCGCTACGGCGCCCGGCCGACGATGATCGTCATGACCGACGGTCAGGCGAACCGCTGCCCGTCGGGCTGGAGCTTGCCGGGAAGCTTCAAGTGGAAGGATTGGACCGATTACGACGGCGACGGAGTCGCCAACTACACGACGACCGATAAGTACAAGCAATACGCCTTCTGGGAAGCGACCAAGGCAATCGATCGCGGAGCGACGCTCCACACGCTGGCCGTGGGCGCCGGCGGCGATCGCGCCTTGATGGAAGCGATCGCTTACGCCGGCGGCGGCATCTACATCAACGTCCCCGGCGGTAGCACGGTGGGGGCGATGGAAGACCAACTGCGAGACGCGTTCAAGCAGATCGCGTCGAAGGTCCCGCCGGCGAAGTTGGTCTACGAATTTCCGGAAAACTGACGCTCACGCTGCGTCGGTCGTTCGGCACGATTAGCCCCGGCCAAGCCTTTTGGTCGGGGCTATTCATTGGAGCGAAGATCGCCTAATGGGTTTGCCACTACGCGATTTTCATTGGTAAGGCAGCCGGCAGCGCTCGGTCGAGATGCTCGGTGTCCAAATCTCGATTGCAGCCTGCCGGTTGCCGGTCGGCGGTCCGAAGTGGGCAGTGTGCAATGGACAGTAGGCAGTTGGTTCATTCAACTGTACTTACTGCCCACTGACCACTGCCCGCTTTTTTTCATTCAATCCTCATACGCTGCCGAGCTGCGTTGCCGCCGCGAATAGCCGAGCCGCGTCCGATGGGCCTTCGAGACATACTCCCCCTCAAGGAAGTAGTAGCCCCCGAGCAGCTTGTAGAAGAAGAGAATGAGCAGCGTCCCGGCGACGCCGACGAGCATCCCCATGGGGCTCACCGGCACGATCCGTTCGCCTTCGGTGAAGTGGCTCACAACGCCGCAGCCCATCACGGTGCCGCCGATCCCCATCAGCACCGTGGCGATGGCGCCGCCCGGATCACGGCCCGGCATGATCCCCTTGGCCAACAGGCCGATCACCGTGCCGAAGCCGATCCAAACGAGCACGTCGTTGACCAACTGCCGAGCGGAGTCGTTCATGACGACCCCTTGCGCTGCGTCGAAGCCTTCCATGGCGTCACCTTGTCTTGTCGATTGGAGGCCGCGCGAGGCGAAAACGATCGCGCACGGCGTCTGATCAAATAGCTCGGTCGTTTGCGTCGCAAACTGTAGCGTTTGGAGCCTTTTGAGAATAGGCGAAGCTCGCGGTGCTAGCAGCCGCGGGCTACGACGCGCCGAAATGGAGAGAACTCTTTATATCAATCCGTCGCACGCTCGATTTGATACCGCCAGCCAAGTTCAACAAAACTACGAATGAGACGCGGATGGACGGACAACGGGAGCCTTCAATGGACAATGCGACAAGCAGGCCAGAGTCGAGCGATCCTGGCATGCGTTTTCCGCTGCGATCGATGTTGCTGCTGACCACCGGCCTGGCGTTGTTGGCCGCGACGATCGGGCCGTTTTATCGCGGGGCGCAACCCGAGGCGCGCCCTTACGTCTTTGCCTTCTGGATCGGAATCTTGGCGACAATGACCCTGTTCGGTTCACTCGAATGGCGCCAATCGATTCAGCGAAAGAGGATCGCGGGTCAGCTGCGGTTTGAGCTACGACGCATCAATCGGCCCAGTCGGTCGATCATTGGCATCCTCTGCGCGTGGGGCATGCTGCTCTACTCGATTTTCGGCGCTTATGGGATGACCCATAGCGTCGGCGCGTTTCATCTCGCTGGCGGGGCGTCCGTGGGGCAGTTCCTCACGGTCTGCGTTTCGGGCGTCTTCATTGGCGCGCTCGTTGTTGGCGCGATTGACTTTGTAACGCGCCCATGGACCTATTCCGGTCGAGTCGAGTTGGGCGAACGCGGCGTCATCATCGATCGTCAGGCGTTGCCGTGGTCAGACTTCCGCTATGCATCGTGGCATGGCGACTATCCCAATCGACTCGTACTGCAACATCAAACGTGGACTTGCCTAGCCGCCGTGCCATCTCTGATGAGAGACGAGGTCGAGGCATTTGTTCGTACGAAGACGATCTTTGACGTTGACGAAATAAAAAAAGCCCCCGGTCCGTGACTGAGAGCTAATGAGGCGGGAGCATCGGCGAAAACTATGGCTGTGGCACGCCAAGATCACGGCAAGTTTTACTAGCCAGGAAATCGTTGACCTCGCGGAGACGCGGCACAGTGCTGCTTTGACGATTCGCCGAATTGACGTACACCGTATGTTGCTCCCTTCGCGTAAGAAGCGGCAACCATATGCTTCAAGATGTTTGATCAGATCGACTCGCTTCATGGCGTCGAAAGATCAAACGGTTCTTTGGAGACGACATGCCCTGCAAGATCGCGATGCGACGGTTCGCGGTTCGTTTCCAGCACGAGCTGCACGGCTTCGCGAAGATTAGCACGCGCTTCGTCCAACGTCGCGCCCTGCGTGTTGGCGCCGGGCAATTCTTCGACGACGGCGATGAAGCCTTCAAGGACTTGAATGTAGACGGCGTAGAGATCAATGGGAGTCCAACGTAATTCCAGCCCCCGGTTTAAAGAACCGGGGGCTAAGGTGCGGAACGCACGTTACATCCCGCCCGCTTCCTTCTCAGCGGTCGGCTCGTCGCTTTTGATCCGCGACGGCCGCTTTGGTTCGGCGGCGGTGCCTGGCACGATGCGGGCGCCGGAGGTCGTTTCGTCGATGATCCGCCGCAGTGCGTCGGAGTCGATCGTCTCCTGCTCCATCAGCGCCTTGGTGACCGCTTCGAGCGTGTGACGGCGTTCGCCGAGGATGTGGCGGACGCGCTCCAGGCCTTCGTCGAGGATGCGCTTCACTTCTTCGTCGATCTCGCGGGCCGTTTGCTCGCTGTGGCTGCTGGAGCGGCCGAAGTCGCCGCCAGTCGCCAGGAACGGGCTGCGATGGCTTTCGCGGAAGTTGACGCGGCCGAGGCGGCTCATGCCGAAATCCATCACCATGCTGCGGGCGATTTCGGTCGCCCGCTCGAGGTCGTTCTGAGCGCCGCTGCTGATGTCTTCGAAGACCATTTCTTCGGCGACGGTACCGGCGAGCAGCACCTGGATGCGGCTGTCGAGTTCGCTGCGGGTCATCAGGAACCGATCTTGCTCGGGGCGCTGCATCGTGTAGCCGAGGGCAGCGAGCCCGCGCGGGATGATCGACACCTTGTGGACCGGGTCCGTGTTCGGCAGCGAGTAGGCGACGAGAGCGTGACCGCTTTCGTGGTACGCGACGCGCAGCTTTTCCTCGGGCTGCATGATGCGGCTCTTCTTTTCGAGGCCCGCGCTACTGCGTTCGACTGCTTCGTTGAGCTCGATCATGCCGACCGCCTTCTTGCCGTTGCGCGCGGCGAGGAGGGCGGCCTCGTTGACGATGTTCGCGAGATCGGCGCCGACGAAACCGCTGGTGATCGCAGCGACTTGCTTCACGTTGACGTCTTCGTCGACCTTGATCTTCTGCAGGTGGACTTCGAGGATCTCCTCGCGGCCGCCGACGTCGGGGCGGTCGACCAATACATGGCGATCGAACCGGCCGGGGCGGAGCAGGGCGGGGTCGAGCGTTTCGGGGCGGTTGGTGGCGGCCATGATGATGATGCCGCTGTTGGTTCCGAAGCCGTCCATTTCCACCAGCAGCGCGTTGAGCGTTTGCTCGCGCTCATCGTGGCCGCCGATCTGGCCGCTACCGCGGGTCTTGCCGAGCGCGTCGAGTTCGTCGATGAAGACGATGCAGGTGGCGCGCTGTTCAGCCTGCTGGAACATGTCGCGCACGCGGGCGGCGCCGACGCCGACGAACATTTCGACGAAGTCGCTGCCGCTGAGGCTGAAAAACGGCACGCCCGCTTCGCCGGCGACGGCCTTCGCGAGGAGCGTCTTGCCGGTGCCGGGAGGTCCGACCAGCAGCACGCCCTTCGGGATGCGACCGCCGAGGCGGTGATAGCGTTCGGGGTTCTTGAGGAAGTCGACCACTTCGCGGAGCTCGTCGACGGCTTCTTCGATGCCGGCGACGTCGTCGAAGGTGACTTCGATGTCTTCTTGAGCAATCAGCTTGCCGCGGCTGCGGCCGAACGCCATTGGCGAACCGGCCCCGCCCATGCGGCGGAGCATGACGATCATCAGCATGACGAACATGCCGGTGAGGACCAGGATGGGAATGTAGGCGAGGAATTGGCTCGGCGGCTCCTCGTTGCCGTAGTTTTCAATTTTGTTTTCCGCGAGAAGTTCAAGCGCTCGCTCAGCGGAAGGGAGGTTGGATGACGTGCGGAAACTGACGGGCGCAGGGTCGGTCCACTGCTCAGCGGGGTCAAGGATGTTCGCTTTGCCGTCCGTGGGCGCCTTCTTGTGTTGCTCCATCACGGTGCCAGTGATTTCGGCGGGGCCGACGCGGATGTTGGTCGGATCCGTTAGCTTGTATTGGATCGACGGCTTAACCGTTTTGTCTTCGATCGCAATCATGCGATCGGCGTCTTTCGGCGCATCGGGATTGCTCGCAACAATCAGCTTCTCGAAGTCGCTCCACTGAATGGTCAACTTGTTCTGCGTTTGCCAGACGGTGACGAGCAACAGCAGCAGCACGCCGAGGCCGAGCAGATACCACAACATGTTGTTGTTCTGCGGCGGGGCCTTTTTCTCGGCCGACTTCTTGGGGGTCTTCGGGGCGTCCTTCGGTTGATCCATGGATCGATAGCCTTGGCGGGAATTAGCGCGGCGGTTGGTGGCCGTCGCGGGTGAGGTCGGGCAGTTAGTAAGGATTGAAACGAGTCGTGTGCCACTCGCCGCGGCGAGTGAGAAGTGCCGAGCGAGTACCCAATTCACACTGGCGACACGCCAGTGGCACCTGTGCAGCGGGGTGTGAGTCGCTGTTAACTATTGGTAAGGATAGCACTTGCGGCAGGGAAAGGGAGCCTCCCAGGGCCCCCGGCGCAACCCAACGCGGGTTGTCGCGACTGGCGGGCAGCCCTAAAATGCTGCGTCCCGATCGACGCCTCGCGGGGCGGCTCCCGAGATTCAACCCGCGCCGCCCCTGCCGGCACGTTCTCGCCGACGCTCCTCCTACGTCGATCGCCGCGCGTTGGTGCGGAGGTTAACTGGCGCGATTCGGACGATTGTTCCCGCTGAGCCGGACGCTCGGCTTGCTGGAGGCCGTCTCCAAGCCGCCCTGGGATCCGACTTCAACGCCTTTTGCCGTCCCCTCCTTGTTCCGCACCTTTATGGCCTCCACTCCTAAACGCGTCGCGGTTTTTGGTTCCACCGGCAGCATTGGGCGGAACGCTCTCGAAGTG
Organism: Pirellulales bacterium; assembly: GCA_041740115.1. Taxonomy (GTDB): domain Bacteria; phylum Planctomycetota; class Planctomycetia; order Pirellulales; family Lacipirellulaceae; genus Lacipirellula. Next base: position 30,970 of record JBGSMO010000396.1, read on the forward strand.
ATCGCCGCTAGCAACGGCCGGCTCCAGGCGGTGGCGGTCTCGGCCCATTCGCGACTCGACGAACTGGTCGAGCAGGCCAAGCAGCACAAGCCGCGGTGGGTGATCGCTTGCGACGCCCGGGCGGCCAAGCAATACGATTGGTCGGAGCTGCCCAAGGGGTGCGAACTGCTGACCGGCGCAGATGCGCTAGTCCGCATCGCCGGCGAAACCGACGTCGACGTGCTGTTGGCGGCAATCGTTGGGGCGGCGGGGCTCGAAAGCACCTGGGCGGCCCTCGAAGCCAAGAAAACGGTCGCCCTGGCGAACAAAGAGACGCTGGTGATGGCCGGCGAACTGATCGCCGAACTCGCCCGTAAGTCTGGTAGCCGGCTGCTGCCCGTCGACAGCGAGCATAGCGCCCTGTTCCAAGCCCTGCAGGCGGGCCAGCCAAGCGAAGTTTCGCGGCTGATCCTCACCGCCAGCGGCGGCCCGTTCAAACACCTCTCCCCCGCCGAACTGCAACAAGTCACCGTCGCCGAGGCACTGTCCCATCCGACCTGGACGATGGGCCCGAAGATCACCATCGACTCGGCGACCATGATGAACAAAGCCTTGGAGATCATCGAAGCCCGTTGGCTCTTCGGCATCGAAGGGGAACGGATTTCGGTGGTGATCCACCCGCAGTCGATCGTCCACTCGATGGTGGAGTTCGTCGACGGCTCGGTGGTGTCGCAAATGAGCCCCCCCGACATGCGGCTGCCGATTCAATACGCCCTCGAATACCCGCATCGCGCCCCTGGCGTGGCGCGGCGGTTCGATTGGCGGCAGCCGCTCAAGCTGGAATTCGAACCGCCGGATCGCGAGCGTTTCCCGGCGCTGGCGCTCGGCGAGGAGTGCGCCCGTTCAGGCGGCACGACCGGCGCCGTGCTGAATGCCGCGAATGAAGCGGCTGTAGGGGCGTTCCTCGACGGTGAGCTACACTTTACGGAAATCGTGCCGGCATGCCGTAGCGTGCTTTCGGCGCATCACTTTGAACCAAACCCGACGCTCGACGCTTTGTTGAAACTCGATCGGTGGGCGCGGCAGGAGATATCGCGGTGGGTATGTGCTTGATGATCGCGGCGATGGATTTCGCCGCTCTCGGTAATTTACTGCTCGTCATCCTGATGGTCGCCGTCGGCCTGGGGACGGTGATTTTCGTCCATGAGCTCGGACACTTCGCCGTCGCCAAGATGTGCGGCGTGCGGTGCGACAAGTTCTTCATCGGCTTCGACATCGGCGGCTATAAGATCAGCCGCAAGTGGGGCGAAACCGAGTACGGCATCGGCATCCTGCCGCTGGGCGGCTACGTGAAGATGATGGGGCAGGACGACAATCCGGCCAACATCGCCGAACAGGTGAAGGAATCGCAGGTCGCCGGCAATACGCCCGAGTCGAAAGAGATCGTCGGTCCCGACGGCAAGACGTACCTCGTCGACCGCCGCAGCTACCTCGCCAAGAGCGTGCCGCAACGGATGGCGATCATTTCCGCCGGCGTGATCATGAACATTATCTTTGCGTTCATCTTTGCGACCGTGGCGTACAAGATTGGCGTGCCGTTCAACCCGGTGATCGTCTCGCAAACGTCCCCTGGTTCGCCGGCATGGCGCGCGGGCGTGATGCCTGGCGACGAAGTGATTCAAGTCGGCGACATCGAGAATCCCTCGTTCGCCGAACTGATGGGGAGCGTCACCCTCGCCGACCTTAAGAACGGACTGCCGTTCGTGCTGGAACGGGGCGACGAGCGAATCGAAAAGACGCTCGTTCCCGAGCAAGAGAGCGACCTTGCCCGCGTCGGTCTCGCCGGGCCCTCGTCGCTGCGGCTCGCACCGCAGATGGCGACGCGCGAAGACACCCCCGCCGCGGCGGCCTCGCCCGAGCTTAAAGGAGGCGACGAAGTCATCGCCGTCGACGGCAAACCGGTCGCGAACAACGCCGAGTTCACGGCCCGGCTGATTGAGAAGTCAGACAAGCCGATCACCGTGACGGTGCTGCGCGGCGCCAAGCGTCCCGTCGGACGGCCCGAGGCCGAACCGACCGGCGGCGAGAAGATCGACGTCACCATCGCTCCCCGCCCGCAGCGGCGCCTCGGCCTCGTCATGCAGATGGGGAAGGTCGTCGCCGTGCAAGACAATTCGCCCGCCGCCGAGGCGGGTTTGAAGGCGGGCGACTTCATCGAGTCGATCACCGTGGTCGGCGCCGAGGATGAAGCGAAGTCGCTCATTCGCGATCCGCTCACGCTCCCCGAGACGCTCCGCATGCTGGGGCAAGAGGGATCCGAAGTCGAAGTCGCCATTCGCCGCGCTGCCACCGCCGCCGACGGTAAGCAGTCGACGGAAACGCTGACGATTCCCCTTCGCCAGGTTGATTGGATCGAGGAGCCGATTTCTGAGAACGACCCGGTCGCCGCGCCGGCGCTTGGCATCGCCTACCGCGTGCTAACGGTGGTGAAGGAAGTCGAGTCGGGCAGCCCCGCTGAGAAGGCTGGTTTGCAAGCCGATGACGTGCTGCTCTCGGCCGAGATCGTGTTCCCCGAGGATATGAAAGACAAACCGGAAGTCGAGCCGGTCACGTTCAGCCAGGACGACAAGAAAGATGGAGCTGGCTGGCCGCAATTGTTGTCGTCGCTTCAATCGTTGCCGCCTAGCTCGCAAGTAAAACTTTCTTACAAGCGCGGCAGCGAGACGAAAGAGGCGATGCTCACTCCGGTGGAAGCCGCCGACGTCTTCGTCGTTGATCGCGGCCTGGTCTTCGAATGGGTCAACCGCATCCGCATGAGCGACACTTGGAGCGAAGCCGCCAGCCGCGGCTACGACGAAACGACCCGCTCGCTGACGATGGTCTACCGCTTCCTCGGCAAGCTCGGCAGCCAGGTGCCGGTGACGATGCTCGGGGGTCCAATCACCATCGCCAAGGCGGCGAGCTACTCGGCCGACGAAGGTCTCGGCAAGCTGCTGGTGTTCCTCACGATGCTCAGCGCGAACCTCGCCGTGATCAACTTCCTGCCAATCCCGATGCTCGACGGCGGCCACATGGTCTTCCTCGCGTGGGAAGGAATCCGCGGCCGGCCCGCGAGCGAGCGGGTGGTGATGACGATGCAGACCGTCGGAATGGTGTTCCTAATCTCGCTGATGCTGTTCGTCTTCACGCTCGACCTGCAACGGATGTTCTAGTAGCCGCGGGTCAACGACCCGCCGGAACGGGGAATACTTAACACCAAGGCACGAAGGGCACAAAGACGCACGAAGAAATGCAAGAGAGAGAGAGAGAGAAGGGGATTCGGCAACTGAGCCGGAAACCTTTCTTGCAATGTTTTCTTGTTCTTGGTGCGTCTTCGTGCCCTTCGTGTCTTGGCGGTTAGCTTTTTGCCTTCCGCTCCGGCGGCTCGTTGAGCCGCGGCTATGATGGCGCCAACCACTGCGCGGTCATCACTCCTAGCTTCACCGCTGCGAGCGCCAGGGCGACGTTCGCGACGATGTTGATCCCCGCCGCCGCGAGCGATTGGGTTTCTCCTAGCCGCAGCGTCTCGAGGCTGAACGTCGAAAAGGTCGTCAGTCCGCCGAGGAAGCCGACCGCCGCGCCGGTCGCCAGGACGGGGTGCTGCATCCACGGCAGGCCGGCGACGAGACCCAAGAGGAACGCTCCGACCACGTTCACCGTCAGCGTCGAATAGAACACAGGCGCCTCGAACCAACGGACGCAGGCGACGTTGGCCCCGTATCGGCACAGGCACCCCAAAGCTCCCCCGACGGCAACGGCCAGAACTTGCTGCATGGCAGACCTCTTTTCAATCCTCTGATTATCGGGTCAAGGGCCCGTCGGAGCGGAACGTCGAGGATTTACCACGAAGGCACGAAGAACACTAAGACGCACCAAGAAATACAAGAACTAGATAATTCTCGACTTGGCCGCTGAGCTCTTGCCTTTCCCTTGGTATTCCTTCGTGCGTCTTCGCGCCCTTGGCGTCTTGGTGGATATCTTTCCGTCAATCGCTCAGACGGCTCCGCGAACTCGCCGCCGCCGCGACCTGTCACCTCACAGGCAGGCCGATTACACTGACTTCTGGCTCGCTACCCTAGCAATTCCCGCCCGCGCTGCCCACCGCCATGATCGAGATCATCGACAACTACGACTCCTTCACCTACAACCTCGTCCAACGGTTGGGGGAGATCGACCCGACGATTGAAATCCGCGTCGATCGCAATGACGAAATCACCGTCGACGAAATCCTGAAGCTCAAGCCTGAGCGGTTGATCATCTCGCCCGGCCCCTGCACGCCGAACGAAGCGGGCGTCTCCGTCGAGTGCGTCCAAAAACTCGCCGGCAAGCTGCCGCTGCTCGGCGTCTGCCTGGGCCACCAGTCGATCGGCCAAGCCTATGGGGCGAGCATCGTGCGGGCCGACCGGTTGATGCATGGCAAGGTCGACATGATTCATCACAACGGGCAGGGGCTGTTCGCGGGGCTCGACAACCCGTTCCAGGCGACGCGGTACCATAGCCTCGTCATCAAACCCGAGACGCTGTCCGATGAATTTGAAGTGACCGCGTGGAGCGACAATCCCGAAGGGGGTCGCGAGATTATGGCGGTCGCTCACAAGAAGCTGCCGCTGTTCGGCGTGCAATTTCATCCGGAGAGCTTTCTCACTCATGCGGGGTACGATATTCTGCGGTCGTTTCTGGCAGTGTAGGCGACCTTGGCCGACTCTTCGTCGTCATCCTGAGCGAAGCGAAGGATCTAGCCAACCAATCGAGATTCCAGATTCTTCGCTCCGCTCAGAATGACGGTGTAGGCTCCTCTCATGATCTCCGTTGAAGAAGCCCTTGATCACGTTTGTCGTTGCGTCACCCCGCGACCGGCGGTGCGCAGGTCACTCGCTGACTTGCTGGGCTTGCGACTCGCCGAGTCGGTCGCGAGCACCGTCGACTCGCCGCCGTTCGACAAGTCAATGGTCGACGGCTACGCAATCGACGCCAGCGATTCTTCGCCGACGCTGCGCGAGCTCGAACTCGTCACCGCCGGCAACGTCCCGACGCAAGCGGTGACGCCGGGCCATACGATCCGCGTGATGACCGGGGCCCCCATCCCCGCGGGCGCCGACGCCGTCGTGAAGTGGGAAGATTGCGAGTTGCTCGCTGAGGGCGAGATCCGCAATCCAGCCCGCGGCGTGAAGTCAGGCTCCTGCGTGATCCGCCGCGGTTCCTCGTTCTCTGCTGGGCAGGTGGTGCTGGAGGCGGGCAAATGGCTTGGCCCGCTCGACGTCGCGCTGCTCGCCGAGATCGGCCAGGCCGAAGTCGGGGTCATCCCTCGACCGCGCGTCGGCGTCTTGCCGACCGGTGACGAACTGGTCGCCGCTCATGAGCCGCTGGGCCCGGGGCAGATCCGCAACAGCAACGGCCCGATGCTGCTAGCCGCCGTCGCTGCGGCCGACTGCACGCCGATCGACCTTGGCGTCGGGTGCGACGATCCCGACGATCTTCGAACGCGCATCAACCAAGGACTCGCCAATGATGTGTTGCTGGTGAGCGGCGGCGTCTCGGCGGGCGTGAAGGATCTCGTCCCCGGCATTCTCACCGAACTCGGCGTCGAAGAGCAGTTTCACCAAGTGCGGATCAAGCCGGGCAAGCCCCTCTGGTTTGGCGTCCGGCACGCCAACGGGCGGCGGACGCTGGTCTTCGGCCTGCCGGGGAACCCGGTGAGCACGTTCGTCTCCTTTCAGCTCTTCGTGCTGCCGGCGCTGCGAGCGCTGGCTGGGGCGCCGTTCGAGTCGGCCGCGACGCAACGAGCAGTGCTCGCAGCGCCGTTCGAACATCGCGGCAAGCGGCCGACTTACCATCCGTGTCGCCAAAGCGCTCCCGCCGCCGGCGGCGTGCTGCACGTCGAGCCGCTCGATTGGCGCGGCTCGTCCGATTTGGCGACGCTTACGCGCGCGACGCACTTGGCTGCGTTCCCCGCCGGGGAATACCAACTCGTCCCTGGCGACGCGGTCAACGTCATCCCGTTGTAGCCGCGGATCAACGACCCGCCGGAGCGGTGAGGAGAATACTTACCACCAAGGCACAAAAAACACGAAGACGCACGAAGAAATGCGGAAAAGAAGACAAAGGGTGATGGTCCAGTAAGTGTGCAGCCACAGAATCGAGGTTCGAATGCGGGCATGATCGGCGACGACTGGATACTTGGCTGGATTGTTGACGGGATGGCCAAACGCTTCGGCAAGGCCACCGTATCGGGCTGGATCGCGCTCGGAGCGATTTTGGCGATGGTCGCCACCGGCGTTCTATTCGCGTTCGGCATGGCCCCCTGATTCGATTGCATTCCCGCGACGGCGGTTAATGAACGAAGACTCTGCGGGATTGTGGGCGGCATGGATCAGCGCTCAAGCCAGAGATTGTTCTTGCAGAGTTTTCTTCTCTTCCTTGGTGCGGCTTGGTGCCCTTCGTGTCTTGGTGGTTAGCTTTTTGCCGCTCGCTCCGGCGGCTCGTTGAGCCGCGGCTACTTATTCTGCACAACATAGGAGCCTTGGAAGGAGACGAGCGGGCCGGCGGCGTCGGCGATTTCGGTGGCGACGTCGATCTTGGAATGGCCCTTGCTGCGGAGGAGTTCGTAGAAGAATTCCTCGCCCGTCGCCTCCAGCGGCAAGCCGCGGGCGACGATCATCTCGTCTCGCACGGGGCGGAGGTAGCGGATGTTGCTGCGGCGGATGACGATGTTGCCGTCGCGTCCCTCGTGGTGGAGCAGCAGGAATACCGTCCCCCAGCCGACGATCGTGCAGAGGGCGTTCAGGCTGCCGGCGAACGCCGAGTACTGGTGATTCCGGTTGGGAGCCAGCGGCATTTCCATCGCCAGCTCGCGGCCGTCCCACGAGACGGGGCGGATCCCCATCGGGGTGCAGATCGGCATTTCGCGTTGCAATGTCTGTTGCAGTTCGAGCAGGGCGGCGGCGTGCATCGGGCCTCTTCCGGCAGGCAAAGACGGCTCGGCCGCGACGGCGCCAAAGCCCCCGACTAGCGAGTCCGAAGCTCAATATGCTACCGCACGGGACAGAGCCTGTCAGCGGGGCGGCGTAGGGGTCAGGAATCACGGGGCAGGGGTCAGAAGTTCGGGTTCATTCGCATCCACTGACTCCTGACTCCTGTCCTCTGATTCCTGGCTACAGCCCCCAAATCAGCAGCACCGCGTAGTCGAGCGCGTTGGGCGTCGAGCCGTCGGGAGAACTGTCGTAGCGGTCGATGGCCGAGACTTTTAGGCTCATGTTCTTCGGCTGGTCGAGCTGGATCTCCCAGCCGAAGTCGGCAATGACGCGGTAGTTGCCGAAGTCTTCCCATTCCGGAAAGTAATCGACCTTGGCGGTTAGCCGCTGCATCTTGGTGAGTTGCCGCGTGAAGTCGAAGCCGGCGAGCGCGGTCGGCTGCCAGTCGTTCTCAATGCCGCCGAACTCGCGCAACGTACCAACGCCCATGCGGGTGAGCAAATCGGTGGCGTCGGTCTTGATCCATTGGTAACCTAGACCAGAGTTAAGCGACAACTGCACGTGGTAGACCTTGAACTCGTCGTAGATGAAGTTCTCCAAGAAGAACATCGTCCACGGCGTTTCGGCCAGGATGCGGTCGAGACGCAGGTCGTGGATGCCGTTGTTCTGAGTTTCGATGCCGTTGGTGACCGTTTTGTTGTAGTTCAGACTCGACTTCAGCTTCCAGCGGTCGGTTTCGCGGTTGAGATGACCGCCGGTCCGCATGCTGAAGGTGCTGTTGTTGCCTTCGCTGCCGTTGATGCCGAGTTGCACGCCGGCGTCCCACGGCGTCGAGCCGAACCAGTACGCCGGCTGATGCCACTCGTAGACAGGAGGCGGCGTAACGTCGATCGCGTCGGCGAGCGTTTCGGGGGTCGAACCGGGTCGCATCAAGTCCATCAGCGAATCGTAAGGCCCCGGCGGCGCTGCGATCTCCTCGGCCCACGTCCCGGCACCGCGGCTCGGCGTCGGCGTCGTCTCGGCGGCAGGGGGAGGGGAGGAGTCGGCGCC
>JBGSMO010000399.1:0-4444 GCA_041740115.1 Pirellulales bacterium
TTGCGACGCGTGGCGGCGAAGTTGCCGCGGGCGGCGGCGGCCCGGCTGCGGATGGCGGTCCGCTCGATTGGCCCGACGCGATTGATTGACTTGCGAGCGGCGCAACACGAGTTGCTACACCTGGCCGAACTGGCGACGAGCGGGGTCGCGGCTTGAACGCGTGACGAGACGGTATGGCGACAATCATCAAAACACATGGCGGCCACAGCGCGTCGGGCCCGACGTTGCGCGGGGCGGCGTACGATCTGACCGACATGGCGGCCCAGGCCGATCAGTATCTCGCGCAGATTCGGGCCGAAGCGATCAAGATCGTCGAGCAGGCGCGGCAAGAAGCCGCGTCGGTGAAGCAGCAAGCCGAGGCGGCCGGCAAGCAGGCGGCTGAGGCGGCGATCGAACGAATTCTCGACGAGAAGGTTGCGCAGCAGATGCGGACCCTCACCCCTGCCCTGCAAGCCGCGGCCAAACAAGTCGAAGACGCCAAGCAAGAATGGCTGCGGCATTGGGAAAAGACGGCGATCGATCTGGCGGCGGCGATTGCCGAGCGGCTGGTGCGCGGCGAACTGACGCGGCGGCCGGAGATCACGCTGGAGTGGGTTCGCGAGTCGTTGCAGCTGGCGGCAGGTAGCGGCGACATGACGATTCAACTTTCACCCGCGGATCAATCGACGCTTAAGAAGCAAGTGCAGCAGATCGCCAACGTATTCGCCCCGCTCGCGAGCGTGAACGTCACGGCAAGCGAGGCAGTGGCTCCGGGCGGTTGCCGCGTAGTCACCGAGTTTGGCGTGATCGATCAGCAGATTGAAACGCAGATCGCACGAATCAAAGAGGAACTTTCGTAGGGCGGGTCGTCGACCCGCCACGACGTTGTTGGCCAATCAAATTTAAAGGCAGGCGGGAATCTGTCCCCGCCTACGAAATGACGACGTTCGCTCCACAACTTGAACATGCGATGACCGCCGGCATTACCGGCAGCGTCATCCAGACGACGGGACTCACCGTCGCGGTCGCCGGCATGCCGGCGCCAGTGGGAGCCGTCGTCGGCATCGCGCGGCAAGGGGGCGGCGAAGTAGAGGCCGAGGTGATCGGCTTCCGCGATCACCGCACCCTGGTGATGCCGTTGGCCGATCTCGACGGCGTTCGCCGCGGGAGCGCGGTGCGGCTGATTCGGACCGCGAGGACGGTGAAGATCGGGACCTCGCTGCTCGGTCGTGTGATCGACGCGCGCGGCCGCTGCATCGACGGCCGCCCGCAGCCGATGGTCCGCGAGCGATTCAAACTGCAAAACGACGGCGTCACCGCGACCGAACGGCCACGAATCGACCTGCCGCTCGGCACCGGCGTGCGTTGCATCGACAGCATGCTGATGTGCGGCCGTGGCCAGCGGTTGGGCATCTTCGCCGGTTCGGGCGTAGGCAAAAGCGTGTTGATGGGGATGATGGCGCGGTACACCGAAGCCGACGTCACTGTCATCGCGCTTATCGGCGAACGTGGCCGCGAAGTGAACGAATTCATCCACCGCGAGTTGGGGCCGCAGGGCCTGGCGCGAAGCGTGGTCGTCGTCGCCACTAGCAACGAGCCGGCGCTTTTGCGAGTGCAAGCCGCGTACACGGCGACGGCGATCGCCGAATACTTTCGCGATCAGGGTAAGAACGTCCTGCTGGTGATGGACTCGCTGACGCGGTTCGCCCTGGCGCAACGCGAGATCGGACTCGCCGCCGGCGAGCCGCCGACGACGCGCGGGTTTCCGCCATCAACATTTGCGCTGCTGCCTCGACTGGTGGAACGCGCCGGTCGAACGGAGCGCGGCAGCGTCACGGCGTTTTACTCCGTGTTGGTCGAAGGCGACGACGAAAACGAACCAATCGCCGACTGCGTCCGCGGCTTGCTCGACGGCCACGTCTGGCTTTCGCGGCGGATCGCCGAACGCGGACACTACCCGGCGATCGACGTGCTGCGCAGCATCAGCCGGTTGGCGAACGAGTTGTCTACTCCCGACGAGAAAATGGCGCGGCAGGTCGTCCGCGAACTACTGGCGGCCCACGCCGAGAACGAAGACCTGATCACGATCGGCGCCTACCGGAAGGGCGCCAATCGAACGCTCGACGCCGCCGTGGAGATGCGTGAAGAGATTCACCGCTTGCTCAAGCAGCAAGTCGAAGAGAAGGTCGAGATCGCCCAGGTTCGGCAGGCGTTGATCGAACTCGCTGGAAAATGCGTCACTCGCATGAACGCAGCGCCGGTGACGATGGGGACGCAGCAGCAAATGCCGCCGATGCAACCGCAGCGACAAGGACCAGTGATCAAAAAATAAATAGCCCTCCCATCCTGGGAGGCGACAACGTTACATGGCCAGATTCAACTTTCGACTCAAGACGCTCCGCCGCATCCGCGAGATTCATCGCGACGAGCAGCGCGGGCGGCTGGCGACGGCGTACGAAGCGGAACGAATCTTGCAACAACAGCGTGACGCCCTCACTGCCGAAGCGGCCGAACATTTGGAGAACCAACGCCGCGCCATGCGAGAAGGGCCGATCGACGTCAACTGGATGCTGACGACGCAGCGCTATCAATTGGCGCTGGAGGCGCAGTCGAAAGTGCTAGCGGAGCAAGCGGCGAAATTGGCGGAGGAGGTCGAACGGCGTCGCGTTGCCTTGGTGGAAGCCGACCGCGAGGTGCGCATTCTCGACAAGCTAGAGGAACGCCAACGGGCGCAACACAAGATCGGCGCGATCCGTGCAGAGACGAAGCTGCTCGACGAGGTGGCGTCGGTCCGCTGGGAGGGAGGTGACTGATGGGATTTCTCATTCGCATCCTCTTCCCGCTGATCGGCTATGCCTGCGTCGCGACGGTGATCTCAGGCGCCATCGCATACGGCTACCTCGTGAAAAGCGGAAAACTAGACAACGAGAAACTCTTTCGGATCACTGCGATACTGCAAGACGTCGATCTCGAAGAGATCGAGCAGGGAAGTCACGCTGAGGAACCAGGGACGCCCCCCGAAGAACCGTCGTACGAGCAGCAACGGCGACAGTACCAGACGATCTCGCTGCAATTCGACGTGAAGGAAAAGCAACTGGCCGATTCGCTGGTCGACTTCGACTACCAACTGAAGCGACTCAGCGGCGCCACGGAGCAATACTCAAGACTGCGCGCCGAGGTCGAAGAGTATCTCGTCAAGCAAGGCAATTTGGTGCTCAGCGAAGAGATGCAAAAAGTCCGCAAACAACTGGAATCGCTTATCCCGAAGAAGCAAGCGAAGCCGATCTTAATCAAGTACATCACCGACGACCGCATCGACGACGTGATCATGCTGCTGGGGAGCATGAAGCCGCGAGACCAGGAAGCGATCTTGCGGACGTTCGACGCTCCCGAAGACCTGGAAATGTTGTATCGGATTCAGCGCAAGATGCTCGCCGGCGAACCGGCCAAGCCGTTTATCGACTCGCAGTTGCAGGCGCTCGAGCAACTGAAGGCGCAGCAGAACTAAGCTAGCGCCAGGAGAAGCCAGGATGCCATTCTCGCCCCTCGATGCACTAATGCAGGTCGCGACGCCGAAGCGCTCCCTCGAGCCGCCGGTGCGCAACGACGCACCTGGGGCGTTCGCGCCGGCGCTGGAACAGGCGTATCAGGCGGAAGCGCCGCGGAGTACCTCGGTTTCGCAGCCAGTGGAGCAGAAGTCGAAGACAGACGATGCGTCAGCCTCGGGCGAGAAGCATGAATCCGAGCAACCGACCGACGACGCGGCGGTAGCGGTCGAGAGCGTCGACGGTGTGAACACCGCGGCGGATCAAAAAGAGGAGAGCGATTCAGCCGACGGTGAAGGCGAGGATGTGGTGGAGATCTCTGCCGAAGCAGCGGCGGCAGTGGGAATCGTGCAGGAAGCGAAGAGCGTCGAGCAGCAGATCGTCGTCAAGTCGGACGATGCGGAAACGGAGCCCGGCGAAGTGAAGGAAGTCGACGCGAAGGCGGCGACCGAGGCGGCCACGAAGCAAGCGGAAGCCGCGGCCGATGCGGCAGCGCTCCAGGAAGGCGCGACTGAAGAGAACGCGCCCGATGGCGAAACGGCGTCCGCTGAAGTCGAAGAGGTCGTCGTCTCGACGTTGAGCAGTACCCGCCATCACCAGTCAGGCGACCAGTGGAAACGCGATGACGCGGCGTCTAGCGCAGCGGCGGCCAGCGACAATTCAGGAGAGAAGAAGAATTCGGAAACGCATGTCGCCACGAGCGCCGCCGGCGAAGAGGCCGCAAGCGGCGAAGCGGCAAAAGTCGAGGAAATCGTCGCCGAGGCGCCGGCGGAAACGAGCAGCGAATCGCAGGAGAGGTCTGGCGACGGCGAAACTGCCGCGAAGGGCGAAGAAGCCAAACAACAAGCGGCGTCAAGCGCCCGGGCGGCGTCTGCCGCCGATGACGCTGCCGCCGCGGCGGCGACGGCGTCCGAGACCGC
>JBGSMO010000406.1:0-8866 GCA_041740115.1 Pirellulales bacterium
GCGCGCGCCGCAGGCGGCGCCTCGGCCAATTGCCGCCGCGCCTCGGTGAGGTACCACCAAATGCCAAGCACCGCCTTGATCACCGCGCCGGCGAGCGTCGCGTAGGCGGCGCCGACGATCCCCCACGATTGCACCAATGCCACGCCGAGCGTGAGATTGATCACAATCCCCGCCAGATGCGACATAAAGACTTGATCGGGTCGATGCAGCACGAAGAGCGCCCGCGCCGCCGGCAATGACGCCCCCGCGAAGACCTGCGCCAGCGTCAGCACGATGACGGCATGCTGCGTTCCCTGGTATTCAGCCCCGTAAAACGCCGGCACGATCCAGGCGCTCGTCACGACAATGACGCCAAAGTAGGCCAGCATCACGCCCGAGAGCCAACCGCTCGCCTGCCACATCAGGCGGTCGGCCGCGGCGGCGCCGCGCTGCTTCAGTTCCTGCACGAACTGCGGCAACAGAATGTTGCTCAGCGCCACGTGCAATGGCGTCGGCAACGCCGCGACGATCGCACAAGCGCCGAACACTCCCGCCGTCGCATCGTTGGCGACGATCGCCAATAGCCACGGGAACATCTGCGTCCGCACGATTTCGCCGACCTGCGTGGCGACGCTCCAACTGCCGAGGCTCCAATTCTTGCGGAACGCGGCCAGTCCGGGCGCTTGCCGAAACTGAATCAGCGCACGATTCGCAAAGAACCAAACAGCCGCGACGATAGCGCTCGACGCCCCCATCGCCGCGAACGACGTCGCCGCATTGAGGCGACCGGTAAGATGCAGGCCCGCCATCATCGCCAGCTGCAGCAGGCTCACGCTGCCGCTGATCGCGACGGCCGCTTCGGGTTTCAGCTCAGCGTAGACGACGCGGCGCGCGAACTCGCGTAACAACACAAACGGCGTGGCCGCCGCCAGCGCCGCCGCCACCCAGCCATGCTCCGGCTTTTCGATTCCGAACAGCATCACCGCCGCCACCGCGAAGGCCAACGAGGCGAATGCGATCAAGGCCATCGTATTCGCCAGCACGCCGCCCAAGTAGCCGCGTCGAGACGCGCGATCGGCATGGTCCGCCGAATAGACTGTGTAGGGCGCCGTGATGAGCGATTCTTGAATCGCGATCGCCACGAACAGCAGCGGGAAGAAGATGATAAACAGCCCCAACTCGTCGGGGCCGCCCCACCGCCCCAGCAGAATCGTTACCCCAAACGTCGTCGCTCCCAACAGCGCACGCTCGACGATCGCCGCAGCGGCGAGCGAGGCTTTCGAGCGATTGAAGCGAGGAAGAATCATTGATGCTTGGGAGTGACGATGTCGCTGCTGTTCAAGTGACTTTCATCGGACGACGGACGTTCCGCCGCAACCGCACCCGACCGCCGGTGGCGCTCTCCAAACCGAAGAGCACGTAAGGCGCGAGCCAGTAAACGGCTTTCGGTCGCGGCGCATGGGCCCGGACGAACGCCCACCATTGCCGCGGGGGACGATACCCCTTAGGCCCGAGCATCCGCCGCCACCGCTGCGCAAGCGGCAATTTGGCGTCGAACGACGAATTGGCGATCGGATTCAGCCGACATTCGCCGAGATGCCCCGGAGCGAGTAACACCGGCACGCCTTGCTTACGGGCCCGAATTCCGTAGTCGCCATCGGCAAAGAAATGGGTGTAGGCGCGATCAAGCGCCCCGATCCGCTCTTCCGCTTCGCGGGGAATCAGCACGATGTTGCCGTTGATGCTGTCGCACAGCTGCGTCTCGTCGGTCGGCTCCATGACGCTGACGTTGTACCACCCCTGCCGCCGCATGCCGCCGGTGCAAGTTTTGCCGGCGTCGGGATCGCACGTCGCCCCCACGGCGATGGTCGCCGGGTCGCCGGAAGCCGCATAGACGTTGAACAGCGTCATGAGGGCTCCGTCACGCAATTTCACGTCATCGTTCAGCCACAAGTAGAATTTCGCCGGGCGCGCGGCTTCCCAGGCCATCATCGTGCCGCCGACCCAATACAGGTTGCCGTCGCCTTGCAGCACGGTCGCGCCGGGGAACTCGCTGCGAACGGCGTCGCCCGTGCCGTCCGAACTCCCGTCGTCGGTGAGCACTACGCGCAATGCGACGCCAGCCGGCAACTCCTGCCGGTACAACGCGCGCAAGCAGCGCAGCGTCGTCTCGCGGCGATTGAAGCACGTGATCAGCACGGCGATATCAATTGAAGGATTGTCGGTCATCACTGCGGTTTCGCCATTCGCTCCCGATGGAACTGCCATTGATGTTCGTCGACGACCTGCGCAGGCGTCATTGACGAAGAGGTCGCCAAGCCCGCCGCGAGCGCCGGCATGCGAATTGCCACGGCGGCCATCGCCATCAGCACGAAGTAGGCTCCGACGCCGGCCCCTGGAAACTTTGATTCCGTCACCGCATGCACGAGCGAGAAGACGAGGAGACAGACGACGAACAGGTCCCCCGCATCGCCCCAACGCTCGAATCGCACTCCCGCGACCACTGCGGTCGCAACGACCCACGCGATGTAAAGCGCTGCGCCGATGACGCCGACGGCCAACATGAGGTCGAGATAACCGTTATGTGCATGCGGAATGTGCCAGGCGAAGATTTCCGAGTACTTCAGCACGTTCTTCTCGCCCCAGAACCCGCCGTAGCCATGCCCGGCCAACGGACGCTTCTCCGCCGATTTCCAGAGTTCGTTCCACAACGGGAGTCGCCCGGTGAGCGAACTGACGTTTTCTCGCCGCCCCATCGACGCCACGTCGAGGCTTTGATCGAGATCGGAAACCGATACGAAGTTCGCCGCGATGCCCCCGAGACTCAGCGCTGCTACGCCGAGGCTCATCACCAACCAGCGCTGCATCCCTTTGGCGCTCAGCACGGCGGCGAGCGCCGCGGCCACGATGAGCGCCAAGAGAGTCGTCCGCGACTTGCTCAATGCCAGCCCCGCGAGCCCAGCGGCGATGAGCAGCCGCCGCACCCAGGGCCGATCGCGTTTCATCCAGACGGCGCCCGCGGCGGCCAAGGCAAGTAGCGCACATTGCACAGCTTGGTCGTTCGGATGGCACGTTCCGGCAAATCGATAGTCGCTGCGCCACGGACGGAACATGCCGAGCCCTAGCTCCGCAAACACGCCGACGCCGACCAATCCCCCGAGCGCCAGCAACATGATCGCCAGCAGATCGTCCATATCGAATCGCGTCGCCGCGCCGTAGGCGCCGATCAGCATCAGTCCCAGAATGCCAAGCTTGCGAACGGTTTGAGCGCCGTCCGTCGTCCACAGCAGACTTGCCGCACACCAGCCGACGTACGCGGCCAAGAACCACATCAGCGGATGCCGCCAATTGATCCCTTCCGATGAAGACATCATCCAATAAACGACGCCCATCGCCCCTAGCAGCACGAAGCCGACCGCCGAGCTCGTCGTCGTCACGCCCTGCTGAGCGGCAAACCGATTCTCGATGCGGCTCGCGTCGAGCGTGCTTTGCTCGAACAGCATTTTGCTTTGCCCGAGCGAATGTCCCACGATCCAAAACGAAACGACGATCGTCGCCGCCGCCGCGAGACGGGCGTTCCACGCGGCGGGCCGCGTCGTCGAGATGTCGTGACGTTCCGAATTCATGAAAAGATCTGAGGATGCTGCCGTTCGGCGGATTGCTCGATGAGGACTAGCGCGGGTTGGCCGGAGCGTATTCACGCATCTCGCTCGCGGCGCCGTTCACGTACGCCGTTGCGGCGCTCTCGCCGGCAAGACTCGCCTCCTTCGTCGTCCGCATCTTCTCGCAACCGAGCACCAACGCCGTCGTTCCTGCCACGGTGAACGCCAGCGACAGCGCGCCGACCATCAACTTCGAGGGACTGATCGGCTTCTCGGAAAACGTCGCCGCTTGGGCTTGATTCACGTTCGAGATTCGCTCCGAATCGAGCGCCTCGTCCATGCGTGCCTGCTCGAGCGCTTCCGCGTACTGAAAGAAATTGGTGCGCGCCAGCGTCCGATTCCGTTCCAACTCGTCGAGCTGGACTTCGAATTCGTTGAGTTGCTTCAAGTCGGCCAGCGCTTGTTCGCGCTGACCGTTCAGCTCAGACATCTCCGCTTCCAACCCTGCCAGCTGGCTTTCGACCTGCGCCAGATCGAGCGTCAGCGTGCGATGATTCTCATTGAGGCTATCAGTCGTCTCAGCGCGCTCGCTCTGCTCGCCGTCGACCATCTGTTTGGCGTCCGCCACCTGATCGCGCGCCGATGCCACCAGCGGGTGGTCCTCGCTATACTTTGATTCGAGGTCGAGCAGTTTCACCTGCAATGCATACAGCTGCGACCGGAGCGCGTCGGTCCCCGCATTGGGCATCGTCTTCGTCGACGTATGGAGCCGCTCCGGCATGGCGTCGGCATGGCTCTGCAATGATTTGATGCGCGCTTCGGCGGCGGCGATCTGCTGAATGGCCGAATTCCGCCCCAACTCAATCGTGCTGAGCCTCGTCTCCAAGGTCGAGCGGCGAGCCTCGATCGAGGCGATCCCCATCTTGTTCTTGGCGTCCCGCAGCGCCGCTTCTGATCCTGCCAGTTCCTTCTCCAAAGCGGATCGCTGATCCGCGAAGAACGACTTCGACCCGCTCGTCCGATGGAGCCGGACGTGTTCCCCGCGGAACGTTTCGACGACGGTCGACATCACCTGTTGCGCCAGCTGAGGCGTTTCCGCGTCGTAAGTCAGGACGATGACCGTCGAATCGAACTCGGCGTCGACTTCCAGATTCCGCAGGATCTGAACGATCGCTTCTTCGCGTTTCGAAATCGGATCGATGCTCTTGATCGCGCCGACGACGTAGTGCAACGGCGCCATCACCGTATCGGCCAGCCGATTCGGCTCCGCTTGCCCCGTCCCCGCTTGGCCGAGCACGACCTCCGGAGTCAATTGGTCGACGACTTGTTCGACGATTGCCCGGCTTTTCATCACTTCGATCGCCGTGGCGATCTCGTTGTCGCGGCCGCTCTGCTGCAAGGCGATCGTTTTCCCCGTCGTCGCGGTCGGATCGAGTCGCACGCTCTCGCGTCCCACTTGCAGGAACAGTCGCGCCTCCGAGCGATAGGTGCGCGGTGCGTAGAGCAATACGAGCGTCGCCAATCCCATAATCGCTGCTGCACAGAAGAGCGCCTTAAACTTGTGACGGTAAAAGGCGCGCGCGACCGACAGCGGGCCGAACGGCATGGGACGCGAAGATTGATGGGAAGAGTGGTTCATCATGAGAAGGTCTCGACTAACTCCAGGTCGCGAACGGCGGGTTCTGGAAAAACTGGCGTGACGGCCTGTGGCGACGCCGATCGCCGCACCGCCTCGGCATAGACTTGTTTCAACACGGTCCACTGGCGTTCCCACGCGAAGTCGCGGGCCCGCTTAATGGCGCCAGCGCTCAACGTCGCCAACAGTTGGCGATCGGCGGCGAGCTTCTCAACTGCGTCTCGAAAACCCTCGATCGCAGAGCGGGGAGTGGCGGCGTCGACGGCCAGGGCGCACCGCGGGGTCATGACGTCGGCCGCCCCCTGGTGATCAAGGCCCACGATCGGCGCGCCGGCAGCGAGCGCTTCGAGCAACCCGGTCCCCGAGGTGTCGCGGAGACTCGTAAAGGCGAAGAGGTCGGCCCACGCGTAGAACGGCAACTGTCCGTCGTATGCGGGCCAGCCGACCCATTCGATCTTCGCAGCAACGCCGAGTTCATCAGCCAGACAGCGCCAACGCGACTCGCACGGTCCCTGCCCGAGGATCCGCAGCTGATACCTAACATCGCTCGGCAGCGCCGCCAACGCCTTCAGCAGGAGAGGCAAACCCTTCCAGGGCTGGAGCCGGCCGGCCCACAGAATTCGCAGCGGACGCGAATCATCTACGGTGCGCGGTTCAGCTTGCGGAAAGGCGTCGACGCCTGTCTCCAACTGCACGAGTGGCTGAATCTTCAGCGTCCCGGCCAGATCATTCGCGACCGCCCGGTTCGCCGCGAGAACGCAAGCAGAGTGTTGTGCTGCGCGACGGACGCGAGGATCGAATCTTAGCTGAAGCCCGTTCGCGACATTCCGCACGACTTCTCGCAGCGCGTCGCTGTGGCCAATTTCGCCGAGAAACGCCGACGGAAAGGGTTGCGTCCCCCCAACTGGCCCCCACACGAACGGCACGCCGAGCTGCCAGCAGTCGCTCGGTTCGCGATAACCGCAGAAGCTGACGTGATGAACAAGCGAGAAAGGTCGTTCCGCGTGCAGAACCTGTGCCTGCTGAAACGCCCGACGATGCCAGAGCCGGTAACCGAGATAGTAGAGCCCCGGCGTCGCCATCAACGCCCGTTCCATTCGATTCAACGGCAGCAACTCAATGCTCACGCCGCTGTCGTTGAACGACGACGCGACGTCGGCGCGATCGTTCGCGTCGATCGGCGGGCGTGCGCAGAGGACCGTCACGTCGTAGTCGCTGGCGGCGAACTGAGCACGCTGCCAAGTGAGCCGCGACTCCATCGAGTACGCGCGGTCGTAGTGGTAGGCTGTCATCAACAGCCTCCGCCGCGTCGTGTATGGTGGAGTTGGTGCGTTCATCGCTTGCTTCGTTGCCGCCGCGCGGTTCGCTATCGCATCCCCCGGTGAAAGATCAATGCAGGTAGCGTTAGCGCGATCAGCCTGAGGTCTTGCCAGACGCTGGGGCGCTTGGCGTATTGCAGGTCCATCCGCACCCAGTCGTCAAAGCTGACGGAACCTCGACCCGAGACCTGCCACGTGCAGGTCATCCCCGGCGTCACCGTGAGCCGTCGACGTTGCCATGGCTCGCACGCCTGCGACTCCGCGACCGGCAGCGGCCGCGGGCCGACCAGCGACATTTCGCCGCGTAGGACGTTCCACAACTGCGGCAGCTCGTCGATGCTCGTCCAACGGAGCAAACGTCCCAGCCGCGTCGTGCGCGGGTCCTGGCGCAACTTGAATGCCGGACCGTCCTGCTGACTGAGGGCGAGCAATTGCTCTTTCATCTCCTCCGCATCTTGATGCATCGAGCGGAGCTTCCACATCGCGAACGTCCGTCCCCCCAGACCTTCCCGACGTTGGACGAAGAAAGCCGGTCCGGGCGACGTCAGTTTGATCGCCGCCGCCGCGCCGAGAATGATCGGCCCTGCGACCACCAATCCCGCTGAACCGCCGAGCAGGTCAATCACGCGTTTCCAGCGGGGCGTCGGGGTCGCGAAGAAAAACTCGCTCGCGGTTGGCTTGACGGCGTCGTCCGATGCCGAGAGTTCCGCCCCTTCTTCCGTCTCGGTATCGAGTTCGGCCTCGTCGTCGCGATTTCGAGGATGCGGCGGATAGACCAGAACGTCGCATTCGGGACGCGACGGGCCGGGAGGGTAGACCTCGCTCAGGTCGGTCGCGACCTTCCAGGCGCCTTCCGTTTGGGTATCAGGAAGCAGTACGGCGATGCGACCGTCGTCCAACAGGCCGGGAGTATCGGTCACGCGGAGTCGCCCCTCGAGCAGCCGCGCCATAAATTTGACGTCGTTGGCCGCGGCGTGACCGTGCGGCAAGCGAACGAGCAGCAGCGACAAGACCGAACCGTTGCGGTCGACGCGCATCCGCTCGCAGTCGGCAGCGAAGCGAAATTCTTCGTCATTGAGAAGAAAGCTCGGTGCGGGCGCAGTCCGCCTAGCGAGCACGCGGGCATGAAGCCTGCGCACCTGAGTGTCCTGAGTCATGTTGTCGTCGGGTGTCCTGCGGCGTTGCGAAATCAGTGATGCATTCTCTACCGTGGCGGTCCACGGCCGCGGAACAGGTTGCGCTGAGGCCGAGTCGAACCCCGTCCTCGCTCTCAACCCACGAGAGACGACGACACGATTCTTCCTGCCGACGAGGCGCATTACCACGCGCTGCGTCGCCGTGCGGGCGGGCAGTCGGTCTGCTCCTCTTCCTGAAACCAGCGAAATAAGCGATGTTGGGTCGTCGCTCCGCAGTGCGGATGGGGCGACGACGCCATCGAGGGGGCGGGCTTGCGTTGTCGGGCGGGTATCCATGCTCCATGTGACGCCAGGGCGCCGGCGACTCATCTTGCTCGGGGCACGCAACGACCCAAAGCTTCGCCACGCATCGCCAAGGCGGCGACACGCACGGAGTCGATTATAATGAGGGAACGTGGCGAGTCGAACGAATTCGCCTACTTTTCCGTCAGCAACGCCTCGCTCCATCCTCCAGAAACACGCTTTTGGCTCCACGATGCCAGGCAATCCGCAAACTGAACTGTCGCGGTTTACCATGCTGAAAAGGGTTGTCGCGGGGTCGTTCGCGGCGCCACAGGCCGAAATGCCCTCCGTCTGGCCGCCGGACGGCGTCTGTTTGTTCGACGCCAGCGGCGTCATTCTGGCGAACGACGCGAAGGTTACGCACTGCTTTATCGAGGCAGACGACGGTAGCCGCGAGGCGCGGTTAACGCTTTCGGACTTGGTTGGCGAGGAACTCGCCGCCGTTTGGCTTGCACAACTGTTTGAGCAAGTCATTCCCCCATTCGTGGAAGCGACGCTGACGGTCGATGGGTCGCCGCACTGGCAGCTGGCCGTAGAAATCCGCCGGCTCGACGGACCAGCCGGGCCGCTCGCTCTGGCCACGTTTCGACCGTCGACAGCCGAGGCCTCCCCCAGCCGCGACCCGCTCACCGGGCTCTCCGACCGCCGGGCGATCGGGCCCTGGATCGCCAGCTTGCAGCGTGACGGGAGCGGAGAGACGTCGCCGTTCGCACTCTTGTTTCTCGATCTCGACGACTTCAAGCAGGTCAACGACGCGCACGGCCACGGCGTCGGAGACGCCGTGCTGGCCGAACTGTCCGCCCGCTGGACTTCCACTGTTCGCGAGGGCGACCTGGTTACCCGATACGGCGG
>JBGSMO010000426.1:0-1770 GCA_041740115.1 Pirellulales bacterium
GCGCCGAGCGTGCGACCGGTCGGCGGCGCGGAGCGGTTGGCGCTGGAGACGATGAGGGCGGTCGCCACGAGGAGGGCGACGGCGGAAATCCAGACCCAGGGATTGTTTTTCATGTGTTTGGAATGTGGGGGGATTAACCGCCAAGGACGCCAAGTGCGCCAAGGGAATACGGGGAACACTCACCACGACGACACAACGGACACGACGAAATGCAAGAGAAGTGGTGTGTGCCGTCCAAGCTTCGCACTTATCCTTTGCTTCTTACGTCGTGATCGTTGTGCCGTCGTGGTTTAATTGAATTCTCTTCCTTGGCGAACCTTGGCGTCCTTGGCGGTTCAAATTGTATTTTAACTCAACGCGGCGGCGCGGATGTTGAGGAGGCGGCGCATCACGGCTTCGATCTCGCCGAGGGGAATCATATTCGGGCCGTCGCTGGGGGACTTGTCGGGTTCGGGGTGCGTTTCGGTGAAGAGGCCGTCGGCGCCGAGGGCCATCGCGGCGCGGGCGAGCGGTTCGACCATCGCGCGGTTGCCGCCGGTTTTGTCGCCGAGGCCGCCGGGCTCTTGGACGCTGTGCGTGGCGTCGAACACCACCGGGCAGCCGAGGGCCTGCATCAGCGGGATCGAACGCATGTCGCTCACCAGTCGGCCGTAGCCGAAGAAGGTGCCCCGTTCGCAGAGCAATACGTCGTCGCAGCCCCCCTCCCCTAGCTTCGTGATGACGTGTCGCATGTCGCCCGGCGCCATGAACTGGCCCTTCTTCACATGGACCGGCTTGCCGGTGCGAGCGGCGGCGAAGAGGAGATCGGTCTGCCGGGCGAGGAAGGCGGGGATCTGAATGAGGTCGACGACTTCGCCTGCCGGGGCCGCTTGCGACGACTCGTGGATGTCGGTGGTGATCGGCAGGCCGGTCTGCATACGGATATCGGCGAGGATCTGCAGGCCGGCGGCGAGGCCGGGGCCGCGGAAGGAGTTGACGCTCGTGCGGTTCGCTTTGTCGAACGACGCTTTGAAGACGAGTTGGATGTTGAGGGCCGCGGCGATCCGCTTGAGCTCTTCGGCGATGTGAAGGGCGGCGCCGAAATCCTCGAGGACGCAGGGGCCGGCGATCCAGAGCAAAGGCTGACCGGCGCCGCATTGATAGGGTCCGATGCGGGCGGGATTACGAGGCACGGCGGCGATTCCTGCGGACGGGGCGAGAACGGAGGCTAAGCCGCATGCGGCAAGAGCGCGGATGGCGGAAGCGTGGCAATATAGCCGCCTTCCTAAGTACGGTCAGCAGCGGGCGAAGGTTTGTAAGATTGTCCGCTAGCCGTAAAAGGCTTGCTGGATTTACTTTACGGCGAGTAGCGGAGGGGGGCAATCTCAAGTTGGGACGGAATTGAGGGGGACGCACTAAGCCGCGAGCGGCGGGGAGGCGTTTATGCGGCGGGACGAGACAAGTGCTGAAGAACGCCGTAGCGAAATCATGTCTTTGCTGGCGCGGGCAACGCGCACGGCGCTGATGTTTGCGCGAGTTTTGTCTCACGCTAAAACGTGTCGCGTGCGTCAGTTACGCGCGGCGAACGTTCGACGGTTTCACGACGTTCGCCGATGTTGGCACAGTGCGTGCATCTAAGAGAAGGCGTTAGCGAGGAGTGAAAGCTGCTCGCTAACCCAATCTCACTGGCCCGCGGGGCCTCGAACGAAGTTTTGGCGGATCGGTTCACTTGCCCCTGACCGATCTGTCGCAGTCAAAGTGTCTTTGACTCGTTCGAGGCCCGCTTTTTTT
>JBGSMO010000451.1:0-17179 GCA_041740115.1 Pirellulales bacterium
ACGCCCGTCGGCGTCGTCGATCTAACGACAAGGAGTCTACGCCAACGGCCTGACGCGGGAGGGCCTGAATCATTCCCGCACCTCAACTAGCGCTACAGTTTCGGGGCGCCGGGCGCTACGTTTTTAGAATGGCGGTCACAAGGGATGCGTGATCGATTGGCCGACCTCGCTCAGCGTTCCGAATAGTTCGCTCGGAAACGCCTGCCACCAGTGCGAGTTCAATTTGAGTAAGACCCAATTTGATGAAGACGGGGACCTGCTCGCCGACTTTCAATTTGAATCCACCGAACCGGCCCAAACTAAAAGCTGAGCGGTCTTTGCATCACTTTTTTGCTAAGAATAGAATCCTTCCGCCTTTGGCGACCTCGGCAATACGTTTCCAGCGGAATATTGTCCCATCAGCGGAACTCTCAGATTGTCCTCAAAGAACTTATGCTCGGAGAAAGCCTGATAAAGGACGTTATGTAACAAAAAAGGCCGCTCGATTTCGAGCGTCCTTTTTTCGTTTAGACAGCGAACGTAGGTTCAACTAATCGGAAGATCTGCCGAAGTCGACGAGCAGACCGCTTTCCACGGCTCGCGTCCCCCCAGCAGCTGAGCACTCGGGCGCATCCATCCGACAAAGGTTAATTGAGTGCCTGCCGCTGGCGCCTCAGCTCCCGCGACGCACTGGCGACAAGGCAGCTTTTGAGAACGTCGGTCGCGAACGCTACCAGGTGATGCGGCAAATCTCGACCCAACTCCAAGTCATGCAGTCCTTGCCGACGAATCATCGCCTCGGCGCGAGCTTTGAAATCATCGACGGTATCGCCGAGCCGTGCCTCTTGCTGGAGCTCCTCGATGAAGTCACGACGGAACCGCCGTAGTTGCAGCAACAGCACCTCCCGAGCGTCGTCATCGAGGTCGGCGACGTCCTGTTGCAGGATGCCAAAAATCCCGAGCGCCGTCTCGACCGAAGGGCACGTTTCGGCAAGCCTGGCCAGCGGCGGAGTCGGGGCGTTGCGAGGAGGTTTCGCCATGTCGCTCGAAATCTGTTGATCCAACGGCGGTCCGCTTCCAACACGATACCCGAGGCGCCGCCAAAGTAAGCCCACAGAATGCGTCGAGACGCGTGGAAGCCGCTTTTCTCGACTTCTCAGTCGTATGAATCGCGCGGGCGTTACGCGGCGTCCTGGAAGCCGCCGCCCACCGGATCATTGATCCTGGGCAATCGAGGCAAACTGCGGAACGCATTTGCCGCACGCCGAGCAGGCATGACGGGGTCCCACGCCATCAGGTGTTCGCCGCTCCCAAAAACGAGCAGGATCGAAAGCGTTTCAGCAGATCTCTCATGGCTGCTGAATTAGAATCGCGGCTGACGGTGCGACCGTAGCGCCCTGATCTTTTCTGAAAAGAGTTTCAACATGATGAGCTTTCGATACCGGCGTGAACTGGAACTCCGCTGGACCGAAGTCAATCGGCAGCTTGACGACCTCGCCGCCGGCAAAACAGTGTCAAGCGCCGTCGATGTCGCTGAGCTGGAAGAAATTCTCTTGGACCTTCGCGAAGATCTCGAGGAGAAACTGACCGAGGAGTTCGCGTATCGTCACCGTCATGGTTGCGTCTAGTCTCTACAGCTAGCCAAAAGCGCTTTTCCAAGTAGCGGGGCTCATTGATTCACGCCCCCCTGAAGTTCACCTTCAGGACGTGACTACGCGGAAAATCATCCGCTCGCGAATCTTTCTTGAAATCCGAGCTCGAGATTTACTCCCAGACGCTCGCAAACCACTCGGCATGACATCTGATGCCACTCCGCCGACCGGCTCTCTAATAGCCGCCTAGATCGGCACGTCGTGGCTGGTTGACTCTTTTGTTGTTCTCCGCCGTTTATCGTAGACCTGCGTTGTGTTCACTTGCGGTGTCCGAGGAGTTACTGAACCTTGCGAATGTCCACAGTCGACCTCGGCGGCTGTCCAGATACTTCATAATGAGCATGTACATGGCCGTCCATGCGTCCACGACAACAAACTTGCGCCCGCGAACGACGAAGCGACGAGCTACCTGTAAACTAGTAGGTACTACTTTTGACCCTCGAGACTAATACCTACGGAAGAGTCGGGGGTTTTGAAACACTTTCTTTCGCCAGTTGATCCCTGAGGCAGCCTAAGCCATGCAAGACGCTAGGGACGCATCAGACGCTCGAGACGTCAACGAGGGGTCGTTTGTGATCGTGCAAGCCTATCGCATGCAGGAAGCCTTCCTCGCCGCTCCAGAGCCTGAGCCAGCGGCTTGGTGGCTTGTCATGGAACGCGCCGAGCAGCGTGCCCACGGCTTTCGTTACCAGCCGACCGAATGGTTCGGGCCCGAGTTGCCCGAGCGCATTCGAAAGCGCTGCCGTCGGGCTATCGATCGCCTCGAGGCAGATGGGCTTTTAATCACTTGGCGGAAGTACGGCGGCCGAATGAGTCATTTGAAGCTGACGCCAGCCGGCGAGCGGCTTGCCGTTGAATTGCTCGCCAAACATAGCGGCCGTGCTGTGGAAGCCGTGGATTCAACTAACCCATCACAACCCACGGCAGGCTAACTCACGGCCGGGCGAGTGAAATGTTTGAATACGCACTCCGCGCTACTGCATAGCGAGCGTAGGTCGGCGGGCGAGCTGTTCGGGCTTCCCTGGCCAATCGACCCCACGAGCTACAGAGTGACGAGTAATTCCCGGTCTGAGCGCGGGCGAATATTCGCCGGTTCGACTCGCGACGGCCGCTGGCGTTATAGTTTTGGCATGAAACACCGAGTCAGGTTGCCGCGGAGTCAAATATGAATGCTGGCGCCTTTGAGATTGCCACCCTCGTTGGCATCGCGGCAATCTGGATTGGCCGCCTGCGCTCAAGCATCCGACCGGGTGGCGGGACTCCTGCTTGAGCCTCTGTACGGCTCGCTGGCGCGTTTCGACGGTCGCCGGTGGATTCCCTTTGTAGTGGCTTGGAATCTCGCGAGCGCGGCGCTGGGCGAGTTTGCTTCTTGGCGAGCGACCACCGGACCACGGAGTCCACAAAAGCGGGTGTCAGTGACACCCGCTGAAACCATTTCTGGAGCTTTCTAGGGATATCGCCGAAGCAAGGAAATTGCGTTTCACTCTAGAAAAACAGGACTTCTCCGAAAATACGGAAAAGTCCTATTTCTCTTAAAAGTCCGTTGCTCTACCGACTGAGCTACAGGCTCGACCCGAGGCGTGGAAAGGGGCTTGGCGAGCGTTGCAGGAATTGCTTCCTCCGTCGCTTGCGGACCGCTTTCCGCCACGTTGTCGAATGTCGATTAATAGGGACGACAGGAATCGAACCTGCACGGGTTGCCCCACTGGAACCTAAATCCAGCGCGTCTGCCAATTCCGCCACGTCCCCGCAGATGGCCGGCCTGGGTGGGCCGGATGGCACGGCTCAAGTATAGTCGTCGCTAGCGGTGGAGGGCTAGGCGTGAACTGCTTGGCTCGATCCTGCCGTTTTTCAGCGTCGCCGCTCAATGAACCACTGCCGCCGCCCCTTCTTCGATGTCCCGCCGATGTCCGTTTCACCCGCTCCTCGCGACCTCCAGGCCAACCGCACGGAGCGGATCTTGCGGATTGTCTGGGGCGATCGCGAAGATCAGTTGCCGTTTCGTTTTCTCCGCGGCGAGTGCCAGTGCGCCCAGTGCGTGAACGAATGGACCGGCGCCAGGATCCTCGATCCGGCGACGGTGCCGGAGGATATTTCGATCGCGCAGATGGAACTCGTCGGCGCCTATGCGGTGCGGATTCATTGGTCGGATGGCCATCAGTCAGGGCTCTACACCTGGGAGCGGCTCCGGAAACTGGGCGACGGTCCGGCGGTGGCGTGAGGCACAGCGCGTTGCTGCTGCGATCTCGCCCTATTGACATTCGCACAACGGCATCACAGCGACGGATCGTCGCGGTCGGCGCCGGGCAAGCGGAGATCAATTTCCACGGGTCGCAGCCGCCCGGCGGTTTCAACCTCGAACGTGATCGTCTCGGCGCCGCCGTCGATCAGTTCTCGAACCCGTTTGAGTAGAGCGTCTTGGTCAGCGAATGGTTCGCCCTCGACGCCGTAGATGCGGTCATGGACGCCGATCTTCGCACGGGCGGCCGGCGAGTAGGGGATCACCCGGGTCACGAACACGGCGCCGGGCGAGGCCGAGTCGGGTCGCCAAGAGAAGCCGACCGAACTTGGTTGGCCATCGAGGGCGACATCGATGGTTTGCGACGGCTCTTCGCCGCTCACGACCTCAAGGGCGATCGATTCCTTGGCGCGCAGCACAGCCGCGGGAATGTACGCCTCCACTGGAAGCGACTGGCCATCAGCCGCAATGATGACGTCGCCGACTTTGATCCCGGCCTTGTCGGCGGCGGAACCGGCAGTCACTTCGGTCACGCGCATTTGCCCGCCGCGCGGCGCGTCAGCACTGCTCTCCTTATCGCTATTCGCGCTCTCCTCCGCGACTTCGCCTTCGGCAGTTGGAATCCACAACCACCGCAAGCCGAGTCGCGGCGGCAACGGGGCGAGCGGCGCTTCGCGCTGCGAGCGCATGTAGGCCGACTCGGAGCGCGACGCCGGGCGAAACTCCGGAAGCGACTCGGCATCGGCGGCCCGACAAATCACGTCCAGCATGTAGGCCGCAGTTTTCTGGATGCCGGCGATGTTCAGCTTTTCATAGTCGTCGCTGGGGCGATGATAGTCGCCGTGCAACCCGGTGTGGATGAGCAGCGACGGCACGTCGTCGACGTAAAATGGCCAGTGGTCGCTATTTTCTTTGTACTCCCAGGTGAAATCGAGCCGCAAATCGTCGGGCAGCCGCGGCGAGCTAAACAAACGCCGCAGCCCCTCCGCGGTGCGCGTACCGGCGACTTCGAGTCGGCCGTTCGTGAGCCGCCCGACCATATCGGCGTTGACGGCGAGCTTCACTCCCGCGCGCGGCACAGTCGGTTGGCGGACCCAATGACGAGAACCAAGCAAATTGATCTCTTCGCCGTCCCAGAACGCGAAAATGATCGACCGCCGCGGCTGCCAACCGCTGCGGTGGAGGGCGTCGACAATTTCGAGGAGCGCCGCGACGCCGCTTGCATTGTCATCGGCGCCGTTATGGATGTAGCCGAACGGGCCGTTGCTATTAGAACGATTGCCGTACCCGACGTGATCGTAGTGGGCGCCGACGACTATGTATTCGTCGCGGAGCTTCGGGTCGGTTCCGCGTAGCATGCCGATGACGTTTTGATAGCCGGGCGAGAAGCGCTGAATGTACGAACCGCGCTCACCGGCCGGTTCGAGGCCCGCCTCTTTCAGCTTCTTTTCGATGTATTTGGCCGCGGCAATCCCGCCTCGCGAGCCGGCGGCCCGCCCTTCAAGCGTGTCGTCCGCAAGGAGGCCGGCATGCTCGCGGACTTCGCCGTCGGTGATCGTGGCGATCGCCGCTTCAATGGCGGCGCCTTGATCGCCGGCAAGCGCCAGTCGGGATAATGCGACGCAAAGCAAAAATGCCGCGAAAGCGACGCCGCCCATTGAAGCAGGGCTGTAAGAAGCACGGTCCATAGATACCATTCAAAATGCCGTCAGCGTCTCGAACAACTGTGGATGGTGAAATGTGTGAATATCTTATTCGACTTGACCGCCCATACTCCGCAACACGCCGCCAACGGCGACGATTATGCCGCGCTGCGGCGACAATCCGCAATCACTTTCCGATGCAGAATTGGCCGAAGACGCGATCGAGGACGTCGTCTGCGCAGATAGCGCCGACTATTTCGCCCAGGGCGTCAAGTCCATGCCGGATTTCTGCGGCGAGAAGTTCGTCACTGCGGGCGGCGACGAGCGTGGAGGCGGCAGCCAGCGACTCCAACGCACGCCGCAAGGTACCATGGCAGCGAACGGAAGTGACGGCGACGGCTCGTCCGAGGTTGGCGTCGAGTCGCCCGATTTCGGCTCGAATTTGGACAGCCAATACATCGAGACCTTCGCCCGTGACGCTGCTGCAACGGATGGGTCGCGTCGCTAACGGCTCGTTGCTTGAACCCTGCGAAACATTCGGCGAACCAGCATCGCTCAAATCGATTTTCGTGAGTACGACGATGTCTCGATCGCTGCAAGTTTGAACGCCGCCGCCAACGGCGTCGACGCACTCTAGTCGAAGGTCGGCGGCGCGGCGTTGTCCACTCGACGCCGCTTGGGCCGCCTGCAAAATCCCCTCCTGCTCGGCGTCCTCGACGCCGGCGGTGTCGACCAATTCACAAAGGAGCCCGTTAAGGCGAATGCGTCCCACGACGTAATCGCGCGTGGCTCCAGGTTGCGGCGAGACAATCGAACTCGCCCCGTCGCCGTCGCCAAACCGTTCCAGCAGTGCGTTGAACAGTCTGCTCTTACCGGCGTTTGGAACCCCGACAAGAACAATGCGGGGAACTTGACTGAGTTGATCGCGTTCGCTCAGTTGCAACTGCGTCGCCGCGACCACGGCCTGCGCGTTCGCAATGCGACCCGCCAGCGATTGCCGACTGATGAACTCGATATCCTCCTCGACGAAGTCGAGTCCCGCTTCCAACTCCGCGAGCAGCGAGAGCAGGTCTTCGCGAATCTGGTGCAGCGGCCGCGACAGCCCGCCGGCGACTTGGTCGAGCGCGGCGTCAAGGTCGCCGCGATCCTGCGCGTCGATGACGCCCAGCACCCCTTCGGCCTGCGTGAGATCGATGCGGCCGGCGACGAAGGCTCGCAGCGTGAACTCCCCCGGTTCGGCAGGCCGAATCCCGTGGCGTCCCAACTCCTCCAACACAGCTGCGAGCAGCGGCGGCGAACCAATCGTGTGGAACTCGGCCGAAGGTTGCCGCGTGTAGCTGTGCGCGCCGGGCCAGAGAAGCAGTGCGCCTGGGATGTTCAAATCCTGACCGCCATCAGTTCCCGCCACCGAGATCGCGCCGCGAATTCGCTGCGGCGCCGAAGTAGACGGCAGTGCTTCGAAATCGTCATCGGAAGATTGAAAGCAGCGAGCGAGCAGACACACGGCATCTGGCCCGCTAACTCGCACCACGCCGCGCGCCGCACCGCCCGCGGCGGAAGCGACGGCCGCGATCGTGTCGTGGAGATCGTACGACATGGAGTGTTGCGTGGCCGTGAAAACTCATCCTGAGCAGAGCGAAGGATCTGGCGCCCGTTTACGGTTCCAGATTCTTCGCTCCGCTCAGAATGACGGTGCGAACCATTCTATCGCTTTTTCTTCGAACCAGACGGTCCGCGCCCTTTGATTTCGCCATTCTTCGGCGCCCGCTTCTCCGGATACGTCCCGCCCGAACTCTTGCTGCGCGACGGCGGCGAATCGAGTGCCGTCGTCGTCCCTTCTGCTGGCGCCGTCGGCGGGGGAATCATCTTCTTCTCGGCGATACCCCACAGGCTCGACGCGATGAAGTAGAGGCACAACCCGCTCGGCACCTTGTAGAACATGAGGCCCATGAACACCATCATGTACTTCATGATCTTCTGCTGCAGCGCGGCTTGTTCGTTCGCCGGTTCGGGCATGAACATTTTTTGCTGAAGCAGAAACAAGCCGACGGTGACCAACGGCAGCACATTGAGGTAAGGTCCAAGCGCGAATATTCCTTCGCCGCTGGTAACCATTTTCGGCATGAACCACGACCAGTCGTACAGCATGTCGGGCGCCGCGAGATTCGAGCACCACTGAATGCTTTCGCTGAAGAGCGGCGCTTGCCGCAATTCGACGTCGACGGCGAGACCGCGATAGAGGCCGATGAAGATCGGCAACTGGATCAGCGCCGGCAAGCAGCCGGCCAGCGGATTGACGCCGTGCTTGCGATACAACTCTTGCATCGCGGCGGCTTGCTTTTGTTGGTCGCCCTTGTAGCGTTCCTTCAGCCGATCCATCTCAGGCTTCAGGGCCTGCATCTTCGCCATGCTCTTCGCTTGGTTCCGGCTAATCGGGAACATACAGCCGCGGACCAGCACCGTCAGCATGATGATCGCGATGCCGTAGTTGCCGACCCAACCGTAAAAGACGTGGAGCAAGCCGACCATCGCCTTGGCGACCGCGCCGAACCAGCCGTAGTAGACGAAGTCGGTAAGCGAGTATGTCGGCAGATTGGCAAATTGATATTCAGCCAGAAGTTCAGGTCGCTTGGGGCCGGCGAATACCGTGTAAGAGTGGCTAATTGACTCGCCCGGCTCCAGGTCACATCGTTTGCTAAAGAACTGGGCAGTGACGTTCGCAAACCGTCCTTCGCCCTTCGTCAGATCAGGCGGCGTGCCGGCGACGACGCTGCGAACTTGGGTGATCCAGTCCGACTGCTCCGGTTGCTCCACGTTCGGAACTAACGCGACGCAAAAGTATTGGGCGTCGACCCCCATGTACGCCAAGCCAGGGCCTTGGAACGGCGCCGCATCGCCAGCCGCAATGGTGGCCGCTCCCTGTTGGGTCGGATCGGCGCCGTAGTAGCGGCCAATCACGTCCCGCAAACCAACGCCGCCCCAGTTGCGGCCGATCTTCGTGGCGTACCACCAACCTTCGATCGGCAGGCCGTTCGGCCCGTCGAGCCGGTAGGCGACGTCACGCTTCGCGTCGCCGTCGTTCTTGAGCGTGATCTCGACGGTCAAATCGTACGCCGGCAATGTCTCGCCGTCGGCTTCCTGCTCCGGCGCTTTGCGGAGGGTGTATCGCTTGGTGACGACGAGGCCCGAATCGGCCAGCCGCCGTTCGAATGCCACCGACTCGCTACCATCCTTCGGGTCGTCCGATTCGACGCGCCGCCAATTCGCATTCTCCAAATCAACGCCCGGGATCGGCTTGTCGGCGGCGATCTTCTGGTCGTCGAGTTCCGCGAGCGTCATCAGAAACGACGGCGGCGACTTGAAATCATCCGGAACTTTGCCGGTGCGCAGCGCCACGTTTTCGGATTCGGGCCGAATCAGTTCCAAGGGACGTCGCTGCAACTTCGCCGTGAGCGTTTGCCGCTGTCCAGCGCGTTCGACCACCAGCGTGAATGATTGGTTCGGCCGCACGCCGTCGAGGACTTTGTTGAACTCGTCACGCGTCGTGACCGCAGTCGGTTTGTCGCCGCCCGCCTCCAGCAGTCGATCGCCAGCTTGCAGTCCCGCGGCTGCGGCTGGCGATCCTGGCACGATCGCGCCGACAATCAGGCCGTCCGCTTCCTTGAGTTCGAGTTGCCCCAGATAGCCGCGACGGTCGTGAAGGTCCTGGAAACGGGGACTCGCTAGCTCAATCCGCCGCACCGCGGCGCCATGATTGGTGAGCGTCACCCCCATCCGGAAGCCGCTCGCCTCGTCGATCGAACCGAGGGTGACATATTCCTCAGGAAGATCGATCTCGGCGTTGGCATTAAGCGCGGCGTCGTCAGCGTCTTCACCATCCTTTGCCGCAGCGCCGTCGGCCGCCGGCTTTTCAGCGTCAGCCGCCGCTTCGCCTGGCTTCTCTTCCGCGGCCTGCCCATTCGCCGGCAGGGCGGGGTCGATCGGCTTCTTCGGCGGCGGATTCAGAATCTGCCATACCGCCATCACGCCGAACGACAGCACCAAAAACAATAGAAAGCGGCGTTCCACGTGTTGCGATCCTCGCGTGAGTCGACCGCTCCGGGCCGACCAATGACGCCCGGCGCGGCCGCCAGGCGAGAAAACTCTTGGTGAGGGGAGACTCCGCTAGACTCCCAAACAATGCAGGCGTCGATCTCCTAAGCGGATCAAACGCCCCCAGGGGCGCGGCGAGACTTGCTTAGTCTACCGCCCCTCCTTGATTCGATCGCCCAGGAAATTGTCGAGGTCGGGCGTTCGGTAGATCTTGTCAGCCGTCACGCCCCAGTCGTATTCGACGCGGTGGAACGTGATCTTGTCGTCTTCTTGAATTACATAGCAAGAACGGGGATCGCCGTCGCGGGGTTGCCCCACCGACCCGACGTTCACCATGAAGCGTTCCTGCCCGATCTGATACTTGTATTCCACCTGTTCGGGGGTGATGAATTCCAGGCTCTCGAGAAAAACGCCCGGCACGTGGGTGTGCCCTTGAAAGCACCCCTTGCTGATCAAACCGAACAGCTTCTCCATCTTCTTCTGGTTGTAGATGTCTTCCGGGAAGACATACTCGTTGACCGGGTTGCGCGGCGAGCCGTGGACGTACAAATACGGGTCGTCTCGATGAACCCGCGGCATCGTGCCGAGGTAGTCCCAGCGGACGTCAATCTGACTCCGATCGCCGCTGGCGCCTTCGAGTTGTTCGCGGGTCCAGAAAATCGCCCGCTCGGCGCCGCTGTTGAATCCCTCGGGGTCGAACATCGCCCCCTGGTCGTGATTTCCCAGGAGCCCCAGCTTGCAGCGGGCGATCACCAAGTCGAGACATTCGCAAGGGTTGGGGCCGTAGCCGACCACGTCTCCCAAGCAAAAAATCTCGTCGACCCGCTGATCGCCGATATGCGCAAGCACGGCCTGCAAGGCTTCGAGATTGCCGTGGATGTCGCTGATGATCGCGCGCTTCACCGTCGTGTCGATCCCATGGTGGAAAGCTGCCTGTTCCCCTCCCATGAAGGGAGGGACTCGCTGGGGAGCGCCGATGCGAAGGCGATTTCTCCCTAAACCTTGCTAACCCGCCAGTTTAAGTCTCGTTGGCTGCAGGGTCAAGGATGGCCGGGTTGGCCGGCAGGCGGCGATAAAGCGACGAATAGTACGCGGATCTGCGCGGATTAAGAACAAGCAATTCGCGTCTATCCGCCTAATCAGCGACAATTCGCGTCCCATTCTTCATCGTTCGACCGAAACAGCTTGGAAGCAGCCACATAGAGCGCGCCTGCCACAAAGGCTGCCATGTCTGCCAACAGCGCCATGTCTGCCATTAATTTTTGGCAGACATGGCGCTGTCGGTTGGAGCGACATCTTGCGAGATCAGCGAGGTGGCCATGTCAGCCAAGGTGGCCAAGGTGGCCAAGTGCTTTCTTTGGCCATCTCGTGCTTTTCGAAGTCAGCCGCGGGAGACAGCGCGCATCGGTTCCGTTCCCGTCGCATTCAATCGCCGTCGGCCAGCAAGCTTGATGCTGAGTGAGTTATCAAAGAGCGGAAAGCTTCGGCGGAGGAACAGTCGCGCGAGCCAGAATATATCCATCTGTACACTAACTCTTTGGGCGGCCAATTGCAAGAGCTAATGCAAGCAAAAGCCGGAGAACTGCAAAGTCGTTTCATTTGAACAGCCAAGGGAAACCAAAAATTCACCCGTGGAATTCTTCCGCCTTCTTCCTTGGCGTTCTTGGCGGTTAATCCTTGGACTATGCAGTTCTCCCGGCGAACGAATCACTTCTTCTTCCGCGTATATTCCGCTGTCATGAACTTGGTCATCTTGCCATCGGGACCTTCGATGCTCGACGTGAAGACGTAGTGATCCTTGTCTTTGATTTCAATCGTCTCCTGATACTTCGAGGTCGTTCCAGGCGTCATCATGTTCGGCCCTTCGGTATCGAGCACAAGCTTCTTGCCGTCGTCGCTCACTTGGCCGGCGTAGGTCCAGAGCTCGTTGCCGCAGGAGCAGTAAAACGTGCCGACATAGGACTTCTTCGCGGGATCGAAGCCGAGCGTCAGCACCGAGGTCATCGGCTGGCCCATCATTTCGCCTTCGCTCGTCGCCACCAGCCAGCGGTCGCCGAGCGTCGTGGACGATTGCGTCGCCTTGGCCTTCATCGGCGGCTGCCCGGGGCCCATCTGGCATTCGATCTCGGCCTCCCAGTCGCCAGCCAATGGAGCCAGCCACTGATGCTCCTTCTGCGGCTTCGGCATCTCGGGCATTTCTTGCCCGACTGCCATAGTTTCAACGCCGAACACAGCCAATGCCGCCGCCAAGATAATGGGAAGTCTCATCATTTTTCTCCCTGGTTAGGTGTGAAAGAAAACGGACAGGGGTTTTGCGGACCCGCCGTGATACCGGGCCGAAACCATCTCTGCATGTCTCACACTTAGGTACGGCAGCGTCATTTTGATTGAACCGCCAAGAGAAGGCGATTACCACCAAGACACAAAGGCACTAAGGACGCACGAAGAAATCGATGACGGGGAAGCGGTGACGGATGACTACGATGTTCAGATATATGCCTTTTCTTCGTGCCTTCTTTGTGTCTTCGTGCCTTGGCGATTAAGCATTTTCACGCGTTCCTTGGCGTTCTTGGCGGTTCATTCTGGTTTTGCAACAATCACGCCGAAAGCGAGGCCGTTCGGCGCTCCCAATTGCGACCGTCGCCCCATTCCGGCTATCGTGAACCGACCATGAAGATTCTCGCCTTTGAAACCAGCGGCCTGCTCGGCTCCGTCGCCCTGCTCGAAACGGCGGACGGCAAGCTCGTTTCGACGATCGAGCGCGAAACGCCCCCTGACCAGCGAACGGCCCGCTCGCTGCTGCCCACGACGCACGAGTTATTGAGAGACAACGGCTGGTGTCCTGCCGACGTCGAGTTGGTCGCCGTCACCACCGGCCCCGGCTCGTTCACCGGCCTCCGCATCGGCGTCGTCGCGGCCAAGACGTTCGCCTATGCCGTCGGAGCGAAGCTTGTCGGCGTTCACACGTTGGCAGCGATGGCTGAGCCGTTCGAGACCCGCAAGCAGCGACTTTGGACGATCCTCGACGCCCAGCGCCAGGAACTGTTCGCGGCGCCCTTCGATCCCGCGCGGTCGGTCGTCGACCAGGCTGAGCCGCCGACCGACGTCACGCCGATCGATGACTGGATTGCACAACTTGCCGCTGGCGATCAAGTCGCCGGCCCGCCTCTGGCGAAACTACGGCAGTTGCTTCCCGCCGGAGTATCGATCGCGGACGAACGACTCTGGAATCCGACCGCGTCCGCCGTGGGCCGGATGGGGATCGCCCTCTTCAACCGCGGCTGTGGGATCAGTCCGCTGGAATTGGTTCCGGATTACTTTCGTAAAAGCGCTGCGGAGGAAAAGGCTGACGCCGCACGCCTGCAGCCCCTGGCTCCGCCAGGGGGTCGGTCACCATGCCGGTAGACGTTGTCCTGCGTCGTGCTACCCCCTGGCGGAGCCAGGGGCTGGAATTACGGATTCAGAACGCCTTTAACACTTCCTCCGCCGCCGCGATCGTGGCGTCGATCTCGGCTTCCGTATGAGCGCCTGAGACAAACAGCGCTTCGTACTGGCTGCACGGCATATAAACGCCGCGGTCCATGAGGCCCCAGAAGTAGCGGCTGAAGCGCGCTGTGTCCGCTTGGCTCGCTTGGCGCCAACCTTGAATCGGACCCGGATGAAAAAAGAGCGTCAGCATACTCCCCACCCGCGCAATCGTGTGCGGCACGCCGGCACTCTCAGCGGCATGTCGCAAGCCGGTTGCTAGCCGCGAAGTGAGCGCATCGAGCCGTTCGTAGAGCGACTCTTCTTTGAGCAACCGCAACGTAGCCGCACCTGCTGCGGTCGCGAGCGGGTTGCCGCTTAGCGTTCCCGCCTGAAACACTTTGCCGGCCGGCAGAATATGCTGCATGATATCCCGCCGCCCGCCGTACGCCCCGACCGGCAGCCCGCCACCCACGATCTTGCCGAGCGTGGTGATATCGGGTCGCAGTCCAAACAGCGACTGCGCGCCGCCGAATGCCACGCGGAAGCCAGTCATCACTTCGTCGCAAATGAGCAGCGCGCCATACTTTTCCGTAAGTCGATGCAGCGCCTCGACAAATTCCCGGCTCGGCGCGACAACGCCCATGTTGCCGACCACGGGCTCCAGAATGACGCCGGCGATCTTGTCGCCGTGAGCCGCGAACGCTTGCTCTAACTCCGCGACGTCGTTGTATTCCAGCACGAGCGTATCGCGCGAGGCGCCGGTCGTCACGCCGGGCGAATTTGGCGCCCCGAGCGTCGCCGCCGAACTTCCCGCCGCCACCAGCAAACTATCGACGTGCCCATGGTAATTACCGGCGAATTTGATGAGCAGATCGCGACCGGTGTAACCACGCGCCAATCGCACGGCGCTCATCGTCGCCTCGGTCCCCGAACTCACCAGCCGCACCATCTCGATCGACGCCACCGCATCGATGATCCGCTCGGCTAGTTCGCTCTCGGCTTCCGTCGGCGCGCCGTAGCTCGTCCCATGCGCGAGCGCGCGTTCGATCGCGGCGATTACCTCGGGATGGCGATGCCCCAGGATCATCGGCCCCCAGGAGCCGATGTAGTCGATGTAGCGATTGCCGTCGACGTCGAATAGATAGGCGCCGTCGGCCCGCTCGATGAAGATCGGCGTTCCGCCCACGCCGCCGAACGCCCGCGCCGGACTGTTCACGCCACCCGGCATCAGCGTCAGGGCTCGCTGGAACGCCGCGGCGCTCCGCGGTCGGTCGACGGTTGAGACTTGCTGACTCATACGTTTCCTCTTATGGCAGCCCCGGGATTCGCCCGGGGGTCGGTCACCATGCTGGTACGCGTTGCCCTGCGTTGCGCTACCCCCCGGCGGAGCCGGGGGCTGCAAGCGGGTTACGCCGGTTAGTTGGTTTCAATTGATTTCA
Organism: Pirellulales bacterium; assembly: GCA_041740115.1. GTDB lineage: Bacteria > Planctomycetota > Planctomycetia > Pirellulales > Lacipirellulaceae > Lacipirellula. The sequence goes on from JBGSMO010000451.1 coordinate 14,513, forward strand.
ATTGCTCGCGCGCTTCGCCGATTAATTCCGCGGCCCATGGCTGCTCGCCATACAAATCGATGAGCGCCCGGTACATCGCCGCCGCTTCCGCCGGCGCCTTCGCTTGCAATCGCTCCGCCGCCAACAGGCGATCCCGCAACATCGGGAGTTGCTCCTTCGCTCGCGCCTCAATCGACTTCCGCAGCTTGATCAACTCGCGATCGGCCAGCGTCAGGTATTGCCGCATCTCCTCGGTGAGGGCCGCCGACGCCTTTCCTTCGGTCGGATAGAGCGTCAACAAATCTTGCAGAATCGCCGCCGCCCGTTCAGGATCCGTCTCGCGCAGGCTATTCGCTTCGCCGAAAATCTCTGCAATCGGGTGCGTCTCCGCCTTACCAGTGACGCGCGTCCGAAAGCGGAGTTTACGCTCCATCTTCCGCAGTTCGAGCTCATCGGCGTACGGACGCAGGTTGTCCGTGCGCTCGTCGTCCGGAAATCGGTTCATGAACTCAACGATCGGCCCTTCGATCGCAGCCAAATCGTCGTCGCCGTTGTCGGCAATGTGCGTTTCGATGCGGGCGTACAAATCGTCCGCGGAGGCCGGTCGCGTGAGCCACCAGCCAAGCGCCACCAGGCCCATCAACATCCCCAGCGTGCCGGCCAGCGGGCCGGCCAGCAGCCAGTAAGGCGAAGGCTGCTCGTTGCGGAGTCGGGCCGCCTCTTCGTCGACGGTCGTGAAGCGACTCGTCTTCGACGCCACGACGGTTTTCGGCCCCACCGGCGCCGAGATCGACGGCGCCAACGGCGAACCCGAATGGACTGGCGCCTCTAGCTCCAACTGCCCTTCGTCGGCCAACGTCGGCGCATTGTAGACGCCGCTGTCGGTCGTCTCTCGCGGCGTCAGCATCATGTCTTGCGGCGACAGCGTCGCATCGGCGTTGAAGACCGCAGTCGAATCGAGCCGCGTGTCGCCGAAGCAGTCTTTCGCTGGCAGACTCTCAGGTTCAACGGCCTTCGGCTTCGGCGGCCGTGAGAGCGCACGCTGCATCGCCTCCATGTGGCGTCCGAGCACCAATACGTTCGGGAAGCGGTCGTTCGGTTCCTTGCTCAGCAGTTGCCCAATCAGCCGATCGAGCTCCTCGGGCGTCAGCGGCGCGAACCGCCGCACCGGTTCCGGTTCGGCGAAGCGTTGCAGTTGCAACATCTCCGGCATCGTCTTCGCCCGAAACGGCGGCCGCCCCGCCAGCAGCGCGTACATCACGCACCCGAGCGAGTATTGATCGCATTTTTCGGTGATCGGCCGCCCGTCTGCCTGTTCCGGCGACATGTAGTCCGCCGTTCCCAACACGCCGCCGGCCGTCGTCAACTGCGTCGAGCCGAACAGCCGCGCGATCCCAAAGTCGGCGATCTTCACTTTGCCGTCGGTGGTCAGCAGGAGATTGGCCGGCTTGATGTCGCGATGAACGACGCCATGGTCGTGGGCATGCTTCAGCGCCCGACAAATCTGCACCGCCAGCGACAGTGTTTCGTTCCAATCGAAGCGGCGGCCGTCGTTGATCTCCTGTTCGAGGCTCGGGCCGTCGACCAGTTCCATCGAGTAGAAGAGGATGCCCTCATGCTCGCCGTATCCCAGCAGTCGGACGATTCCCTCGTGCTGGAGCTTCTTGAGCGACTCGATCTCCGCCTCGAACCGCTCGCGAAATCCCTCCGCCATCGCTAGCTGCGGGGCGAGCGCCTTGACGGCGACCCGCTGGCCCGTCTTTTCGTCGACCGCCTCGTAAACCGAGCCCATTCCCCCTTTGCCGATCTTGCGACCGATGCGGTAAGGCCCGAGTTGTTCAATCTGCATGATGGCGCCTCACGTCGGCCCCCGCGCCGTGAGTTGGCGGGAGAAAAAGAGCCGGCATCCCCATCTTAACGTTGGCCCGGTCGACCAGCTAGCAACGCCGCGCCGGCGCCGGTCCGCCCTTGAGCCCTGATTGCCAATCTCCTATAAGCCCCCACGCCAGCGCACAAACTATTAGCCGGAGGGCCACGCCCTCCGGGCAGCGCCACGCCTCAGACTCGGAGCAAACAATGCTTCCCGCCTTATTCTTATTGAATACCATACGCGCGCCCAAACACAGCGCGTTCGTCATCGCCGCGCTCTTTGTCGCCGCGATCGGCCAAACGGCCCACGCCGCCGACGCCTTCCCCTACGTCGCCTACGTCACGCAAGACGAATCTTACGTCCGCAGCGGTCCCGGCGGAGATTTCTATCCGACCGGACAGCTCAGCGCCGGTTACGCCGTCGAAGTCTACCGCCACGATGGCGACGGGTGGTGCGCCATTCGTCCGGTGGAAGGAAGCTTCTGCCTGGCCCCCGCCCATCAACTCCGCGTCCTCGACAGCCGCACGGCTGAAGTGATCGCACCCAGCGTGCCAGCGCGCATCGGATCGTCGCTGAGCGAAGACCGTAAGGCGGTGCAAGTTTATCTCGAACGCCGCGAGATGGTGCAACTCCTCGAACCGCCGCAGCCGAATCAGCCCCTCCTGAAAATCGCTCCGCCCGCAGGTGAGTTCCGCTTTATCGCCGCGAGCCGGCTCTCCCGCACGCCCCCCACCGAGGGAGGCGGCGCCACGAACGCCAAGTGGCAATCGACTGCCGCCGGCGGGTCGTCGGCCACGCCAGCACAATACAACGAACCA
>JBGSMO010000490.1:0-1957 GCA_041740115.1 Pirellulales bacterium
CTGCCGCGCCCAACTCGCGCGACCGATCGAGGAACTCAACCCGCCGCCGCTGGTGACTGGCGACGACCTCATTCGCCATGGCGTGCGGGCCGGCCGGCAGTTCTCGGCGCTGCTGGAACACCTGCGCGACCGGCAACTCGATCGCGAGATTCTCACGGCTGAACAGGCCGTCGCCGCCGCCCGGCGTTGGGTAGCGGATCAACCGTCAGACAGTTGAGCGATAGAGTTGAGCGGTAGACGAATCGCCCGCCGCGGCGTACGATCGGTCCCCAACGGCGACCGCGCCGCTTCCCACGGTTTATCAGCCTTTGGAGTCACGCTCGATGTCACTCTTTCCCGCGGATTTCGATGCGTTCGCCCTGTTGGCCCAAGCGGCTGAGGCGGCCGCCGCACCGCAGGTCGACGCCGCATTTACTCTGCGCATACTGAGCCGCGTCTTCCACATCATGTTCGCGATCATCATCGGCGGCGGATTGTTCTATCTGCGGGCGGTCTTGGCGCCGGCGGGCGCCGACGCCTGCTTTGCCGGGCGTCGCAGCGTGTGGGCCCGCTGGGTCGGCGTGGCGACGCTGTTTCTCATCGTCACCGGCATGTTCAACTACATCACGTTTGTTCGCGAGGCGAAGGCGGCGGGGGCGCCGTTGCCGTCCGCTTATCACATGCTGTTCGGCGTGAAGTTCCTGCTGGCCCTCTTCGTCTTCTTCGTCGCGGCCATCCTGGCCGGCAAGACCTCGCTGGCCGACAAGTTTCGCGGCAGCATGGCGCAATGGCTGAACTTCGCTTGGCTCGCCGTGATGGCGATCATCGTCATCGGAGCGCTGATGCGGACGTATCACTAAGCAGTGGATAGTTAGCGACCGTTCGTGAGCGTCTTGGGGGCGTTTCTTTTTGAAGTTCTATAAACCGCGAATCGACGCGAATAAAGAGGAAAATCGGCGGTCGTATTAAAGTAAATTTACCTTTGGAAAACAAGCGATTGCCGATCGGTCGCTCGCTGTGCGAAAAATAGTCACGCTGCATTCCTTCTTATTCGCGCGGATTCGCGTGATTCGCGGTTAAAAAGAACGCCAAACGCGAAGGTACAAGAACGAAGAGAACCTCATGGATAAAAAAGCCAAGAAGCGCATCGAAGTCATTCGGCAAAAGCTAGGCACGCTCCAGCAGCAACTCGCCGGCGCCAAGCAGCAGCCCGACGACCCGCAAGAGCCGGCCCGTTTGCAGGCCGAGATCGACAAGCTGCAGGAAGAGATGACCAAGCTCAAAGCGAGCTAAGCGTCTACTGCTCGGTTTGCCAATTCCTCACGGCGTCGATCGGGTAGAACAACATCAAGACGTTCAGCAGCAAGCTGTCTCGGATCCATAGCACGAGCCCGGCCTCGATGCCGACAAATAGTGCCAGCGTCCAGCGCCAACCGATCTTGCCGGCGATGGCGAACCCGACGACGCACGAGAGCAGATCGCCGAGCGAGTTGATCACCGAATCGCCCGTGTATCCTAGTGCCGCCGTCGCTTCGCGGTAGCGGTTGATCACGAAGGCCGAGTTCTCGACGATCTCCCACAACGCTTCGACCGCCGTCGCCGCGACGAGCCGCGTTTGCCAGCTGGTGCGCGGCGCGAGCCAGGCGAGAAGCCAGTAGAAGATCAGCCCATGCTGTAGGTGAGTGAGGCTATACGGATCAAGCAAATGTTGCGACGTATGCTCGCTGTAGGCGTCGGCGATCCAGAACAGCAGCGTGCGGCACTCGCAGAACCAGACGCGACCCTCCAGCCGCACGACGAGCACCATCACGGCCGTGATCCCGGCGACGGCGAGTGCGGCCCAGTGTCGTTTCATCCACGCGAGGGCCATGTCGTGTCCGCTGCGTTGGGTGAGCCGAATCAAGCCGCCGGCTTGCCGGCCAGTTGATGCGAGTCGTCGACGCGGCGACCAGGCGACGTCGCTGGCTGCGGCACGGGC
>JBGSMO010000509.1:0-13734 GCA_041740115.1 Pirellulales bacterium
ACCCGGCGATCCGTCGCGGCGCCGTCGTCGAGGTCCGCCCGGCGTCGCCGCTGCCGCGGGCCGACGCTTGTTGAAAAAGCTTGAAATAATTTTGCGGGCTTGTCGAAATGGCTCGTTCCGCAGCGACCAATTAGTGAAGCGAAAGAAAACAAGGCTACCGACCATGCCGACCGAAGCTGAAAACCTGAGCCTCTCAGCCAACGAGCGGACGACGATCGACATCATCAATGTGCGGCTATTCGACGCCTCGCGGGCGCGGTTGTTTGAGGCGTTCTGCGATCCAACCCAACTGGCGAAATGGTGGGGGCCGGAAGGTTTCACCAACACCATTCACCAGTTCGACTTCCGCCCCGGCGGCGCCTGGCATCTCACGATGCATGGCCCTAATGGCACGGACTTTGAGAACGAGTCGCAAATCGTTGAGTTTGAGAAGCCTGAGCGGATCGTCTTCGAACACTTGCGGCCGTTCCACTGGTATCGGATGACGATGACGTACCGCGCCGTCGGCGCGCACACGGAACTTAAGTGGGTGATGAACCTCGAGGCTTCGCCTGATAGCGAGAAGATGAAAGTGTTCATCGAACAAGCGAACGAACAGAACTTCGATCGCCTCGCGGCGCATGTGGCTAGCGTGATCGCCTTACCCAAATAAACGTTCTGGCCCCCTCCCCCTTGAGGGGAGGGCTGGGGAGGGGGGTAGTTCGCTGGTACCAGCTTCAATCACCCCTCCCTAACCCTCCCCCTCAAGGGGAGGGGACCAGAAAAATCAAATAAAGGAACGATCATCATGAAATACATGCTCCTGATCTACAGCCCCGAAGAGGCCTGGACCGAAAACGAACGCCAAGAATGTTTTGGCGAGTCGGCTGCCCTCTGCCGAGCGCTGGCCGACGACGGCAAATTCCTCGCCGCGTCGCCGCTCCACTCGGTCACCACCGCCACGAGCGTTCGCGTTCGCGACGGCAAGCGGCTGGTGACCGACGGCCCCTTTGCTGAGACCCGTGAACAGCTCGGCGGTTACTTCCTCGTCGAGGCCGCCAATCTCGACGAAGCGATCGCCATCGCTGGCCGGATTCCGGGCTCCCGCAAGGGGACGGTCGAAGTGCGGCCCGTCGTCGAGATCGACGGACTGCCGAAGTAGCCCATAAAAGCCACCGGCTCCCCCGGTGGACGAATTGCCGACAAGCATTCTCCGAACATCGTCCACCGGCAAAAGCCGGTGGCTTTTAAAGCACAACGCTCCCGTTAATTGGAGTCAACACGATGAAATTTATGCTAATCAGCCACGACGACGAGCAGTACTGGGAAGACGTCGGCCCCGCCGTGCATGAGAAAGCGCTCGGCGAGGCGATCGAGCTCACCCATGATCTCGCTCGCAAAGGGCAGTATCTCTACTGCTCTCCGCTCGAGCGGTCGAACACGGCGACGCTCGTCCGCGTCCGTGACGGCAAAACCAGCGTCACGGCCGGCCCTTACGCCGAAACCCGCGAGGCGATCGGGGGCTTTTACCTGATCGAAGCCGACAGCGTCGAGGAAGCCGCCGCCATCGCCGCCCGCCATCCGGGGGCTCGCCATGGCACGGTCGAGGTTCGGCAGATCATCGACGTTGAGGGCTTGCCGAAATCGAAGCTGTGAGGGGGCGGCTATCGGCCGTCGGCCATCAGCTCTCGGCCAGAGGGATCGATTCAACAGTAAAAAGGACTCGCGACGCCCGCTCACACCTACTCACATAAACACCTACTCCACCTACTCACCCACTCCCATGCTCACCAAAATCCTCATCGGCGTCGCGGTCGTCCTGGCTCTGCTGCTTATTGCCATCGCTACGCGACCTTCGCGGTTTCGCTATGTGCGGTCGGCGCGCATCGCGGCGCCGCCGGCAGTCTTGTTCGAACTGGTGAACAACCTGCGGAAGTGGCGCGGTTGGTCGCCGTGGGAGAAGCTTGATCCGAACTTGGAGCGGATTTACCACGGCCCAGAGGCGGGTACGGGCGCCACCTACGCCTGGAAAGGAAACGGCAACGTCGGCGAAGGGCGGATGACGATCGTCGGCAGCCAGCCGTATGAGCGCATCGATCTCAAGCTGGAGTTCTTCAAACCGTTCACGGCCACGAACAGCGCCGATTTCGTGTTCAGGAAGATCGGCGACGAGACGGAAGTCACCTGGTCGATGGAAGGCAACTACAACTTCATGACGAAGGCGATCGGGCTCGTCATGAACATGGAAAAGCTCTGCGGCGGGCAGTTCGAGGAGGGACTCGCGAATATGAAGCAGCTGGCAGAGTCGCAGGCGAAGGTTGGCGTTTGATGTTTGTTCTTGCAGCCCCCGGCTCCGCCGGGGGGTAGCGTAGCGTTTGGCGACGCGTCGCGCGCTGGAAACCTACCCCCGGGCGGAGCCCGGGGCTGAAAATACTCACTCACAAGGCGCTCCCATGCCCGTCAAATCCCACCCCAGCTTCAAACTGACGACCCCCAGCGATCTGGAGATCGTCGTCATCCGCGCCTTCGACGCCCCGCGCGAACTGGTCTTCGACTGCTGGACCCAGCCCGAACACCTCCGCCGCTGGTGGGGCTGCCGCACGGCGGAGATGGACGTCTGCGACGTCGACCTCCGCCCTGGCGGCGCCTACCGCTACACGTTGCGTATGCCTGATGGTTCGGAGTGCGGCTTCCGCGGCGTTTACCAAGAAATCATGCGGCCCGAGCGGCTGATCCATTCGTTCATCTACGATCCATTCCTGCAAGCGCCGGCGGAGATCACCGTCACGTTTACCGAACGCCACGGCGTGACGACCGTCACCGAACGGACCTTGCACCTCACCAAAGAATCACGCGACGGCCATCTCCATTCCGGTATGGACGTCGGCGCCGCCGAATCGCTCGATCGCCTCGCCGAACATCTCGATACCCTCACCTGCTGATCCTTACGCATTTCCAGCCCCTGGATCCGCCAAGGGGTAGGCCTGCATCACGCAGCGTCTAGTTCCCGGGACCGGTTTCCCGTTTCAAAGTCCCAATCAAAAAACGCCGCCGAGGGCGTTCGCGCTACCGGTACGTCCCGACATCGCCTTGTTTACTCACCATCCGCCGACCAGCGAGCCATGCGTCATGTAGCCAGCTGGCCGGCACATTTTTGGAGGTTCCGATGAAACTCAAGTCACTTACCCTCGCCTGTCTTGGCCTCGTCGCCATCGCTGCGGCTGCATATGCCGCTGACGCCAAGAAGTCCGACGCGGCCGCCGCCCAACTCCCTCCCGGCTGGACGGCCGAGGAAATGGAACGCTGCATCAAAGCCGGCGCCCCCGGCGAGGGGCAGGCCCGACTGTTGAAGGACGTCGGCGCCTGGGTCGGCAAGTCGACCGTCTGGATGGCGCCCGGCATGGAGCCGATCAAGAGCGAAGTCGTTGCCGAGTACTCCCCCGTCATGGACGGCCGGTATGTGCGCTGCGAAATGAGCGGCGAGTGTCCCATGATGGGGCCGTTCCAAGGGCTGGCGCTCTTCGGCTTCGACAACGTCTCGAAGAAGTTCGTCGCGTCAATGGTCGACAATCACTCGACTGGCATTATGCAAGGAGAAGGCGAGTTGGCCGAGGATGGAAAGACTCTCAACTGGGAATACGTCGCCAATTGTCCTCGCGAGCAGAAGCCGGTGACGCTGCGGCAGGTTGAGACAGCCACGAGCCCCACAACCAAGACGCTTGAAATGTTCGTCACCGATCCGAAGTCTGGCGACGAGTTCAAGATGATGCGCATCGAGTTCACGAAGAAGTAAACCATCGGGGCAGGTCGGGAGATCGACGGAGATCTCCCGGCCTGTTCTTACTTCTGAATGCGGGGTGATTAACCATGAAACACACGAAAGAAACGAAAAAGGAGATAGCGGAAAGAGGGGAGGAATCCATCACCACTAATAGACGCTGATTGATCGCTATTAAAAGAAAAAAACATCCCGCTCAACATATTAGCGTCCCATCAGCGTTCATCAGCGGTGTAGTTCCCGTTTTCTTTCGCGTCATTTCGTCTGTTTCGTGGTTAAAAATCCCCGCATTTAAGCCGTCGGTCTTCCCTTTGGCGTCCTTGGCGTCCTTGGCGGTTCAAATCCATTAGTTCCGCACATTACTCGCAGATGAGAGGTTCCCTATGCCCGCCCATCCCGTCGTCTCGCCCCAAGAATGGCTAGCTGCCCGCAAAGCCCTGCTCGCCGAAGAAAAAGCCCTCACGCGTCGCCGCGACGATATCAATCGGCAGCGGCTCGAACTCCCCTGGGAGCGCGTCGAAAAGACGTATCTGTTCAACGGTCCCGCAGGCCAAGAGTCGCTCGACGATCTCTTCGCCGGCCGCCGTCAGCTATTGGTCTACCACTTCATGTTCGGCCCCGGCTGGTCCGCCGGCTGCCCAAGCTGTTCGTACATTGCCGACCATTTCGCCGGCATGGTGCCCCACCTCAACGCCCGCGACGTGACGCTGACGGCCGTTTCCCGGGCGCCCTGGCCGGAACTTGAGGCGTTCCAACGCCGCATGGGGTGGAAGTTCAATTGGGTCTCCTCCGCCGGCAGCGATTTCAATTACGACTACCACGTCTCGTTCAAGCCGGAAGAGATCGCCAGCGGCGAGCTCTACTACAACTACCAGGAAATGTCCGGCACGCCCGCCGAGGATCTCCCCGGGCTCAGCGCGTTCTTCCGCGACGCCGACGGCCAGATCTACCACACCTACTCCAGCTACGCCCGCGGTCTCGACATGCTGGTTGGCGCCTACAACTTCCTCGACGTCGCGCCGCTCGGCCGGAATGAAGAAGGGCTGGCGTTCTCGATGGCCTGGGTCCGCCACCACGATCGCTACGACGAGAACTACACGGTCGACCCGCTCGCCGGCTACGCCCCGCCGAAGGGCTCGTGCTGCTGTTCGTCTTCTTGAGCTGTACCCGCTCCACCACGTCCGCCTCACCGCTCACAAAGGACTTCCTGCTATGGGTCAACCCGTCGTCCACTGGGAACTCTGGTCGCAGAACCCTGCCGCCGTCGCCAAGTTCTACCAGGACATTTTCGCCTGGAAGATCGAAGACTACCCGCAGATGAACTACCGCATCGTCCACACCGAAGGGGGCGGCATGGGGATCGACGGCGGCATCATGCAGGCGCCGCACGACGGGGCCGCGCCGGCCAACATGACCTGCTACATCGCGGTCGACGACCTGGCCGCCTACCGCGACAAGATCGTCGCCGCCGGCGGCAAGATTTGCGTCGAGGAGCAAGCCGTTCCTGGCATGGGGACCCTCGCGCTCTTCACCGACCCCGACGGCCGGATGATGGGCCTGTGGAAACCGGAGAAGCAGCAATGATTTCGCTCCGCGCCGAAAGCCGCGGCCGTTGCTGCTGCGGGGTCGCCGTGGCGTCGAGCGACTCCCCTGCCCCGCTGCGCCAACGGAACGCATTGCTCGGTCGCCGAGCCGTCGAACTCGCGGGCTGGCTCATCCCCGGCACGCTGTTGGCGTTCTTCCCGAAATGCCCGCTCTGCGTCGCCGGTTACGTCGCGCTCGCGACCGGACTTGGGATGTCATTGACCGTCGCGATGTACATGCGGTGGACGCTGCTGGCTTTCTGCTTAGGATCGCTCGCCTTCATGTCGATCCGGCTAATGGCCCGCCGCCTGCGCTCCCCTGCAGCCCCCGGCGGAGCCAGGGCTGAAATATAAAAAGAGCCCGGAACAAACTTGTTCCGGGCTCTTTTCAATTGTTTCAGCGCGCTGACGCGCCGCCCAACTACTTCGGCGCGTAAATCACCACAATCCGCCGCCCCATCATCGAAGGGTTCTGCTCCACCTTTGCAATGTCGGACAGGTTCTCGGTCAGCTTCGCGACCAGCTTGAACCCTTCGTCGACGTGGGCGTTCTCGCGGCCGCGGAAGATCACCGAGCAGACGACTTTGTCCCGTTCGCCCAACCACTTCCGCGCGTGACCCGCCTTCGTCAGGAAGTCGTGGTCGCCGATCTTCGGCCGCAGGCGGATTTCTTTGTTCTTGCTGTGGTGGACGTGGCCTTTGTGTTGTTTCTTCTTTTGCTGGTACTTGAACTTGCCGAAGTCCATGATGCGGCAAACCGGCGGCTTCTCGAGCGGAGCCACCTCGACCAGGTCGAGTCCCGACGAACGCGCCTTTTCCAACGCCTCGTCTCGCGTAATCACCCCCAACTGAGCGCCGTCGGCGTCGATGACCCGAATCGGCGAAATCCGGATCATCTCATTGATCCGTTGCTGCTGCTTGCGTTCGATGGCTAACTACTCCTAACGGGTTATTAAAGGCTCACGGCTGTCAGCTATTGGCTATTGGCCAGAAGAGCTGCTGCAACGGCGCGTATGTTTGGCTGATGGCCATCGGCTGACAGCCGATGGCCTCTGCGCATCACAAGTATTGTTCACGCTAGCCGAGAACGTCAAATATCCCGCGAAAACGGGCCAACCGCAATCGCAAACCGGCCAAAATACCGACGATTCGTCAATGTAGGTAGCCGCGGGTCAACGACCCGCCGGAGCGAAACGGGAAACGAATGCTGCGGGAAACGAATACCGAAGGAATTTCCCTCAATACTCGTTCTTCGCCCCTCGATCGGGCGGCGGTGGCGGCGCGCCCCCGTCCGCCACCTGGCGAACAGTCTTGTCATCAATCTCGGCCTGCAGACGAGCAATCGCCTCCGCCAGCGAGAATGTCCCTAAATCGCCGTCGATGCGATCCCGCACGGCCACGGTTCCATTGGCGGCGTCCTTTTCGCCCACCACAATCATGTACGGAATCAACCCCAACTGGGCTTCGCGGATCTTCGCCTGCAGCTTGCTCCCGCGGTAGTCGCCAGTGACGCGGAAGCCGGCGTTCTTCAGCTTCTGCTCGACCTCTCGGCCATATTCCTCCGACTTCTCGCTGACGGTCACCACACGAGCCTGCTCCGGCGCCAGCCAGAGCGGAAACGCCCCGGCAAAATGCTCGATCAGCACGCCGACGAACCGTTCCATCGACCCTAGCGGCGCCCGGTGGATCATCACCGGCTGGTGCGGCGTATTGTCGGCCCCGGTGTACTCCAGGCCGAACCGCTCCTTGCTCGGCAGGTTGTAGTCGAGCTGCACCGTCCCCAGTTGCCACTCACGGCCGATGCAGTCGGTCACCACGAAGTCGGCCTTCGGCCCATAAAACGCCGCCTCGCCTGCCTCGATCGACATGTCGGGGAGGTCCATCGACTCGCAGACCGCCTTCAGGGACGCCTCGGCCCGGTCCCACACTTCCGGCTTGCCGACGTACTTGTCGCCGTTCGGGTCGCGGAACCCCAGCCGCACGCGGTAATTGTTCATCCCAAGCGACTTCAGCACGGTTTGAGTCATCTCCAGGCAACCGCGGAACTCACCAGCCACCTGCTCTTCCGTGCAGAAGATGTGAGCGTCGTCCTGGCAAAAGCCGCGGACGCGGGTCATGCCGTTGAGCTCGCCCGATTGCTCGAAGCGATAGACAGTCCCGAACTCCGCCAGCCGCACCGGCAAATCGCGATACGACCGCGGCTTCGCCTTGTAAATCATGATGTGATGCGGGCAGTTCATCGGCTTCAGCAGGTACCGTTCACCCTCGCCCGGCTTCTGGCCTTCCCGCTCGCTCAGGTCGATCGGCGGGAACTGCGAGTCGCTGTAGTACGGGAAATGGCCTGAAATCTGATACAGCTCGATCTTGCCGATGTTCGGCGTGTAGACGGCGTCGTATCCGCGCCGCCGCAATTCGACCTTCAGGTAATCCTCGAGCGTCTGCCGAATGACCGCCCCCTTCGGCAGCCAGAGGATGAGCCCCGAGCCAACAGTCTGGCTGATGGTGAACAACTCCAACTGCTTTCCCAGCACCCGATGGTCGCGACGCTTCGCTTCCTCCATCTGGGTCAGGTAATCGGCCAGTTCCTTCTTGTCGAAGTAGGCGGTCGCATAGAGCCGCTGCAGCTGATCGCGCGACGCATCCCCCTTCCAATACGCCCCGGCGATGCTCATCAGCTTGAACGCCTTGCCGATGTGCCCCGTGCTGGGGATATGCTTCCCGCGGCAGAGGTCGAGGAATTCCCCCTGTCGGTAGAACGACAAAGTTTCCTCGCCCGCGAGCCCCGTCTCGATATGCTCGACCTTGAGCTTTTGGCCCAATTCACGGCACATTTCGAGCGCCTTGGCCCGCGGCACGATCATCCGCTCGAACCGCTCGTCGGCCGCGACGATCTTGGCCATTTCGGCTTCAATCGCCGGGAAATCCTCCTCCGACAGCGGCTTATCCAGCTGAAAATCGTAGTAGAACCCCGTCGCGGTCGTCGGCCCGAACGCCAGGCCCACTCCCTTGTGCAGCCGCATCACCGCCTGGGCCATCACATGCGCAGCGCTATGCCGCATGATCCCCAGCGCCTCCGGATCCTTCTTCGTAATGATCCGCACCGAGACTTCGCGAGCAGCGTTCTCCGAGCGAGCCGCGGGGCTTGTCCCCGCGGTCTTCCCCGCGTCAGCGACCAGCGGCGCATGCAAATCGCGCAGCTCCCCATCCACCTCCGCGGCAATCGCCGCCCGGGCTAACCCGCCGCTAATTCCCGCCGCCACGTCGTAAGCCGAAACGCCGTCGTCGAACTCTCGCCGGCTACCATCCGGCAAAATAACGATAAGCATATCTATTTATTTATTTCCGTATTTCTAATCCCCCTCCCTCGAAGAGAGGGGCTGGGGGAGGGATCTAAAACTAGTGACAGGCTAAAAACAGCCCACTTTCCCGCATATTTCCGCCCGAAGCCCAAAGAGCCCGACTACTCCGGTTCCAAACAAAAAAGGTACCGCCCAGGAAGGCAAGGTTCGCCACAGAAAGAGAAACGCATAACCGCCAAGGCACAAAGACGCCAATACAACACGAAGAGTGGAAAACCCCGGAATTAATGACTTCTTAGTTCTCCAAAGTTTTCTTGGTGCTTCTTCGTGCCTTCGTGCCTTGGTGGTTAAGAATTTCCTCGGCCTCCTCGGCAGTTCAATTCCTCCGTGCAACCGCTCGCAGCGGACCCAATCCCGCCGAGTATAGCGCCCTCGCCCCATCCTCACCACGCCAACGCCCATGGAAAACGCCCCGAAAACCGCCTAATTCCACGATTCGCGTGAGCCGCGACGCGCCAGCGAAGCGCTCCCCGTCCCTCGCGGCCGCCCCCCATCCCCGCACCTTGCGCGCATTCAAGAAAAAATCTCTCCTCCGCGCGCAACCCCCGGCCGAAAAGCCTTCAAAACGTCACCCCTTTCCGCACCTCTCACTCCACTCCGCGCACTGTCGGCCCCCGTCCAGAGGAAAACTCCAAAAATCCTCGCCCTTTCCCCAAAACTTCCCATCGTCACAAGTGTGTTCGCCTCAACGCTTAAGCACCGTCGGACCCCCTGCCAGCCCCCTGCAACCAAAAAATTTTCCCTCCCCACCCGGCAAAACTGTTGCAAGCCGGTATTTCCTTGGTAGAGTGGGGAGGGAATGGCGGCTAGTGTGTCTCGCCAACGGTGTGCTTATCCGCGTCGATTGGGCAGCTAAAGAATTAGGAAGCACCTAGGGTCGTCAAAGCAGCTTTTTTCAGAAGTCGCTTTCCAAAAACGCGTTCGCCAGCTACGATCACGTTTAGGTATTCCCTCGGGCAGCATCTCTTTTCTTGGAAGCCTTATCACTCGCACTCGCGCACCAGAGGCGTGGCCTGTTTGGTCACATTCTCGCTAAAATTGCCCCCCAACCAAGCGCAGCATTTGATCGGGTATCATTCACCTACATGAGACGGGGACTTGGAGAAATGAACATGAAACGTGGACTGGTTTTGTCTTTGGGCGCGGCCCTAGTGGCTGCGATGGCGGGGCCGGCATTTGCCGTTGTGGACGTGCAACTCAACTTGCGCTACACCGACCCGAACAATCCTACGGGCGGCGGTAGCTGGGACCTTCTGGCTAAGTCGAGCGGAGCCCAAGGCCTCGCCGGCATTCAAGCCAAGATCGGTGGTGCCCTCGGCGTCACGGGCGTCGACACGCCGCTCGCCGCCGTCACCCCGAACGCTGCGGTCTTTACCGCCGCGACGAGCGTCTTCAAGTTCCAGACGGTCGGCGGCAAGACTGAAATTGTCGCTGGCGACGATCTGGCTGGCTCGCTGATCCTGAACGTCGGCAAGGGTGCTGGTACACCAGGCAATGTTGCCGCCGACGATTTGTTCCCGACGAACTCGGTCTTCTGGGACAATTCCGCCTTGATTGCCTCGGGCAATTGGACCGGAGCTCGCCCGACCTTGGTTGCCGCCGATATTGCGGTCAATGAATTCAATGGTGCGGGAGCGGCGATCGCGGGTACCCTCGGTACCGTCAGCGTCCGTGGTGACAGCGTCGGAGTTGATGGTTTGAAGCCGGGTGACGCGAATCGAGATGGCGTTGTTAATACGCTTGACTTCAGCCTGCTGTCGGCCAATTTCAACAATGCTGCTGCGAACTGGGGTCAAGGTAATTTCAACTCGGTCGGCGGCACCAACACGCTCGACTTTAGTATTCTTTCAAGCAACTTCAATGGTACTTCTCCTGCACCGGCACTTGCTGCCGTTCCAGAGCCGGCAAGCCTCGTCTTGCTGGGAATTGGGCTTCTTGCGGTCAGCCGTCTGAAGCGCAATTAAGGCTAATCGTCCCCTTGATGATTTGCATTAATGAACAGTATAAGGAGTCCGTTTGCTAATGATCTGAAATTGGTTGTGCAACGCCTGTTCGCTGATAATTTACGGCAATGAAGTTGCATGTTTCTGCGAGCCACTTTCAATCAGTCAAGTTTACTAAATACACTGGGACGATTACTCATGAAAAATATTTTCACTTTTGCTGCTCTGGTTTGTGCCTTATCGGCATCCTTCGCGACCGCTGCTAGTTTGTCAGTGGTTGGATCAGGTCCGGTTTACTCGCTGTACCTTAATGGTGGAGCTGATAATGGCGCGTTTGATTCGGTCGATGTTCAGATCGCGGCCGGCTCCGGCTCGTCTTTCATGAACCAAGACTCCGGCTTCAACGGGTTCTTTCCCCGTGCTGCCGGCGAGGAGTTTTCTTTCATCAACCCGTTGCTCGGTGCCGCCACGGCTCAAGGCGGTGAAGGCTGGAGTGTCTTGGGAGCTACCAACACGCCCGCTCTGATGGCGTTTGGCGGCGGTCCTCTGGGTGCCACGATCAGCACTGCAGCCAAGCCTGCTCCTGGTCTGTTCCTGGCAAATATCATGACCCAGGGTTCCGGATTGGCCACCGTGCAGGTCATCTCCGCCGGTAACATCCTTTCGACGTTGACTGCCGATGTCGGCGGCGTCATTCCGGAACCGGCCACGATGGCTCTCGCTGGCATGGGTTTGATTGGCTTCATCGCGATTCGTCGCCGTGCCGCCTAAGTTAGTTAGCGACTTTCACGAGCGGCTCCCCCGGTCTCTCGTGTAGGTGATACCGAAGACCCCTTGATCCATAAGGATCAAGGGGTCTTTTTTTTGCTGAGCCGGCGATGCTCCCAGAGCCCGGAGTGTGGTCGGGAGAAGTTCAACTGATTTCCGGTAGATCAACCGTCCAAGTGCTGTCGCCCGTTATTCCCCTAACGGGTTTTCCTTGCCTACCGGAGCCGAGTTCAGCCTGTTTGATGGCAGTTGGCGTAGCCATAGGGTTATCAAGAAAGATCAACAGTCGTCCCCGCGTCAATCGAGTGCCAGTCGCCTTTGAGCGAACCAAATGACTCGGGGCCGACTGCTTGCATTTGCAGTCTGCAGCCTCGTCGCGGTTCCTGGCGCCACATCATCGGCGGCGTTGATGCTTGCCTGCCTTGTCATGAGCGGTGCGTTTTTCCTCAGCCGCCGACGTGCAAGGCGCGCGTAAAAGTACCGGGACGCTTCATTAATTTGTCACAATGCCATGGAAGGTCGTCTCTCATTTCCTCGCCCTCGGATCAGTCGATGGCGTATTGCTCTGGCTGGCGAGTCTTGGCCTTTTGCTGGAAATCGTGTGACGTTTCCACTAGCATGTCAGGCAGTGTTTTCTTTTTCTTGATCTAGTAAATCTATTTCCATTCATCACGAAGTTGCCTAATGAAGTCAACGTTACTGGCGACCTTGCTGGTCGCTCTTCTGGGTTCGGCCGTCTCGGCCGCGTCGCTTTCGGTCGACCAGGTCGGCAATGTCTTTTCGCTCTATCTCCACGGCCAGGGCTTTAACGGCCAGTTCAATGTCGTAGCGACTGAAATCATTCCTACCGCACCGGCCGCTTTCACCAACATCGACACGGGGCTCAATGGAATGATCCCTCGCTCGGCCGGCGAGCCTTTCACGTTTCGCAATCGCTGGCTCGATGCGCCTCTCGTCCATGGCGGACAGGGCTGGACGACTCTGGGAATCACCGTTGCACCGAATCTGGTCAAGTTCGATGGCGGCCCCTTAGGACAACAAATCGACACTAGCGCTCAACCAGGCGGCAGACTATTCCTCGCCAACGTCGTCCTGCCGTACGGTTCGACGGCCACGGCTAATGTCCAACTGTACGGCAATGGACTAAACCTGACACAGTTGTCGACGACGTTCGCCTCGGGTAACGTGCCCGAACCAGCCACGGTGACGCTCGCCGGACTTTCACTGGCTGGGCTAATCGCAGTTCGGCGTCGCGCCTCCTGATACTGCGTCGGAAGGTCAAAGTTCGCGTCACTACCGTGTAACTGCGTCGCGCTGTGCGGGGTCCTTCGGCTCCGCACAGCGTTTCGTTGCGCTCGCTGCCCCCTCGCTAGCGGGGTGGCCAAAACTCCCTCCTCGCTATTCCACGCCTCTTCCGGGATAATGCACGCTGCGTTGCGCGGGCCGAAAGGCGTTGCGGTCCTAAGCCCGCCGCGCGACCTGCGGTTGTTCTTTGACATTTAGATATCCCCCCTCAGTCGGCCCACGGCTGACGACGGCGGCTGGTTTGCACCGCGTTCACGACGGTCGCGAATCGTCGAATCTCATGCTTGATAACGGACGCATCTTACAAGTGTGCCAACAAAACAACGTGCCGCACTCGGCAGACTTGGCAGACTTGGCAGAGACGTAAAAACTAGGCGTTTTTCACTATTTCGACGTTTTGCGACGCGATTTCCAACCGGGAGCTGCTCCGTGCGCCCTTTCGTATTTCGTCTGCGTCTGGGGACGATGCAGACGCATTCGGCAGTGATCGTCGGCAGCCTACCCCCGTCGACGGTGTTCCAGCGAGGTTTCATTCACTTCAAAGGTAGGCGCCGGCGGCGCCCCTTGGGTGCAAATCGGCAACTTGACCGCTCGCAAGATCAAAGGAAAGATGCGATTCGTGGAAAGCTCGCTAACTTCGAACCGATCGCACGGCCACTCGATCTCACCGACCTCCGACTCCGACCTCCGACTCCGACCAATGCTCCCAGACCCCTTCCGACTCTCGATTGCCCTGGTCCCCCTCGCGGCCTACTGCGTGCTACTGGGGTTGATCAACGCTCGCCGGCGGCCCTTCGTCACCACCGGCGGCTGCGACCTCGCCGCCCTCGGTGCCGCGATGTCGGGGTTAGTGCTGGTCGGCCCGATCGAGCTCTTCCGCCCCGAAGCGGCGAGCCAGGACTACGGCGGGTTCGTCTGGTTGTTCCTGATCGTCTTCTACTGGCTCTGCGTCTGGCTGGCGGTCCTCGTCGCCCGGCCGCGGCTGGTGGTTTACAACGTCCGTGGCGAGGAACTCCGCCC
>JBGSMO010000511.1:0-19569 GCA_041740115.1 Pirellulales bacterium
CCGCCGCCACCAGCGCCGCGAGCGCCAGCAAGCACGCGCCGCCGAAAAGAAGGCCAAAGCCGCCAAGAAGCGCGCCCAAGCCCAACGCCGACGCGCCGCGTGAACGTTCTTAGCCGCCGGTTCTTTCAACCGAGGGCCGCACGCCGATCTCATCATTCCGAAAGGTTCGACGAAGATCGACTGGGAAGTAGAGCTCGCCATCGTCATTCGAATGACGGCGCGCAACGTCGAGGAGGCGAACGCGATGGGGCACATCGCGGGGTACGCCCTGCGCTGCGACTACTCGGAGCGGGTCTGGCAACTCGAAGGGACGAGGCAGTGGGTCAAAGGGAAGTCGAAAGATGGCTATGCTCCGTTCGGGCCCTTCTGGGCGATGCCCGATGATCAGCCGAGCGATTCGGTCGGAGATCGCTCGCCGAGTCTACGGACTAAACTAATCGCCACAGCAAGCATCGATTGCTGACTAACTGCCCGGTCGCGAGGCGAGGCGCCGTAACAGCAAGCCTGTTCGCACGCTCTAGTTCTCATCGGACGTATCTTCACTCCGCGAGTCGCGGAAATCCGCTTCATGAATGGCGACTGCTAATCCAGTCGCATCCGGGAGAATTCCATGCTGCCTGCGACCGGTTACGCCATGCGCGACGAGAATCGCCCTTACGCCGACGATCCTGCCTGGACGGCTGTCGAAATCGACTTCAAGCGCGCCGACCATCCCCTGCGGACCGAACCATTTCTGCAGGGATTGGCGTTCGACTACGTGAGCGTGCATACGCTTGACTTGTCGATCTGCAGCCCGGAGCCGCCCGATCCTAAGTATCTCGATGCCCTGGTAGAAGTAGCGCACGAGAACGGAGCACAGGCCATCACCGATCACCTGGGGTTCACTCACGGCGTCAAAGGGGGCGCGGGCGTGGGGCACGTCATGGCTCCGCCGTTTACCGAGGCCGCGCTGGACGCTACCTGTCGCAACATCGACGTCATCCAACGTCATTTCGGCGAGTTCAAATTCTATGTCGAAAACCTCGCGCACTTCTTTGCGTGGCAGGGCGAGATCGACGAGATTTCGTTCATGCAACGCGTCCTGGAGCGAACGGGCTGCGGCCTGCTGCTCGACGTCACGAACTCGTACGCCAATCAGCAAAACTTCGGCGACAATGCGGGAGACTTCATCCGGGCCGTGGTTCCGACGGCAAGTCGCGTGCAGATGCACCTGGCGGGCGGGTACTACGACGAGCGGTGGGGCCGTTATATCGACAGTCACTCCGAGTCGATCCCCCCCGAAGTCTGGACGCTCTATCAAGAAGCCCTAGCGATCGGCGCCGGCAAGGTCGACGCCGTGTTCATCGAACGCGACTGGAAGTTCCCGCGCGAGGAAGGGTGGCGCAACGAGGTCCATCGGGCGCGGCATCTCGCCGACGTCTTGGCCCAGCGGGCGCAGGCGGCGGAGTTCGCACGGTGAAAACTTACGAACAATGCCTGGCTGATTGGTCCGACGAGCTCGCAGCGGCGCGGACGCGCCAAGTGCTCGGCGACCTTACTGACGACTGTTCAGTGCGCGACGTCGAGCGATTTCTGGAGAACGCCGTCGGCGAACGCCGGCGGATGCTGAGCGAAGAGATGGACCTCGTCGGATTGGCGTTCGACGACATGGAACGAATCATCGACGAGTACGTGGCGCTGACGCCGCGGAAGACGTTTGAGTTGCATGAGCGCGAGCCGCAACGATTTCTTCGTTGGCTCCGCCGACTTCCGTTAACGCCCCAACAGGCGGACTATGTGACCTATCAAGAGTCGGAGTACGCCTGCTACGAACTGGCGCGCACCAACCGCACTGCGCATCTCGCGTTTCAACGAATGCGGAATCAATGGGTGCCGAAGGATTTCGAGCCGCTCGATCTTTCCGACTGCCTGCTGCATCTGAACCCTGTCTGCGTCTGGTCGCAGCTAGAAGTCGCCGCAACCGTTGACGGCTCAGCGGCGAGCGGCGACGTCGCGTTCCTGGCAGTTGATTCGCGCATTGAGATGCTGTGGCTTTCGAGCGAGCAGCGAGAGTTCGTCAAACGACTGAACGTCCACGCGCCAACGGCCTGGACTGCATGCGTCGATGCACAGCCGCGACTGAAGACGAATGTCGTCGCTGCGATTGTTCGTCAACTCATGGTCGGCGGACTGTTGGCATGGTGCGCGGTTGAACCGATGTCAACGCCAAATATTGAAACAGACGTGAAACAAATCAATCAACCTAACGCTTAGATATTTCGGAGCGTCGCGTCACCTGCTTCCTCGCGACGACGCCCCGATTAACATTTCAGAGGAAGCGCCTACCGAGCTCTGTCGCCTCACTTGTCAGCCTCTGGTCCGACGACCAGTTCAGGTGTGAAGCAGACGCTCAGAAAGAGACTTGTACCATGTCACGTATCGATGTCATCCGCGCTTGGAAAGATGCTGCCTTCCGTCGGACGTTGTCGTCCGAGCAATTGGCTGGACTGCCGGCGAATCCGGCTGGCGCCGTCGAGTTGACCGAGGCCGAAGCGGCCACGATCAACGGCAAGCTGGCCATGGCTGGCTGCAGCAGCTGTCACGGATCGAAGGCCTGCCGGGTTCGCTAAGCGTTCCTGGCTCGATCGTTCGATCGTTTTATACGACGGCGGGTCACCCGATTGGATGGCCCGCCGTCGTGTTCTATTTGGCCCGCCGCGGAACGTCGCAGAAAGCAGCTAGATTGATGACAACTCGCCAAAAACTGCAGGAAACGTCGCCAACGAATCGCCACGCCAGCGGCGTGACGCTTGCCGCATGGCTCGACGAATTGACGGCTGCCGAGCATGGGCCGAGCGATGTTGCTCCAGACGACGTGTGCGCGACGCCCGATGCTTTGGGGTTGCTGACGCTGTTCGCGATCCCCATCCGCGACGGTCGTCGGCAACTGCGCGCAGGATTGCAAGAACTGCGGCGCCTTGGCTCGACATTGCCGGCAGCCGATTCAATCCTCGAATCACAGCTGCTAAATCATCTGTACGCGAGGCTGAAGTTAATCGCCGAACGGACTCTAGCGCTTGAGCTTCAGGTCGCCAGCATTCAAGGCGAACTGCAGGGCGACACGCCCGCGGCGCGCTTCGATTCCTTTACCGTTCGGCTGCGACAACCCGCAGCGGCGCTGGCCATTCTTGGCGAGTATCCCGTGCTGGCCGAACAAGCGCTGAACTGCATCAATCAATGGATCCGCTTCAGTCTGCAGTTTGTACGGCATCTGGCTGCCGACTGGGGAAGCATCCAACAAACGCTTCTTGTGCCGGCTGACGTCGGCGACATTACGGAGATCCAGGGCGACGCCGGTGATCGCCATGCCGACGGCAAAGCCGTGATCCTGCTCCGCTTCGCCAGCGGCTTCCGGCTCGTCTACAAACCGCGATCACTTGCCGTCGATCTCTGCTTTCAGGAATTGCTCGCCTGGTGCAATGCGCGCGGCGCGAGTCCGCCGTTGCGGACGTTGCGAGCGATGGACGAGGGAGATCACGGGTGGGTCGAGTTCGTCCAGGCCGAGAGCTGTGAAACGCGGGAGCAGCTGCAACGTTTCTACCAACGGCAGGGGCTCTACCTGGCCCTCTTGTACTTGCTCCAGGCGACCGACTTCCACTTCGAAAATCTTATCGCTGCCGGCGAACATCCGGTGCTGGTCGATTTGGAAACGCTATTCCACGAACGGCTCCCGGGAACGGCGCGCACCCCGCCGATTCGCGGCATGTCGAACTCAATCGTCTCGATTGGCATCCTCCCGCGGGTCTCCTACTACGAAGGCTTCGACCGAGGCGTCGATTTCAGCGGCCTGGGGGCTTCCACCGGACAGGAAATCGAAACGCCGACGTACGAGTTTCAAGCGGCCGGCACCGATGAAATGCGGCTCGACCGCATTGAGATGCATACGCTGGCAGGTAACCACCGACCGCAACTCGCGGGAGACGACGTCTCTCCGGGGAGCTTTGCCTCGGACATTCATGCCGGTTTCACAAGCATGTATCAGCTGCTGCAGCAACATCGCGAGGAGTTGCTGGCCGAGGAGGGCCCGCTCGCTCCGTTCGCCACCGTCGAAACGCGGTTCATCGCCCGGGCCACGCAGATTTACGGTTTGCTGTTGGAGCAGAGTTTCCATCCTGATTTTCTGCGGAACCCTGCCGATCGCTCGCAGTGGTTCGAGCAACTCTGGTCGCAGGCGAAAGAGGCGGTTGGACTTCAGCCCCTGGTTGCGGCCGAGCGCGCCGAATTGGAGCGGAACGACATCCCGCTGTTTCATTTGCGGCCTGGTTCAACCGACCTGTGGACGGCGCGCGGCGAGCGAATCGCGAACTTCTTTCCCCAGACGCCGTTGGCGACCGTACGACAACGTCTCGCAACGCTGGGGCCCGACGACTTGGCGCGACAGACGTGGCTGCTGCAGGCGGCTCTGGCCAAACTGCAACAGGGGCCGCCCGTCGCGCTCGTCGATTTGACGGCAAGCGCGCTGCGGCTCGATGGCGTGGAGGCTGTGGAGGCGGCGATCGCCGTTGGCGAGCAACTGCGGGCACTTTGTTGGCAGGACGACCATGAGGCCGGATGGCTTGGCGTCCAACAGCGCGAACGAGGTTGGTTCGTTGATGCGATCGGTCTGGAAGAGGGGGGACTGCTCGAAGTCGCGACGCTGCTGGCACAACTCGACAGGATCACCGGAGAGTCGCGACACGGCAGCTTGCTCGCCAAAGCGATACGTTCGATCAACCGCCTGATCCAAGATTCGCAGCAACCGCTGCCTGCCGTCTGGTGCGACCGCGCCGAAATGTTTACGGCCATGCTGCCAGCATACCACGATCCGGAGTTGCGCCGTGAAGCGGCCCGAATGACCGAACTGATGCAAAGTAACGCTAGTACCTAGCCCAGCAAGGCGCCGGTCCCAGTCGGCTCAATTCAGCAAGTTCCGTCGAAACAAGCGGTGAGCTTTGACGCTATTCAACTTGGGAGCAGCGGCGTCGCTCTTCCGTTGTTGATCGCGAAGGAGCTGACCGATGTGGCCACGGTATCGTCTAGTACGGCAGAACGACCAAGCAGACTGCGGACCCGCGGCGCTGGCTACCCTTGCTCGCCATCACGGCTTGGCCGTAAGTCTCGAATACCTTCGCCATCTCAGTCACACCGACCGCGACGGCGCGAATCTGCATAGCTTGCGACAAGCGGCCGAAAAGCTCGGTTTCTCCGCGAAGGCGGTCCGGATCCCCGCAGAGTCGTTGGCGTCCGCCCCGTTGCCAGCGGTCGCCCATTTGACGCTGGCCGGCGGCGCCGGGCACTACGTGGTGCTGTTTCGCGTCAACCGCCGCGCGGTGGTGATCGGCGATCCGGCTGGTGGAATCGAAACGCGCCCCCTGGCAACCTTTCTCGAACAATGGAGCGGCAATCTGCTGCTGGCCGTTCCCAACGGACTCTCGGCGGCTGGGCCTCACCCGCAACCCAAGTCGCCCGTCCGGCAGTTCTGGCAACTGCTGCAACCTCACAAGGCTCTGATTGGCGAAGTGGCGCTATGCGCCTTCTTGATGGCGTTGCTTGCCGTATCGACCTCGTACTTTGTTCAGCATCTGGTCGATTCGGTGCTGGTTCACTCGGAACGGAAGCTGCTCAATGCGTTTGGCATCGGGATGGCGGTGATCGTCCTGCTGCGAACAGCGTTTGGCGCCGCCCGTCAGTATCTGTTGGCATTCATGGGGCGTCGCATCGACCTGATGCTGATCGGCGGTTACTCGCGTCATATCTTGCGCTTGCCCATGCACTTCTTCCAGACGCGCCGCGTTGGCGAAATCTTTTCCAGGATCAGCGACGCCGACAAACTTCGCGACGCCATTGGGGGAGCCACGACGACCGCCATCGTCGACGGCGTTGTCGTGGCGTCACTGTTGACCCTCCTCTGGATCTACGACCTTCCCTTGGCGGCAGCCGCCACGCTGGTGGCGCCCCTGTTTCTCGGCGGGATCGCAATGAACCATGCGGCGCTCGCCAGGCATTCGCGAGAGTCGATGGAGAAGGGTTCGCAGTTTGCCTCGCACTTGGTCGAAGATATTTCAGGGGTCGAGACGATCAAGGCGTGCGATGCCCAGAACCTGCGCAGCGATCGCACCGAAGCTCACCTGGTCGGCTTCATCCAATCGATGTTCGCATTGGCCAAGCTGGAAGTCTGGATGACGTCGATGAGTACGTTCATCAGCGGCATGGCGGGCGTCGCGATCCTGTGGTTGGGCGGCCACCGCGTGCTGACTGGCGCGCTCACGATTGGCCAACTCCTATTCTTCTACACACTGCTGGTGACGATGCTCGAACCGCTCAGCCGCCTCGCAAGCGTCAACCTGAAGATTCACGAAGCTCTTTCCGCCATCGAACGACTCTTCCAAGTCCTCGACCTGGAAGTCGAAGCCGGCGGACACAACCAGGCGTCTTTCGCCGGCGTGCGGGAAGAGATTGAACTGCGCGACGTCAGCTTCGGCTACGGCTCGCGCCATCGCGTCTTGGATCAAGTCGATCTCACGATTCCCGCGGGCAAGATGACGGCGATCGTCGGCGCTAGCGGCTCGGGCAAATCGACGTTGCTGAAGCTGCTGTTGCGCTTCCACTCGCCCGCCGAGGGGCAGATTCTCGTTGACGGCATCGACCTGCGGGACTTCGCGCTCGGATCGCTGCGGAGTCGTTTGGGCGTCGTGACGCAAGACGCCTATGTCTTCACCGGAACGATCCGCGAGAACATTTCGCTGGGGGCGCCTCACGCGTCGCTTCCCGAGGTGATCATGGCGGCGCGCGCAGCGGGACTCGATGAATTCATCAACACGCTCCCCAATCGCTACGACGCGATGGTCGGCGAGCGCGGTTCCAACCTCTCCGGCGGCCAGCGCCAGCGGTTAGCCATTGCTCGGGCATTGGTCGCACAGCCAGACGTGCTCATCTTCGACGAGGCTACCAGCCAGCTCGACACGACGACCGAGCGGCAGATCCAGCAGAACCTGCGGAAGACGCTGGCCGGTCGCACCGTCCTGGTGGTGGCTCATCGGCTCAGCACCGTTATGGACGCCGACTTGATCTATGTCATGGAGCAAGGGCGGGTCGTCGAGCAAGGGACCCATCGCGAGTTACTCGCCGACGGCGGCGCTTACGCCAAGCTCTGGGAATCGCAGACCACGTCGTACGACGAACTGTTCCACCTGCCACTGCTCGGAAACGGTCGTGCGGCCGCTCACCGCCTCTCCGATGCGTTCAATAAGGGCCAACTCTAATGTCCGCCGCCATCACGACAACGTTGAACGACTGCACGGCATACCGCGAGACGATTGCCGCCCAACCGCCGCGCATCGCGCATCTCGGCGTGATCCTCTGCGTGACGACGCTGGCGGCGGGCCTCATTTGGGCGGCCCTCACGCCCGTCGACTTGGTGGTGCGAGCCGACGGCGTCGTCCGCTCAGTCGATCTCCCTACGCAAGTCTTCACGGCCGTCAGTCAGAAAGTGGAAGGTCGCGTCGTGGAAGTGCGGGTCCAGGAAGGGGATCGGGTCCGCAAGGGAGACATCCTGTTGCGGCTCGACACTCGGCGCTTGGAACACGAGATCAGCGTCATTCGCGCCCAATTGGAATCGTCGCAGCGCGAACTGCAACATCTGAGCGATCTCACTGGCTTGCAAGCGAGCCAGTTTGAAGCGGCGCGGTCCAAGGCCGTTGCCGAGTTGGCTCAAGTCAGCGGCGAACTCGCTCTGGCCCGAGAGACAAGGGCCTCGGACATTCGCCAAGCGAAGATCAAGCTTGGCCTGGCGCAAGATAAGTATTCGCGGTCCGAGAAGCTGGCCATCAGTCGCGCGATCAGTCAACAAGAAGTGGCCGAGGCGCAAGGCAAAGTCCGCGCCGCGGAAGAAGCGCTGAAGCGAGCCGAAGTTCCGCTGGACGAGGGGCGACTCGCCGTGCTGACGCAATCCGTCGGATTGGTCGACCGCGAGCGCGAGCTTAAGACGGCTGAACTAGAAGCACGGCTGCTCGGCAAGCGACGAGAGGTTGACGCGATGACGAAGGAACTGGCCGAGCTTGAACTGCAAGCGACGCTGGCGGTGCTCCGCAGCCCGATCGACGGCGTCGTCACGAAGGGGCAATATCACGTCGGCGACGTCGTCGCGATGGGCAGTCCCGTCTTCGACGTCGCCGCTCAGCAGGCTTACTGCTTCGAAGCGACCATCGACAGTCGCGACATGGGACTGGTGCATGATCAGATGGCTGCCCGCGTCAAGGTCGACGCCTACGACTATCAACTCTATGGTTCGATGTCGGGCAGCGTCTGCTTTATCTCTCCCGACGCTGCTCGCACCGGCGATGATTCGGCGGAACGAGAAAACCTCTACAGGGTGCGCGTGGCATTGCCCGAACAGCGCGTCGGGCGAGGGAGCTTTGCCGGCACGATTAAATTGGGCATGACGGGCCAAGTCGAGATCATCACGGATCGCCGCACCGTACTGACGGTGCTGCTAAGGCGCATCCGCTCGTCGATTAGCCTGGGATAGTGAGAGTTGAGCGTCGCGCTACTCGCCGCGGAACTCGCCGCCGGTGATACTGGCGACGGTCCGCAGGAAAGTCGACATCTCTTGGTCGAAGTAATTGCCGAGGCCGATTGTATTGATCGGAATCTGAGCGTGCTCGCGACAAAGCTGGTAGACCTGCTGCGCCAACGGGTCCTGATAAGCGCCCGACGCGACCTTGCTGGGGGCGCCGTCGGAGAGAAGCAGGATCGTGTCGACGTCGTACTCGTATGCCTTCTGCAACGCCAAGAGCGTATCGGTCCAGCCGCCAGGAGCGACCGATTGGAGTTGCTGCAGTAATTGGTCGCGTTTGGCGGCGCCGGCTTCGCCGCGGAGATCGGTCAGCGATCCATCGGCGGGAAACGTCCGGACCTCCGTCGAATAGACGATGAGCACGCACTCTTGAACGTTCAGATGCTTCAGCCAGACGGCCGCAATCTGTTGCGCTTCGACCCAACGATCCGCGCCGCCGGCCCCGGTTTGTCGCATGCTGCCGGAGGCGTCCAAGATGATCGCCACCTTGCGGAGCGGGCCTTTCAGGCCGACCAATTCGCGATTGTTCTCAGCCTCGGCGAGCAATTCAGCTTGGCGTTTTCGTTCGGTTTCGCTTAGTTCATTCTGCAGTTGTCGCTTTTCGAGCTTGAGACTCTCCAGCATTTCAGTCGCACGCCGCAGGTCGGCAAGGTACTCTTCGGCCTGCCGGTCGCCAGCGGCGACTTTGGCTTGCAGTTCACGCGACGTCTCTTCAGCTTCATCCTTGGCCGTCTTGAGGTCGAGGTTCATTTCCTCGAGCCGCTGCTTCAACGCCGCCACGACTGAACTGAGTTCATCGGCCTGATTGGTCAGTCGGTCGCGTTGGGCTTCGATGGCTTCCATAGCGGCGATCTTCTGGGCCAACTGAGTGGATAACGCGTCGAGTCTGCTGCGCAGCGTGGCGTTAGTCGCGGTGGCTGAATCGCGATCCCCCTCAAGTGCGAGCTTCTCCTTGGCGAGCGCCTCTTTTTCCGACAAGAGCGTTTGGCGTTCGCGAGTGAGACCGCCTTTGTCCGCCACCAGCACGTCGAGCTTGGCGTTAAGGTCGGTCAGTGCCGTGAGCTTTTCGACTAACTGGAGTTGCAACGCATCTCGCTCCGCTTGCGTCAGGCTGAGCCGTTCCTTCGTCTTTTCCAGCAGATCGCGGGCGTTGTCGAGCTCGTCCGCCGTAGCGGCCAGCGTTGCCGTAACGGCCGTGTTCTGATCCACGAGGCGCTCTTGCTCGAGGACGCCCTTGTTCAACTTGGAGTGCAGGAAGATCGCGATCACCATGACCAACACCATGGTGAACAAGGTGACGTCATTGCTCGCAATCCAGCCCGCAATGCCAGCTTCGCTGGATCGAGACGTCACGCGTTCAAGATGCATTGAATTCCCTCCGGACTTCCTGGCGACGCTCTATCGAGGCCGCTGGCCGACCCCGGTAGCCAAGCTTCGCTCTGCGGCGCCGTTGCTGTTTAATTCGGCGCGCTGCTCCAACAGGGTGCGCATCTGCTCGGGGAGCGACGAGATCGCATCGGCGATCGTCGCCGCCTGGCCGAGCGTATCGGTCAATCTATCGATGTCGTCGCGGGCGCCGCTGAACTGTTGAATCGCATGAATTGTTCCCTGCAGCCCCGTTAGCGAATCGTGCAAGGCGGCCAGATCTTGGGTTGCAGGGCGAACGCCATGCTCAATAAACCCGGCGAGCTTGTCAGCCGACTGCGCGAAGGCGAACACCGCCTCGTTTAGCTTAGCGTGCGATGGGCCGAAATCGCTTTCCATGGCGTGTTGTGCGCGGTTGCCGGCAGCCGTGAGCGCCGTCGCGGAGGCAGCCAACGACTCGCCGATTCCAACAAGTGCGGTGACCGTCCCCGCCGCCAAACGGTTCAACTCGTCGTTCCGCGAATTGAGCGCATCGGTGGTGGATTGCAGCCGCGCCGCCGAGGCGCCGAGCGATTTGCTCGCGTCGTGATGAATCTTGGCGGCCTCGATAAACTCCTGATCGATGGTCGTGCGGAAGGCCGCGACCGACACGTCGAGATTGGCGACGGCGCGAGCGCCGGCCGGAATCAGATCCTGCAACGCTTGCGCCGACGCCGCGGTGGCGTCGCGGATGACGGCGAGCGCCGCCGGCATCTCCTTGATCTCGCCGTGAACGGCGCCGACGATTCGCTCAAACTGGGAGGCCGCCTGTTTCAACGATGCGGTCGACGCCTTGATCTGGTCCGAACTTTCCGCATGTCGATGCGCGGCCGCGACCAAGATGCTCGCAAACGTCTCCATGGAGTCGACGGTCGCGTCGGCAGGCGATTGCGGGGCCGCATGGGGCCAAATCACTGCGTCGAACCAAGTGCGGGCCGACATGCGGAGTCGCTCGAGACGACCGCCCACGCCCTGCAGCAAAAATTGATTGAGCAGCGCCAGGACCGCACCGGCGCCGACGCCGCTGACCAATGGAGTGACCGAAACCAAAATGGTCTGCAGCGACTGTTCGCCAGTCCCATCGATCTTCAACCAGTAGAAGCCGATCACCGTGAGGACCACGCCCAGCAGCGGCGCCATGATGCCCATGCGCTGCAGCAGTAGGTAGGACCAATCGCTGGCGATCCGGGTGTCCAATTCGTGGAGGGCCGTCTCGCGCGTGAAGGCGACGGATCGCCGCTTGTCGCCGACGGGGAAGGCGGTCAGCACCCAATCAAGCCAAGGAAAATCTTCGAGGGGGTCGCCGAGAGGAGGTCGACCCGTCTCGCCATGGTCGAATTCGCGACGCAGCTGACGGAGCAGGCGGTCTTGCTCCCACGCTTGCGCGAAGAGCTTCATGCTCAAGATCGTCTGGACGACGAAGAAGACTAGGCTGACGCCAATGACGACCGCCCAGTGATCTGAGAGATTTCTGACGCCGTTGAGAAGATTGTCGAACAAAGGCCCGGCTCCTGCAGCGAGGATCATCCCGATCTATACGCCTGGAATGATGTCCCTAAAATAACAGGCGGACTCCGCCCAAGGCCAGCAAAAAAGAGTTAAACTCACGCTGCAGCAAAACAAATCGTTTCGACTCGCGGTCCTTCTCCGCCGCTATTGCCCGCCATGTGCAGTTAAAATCTGCTTCGTATCAGTTCACCGGCAACCGCCCCGTTCTCGACTTCAGAGACGGAGTGCGCCGTGCTGGCGATGCCTGCGTCGCGGTAAGCCGCCTGTTTCATCACTTTGCGAGCCATCACTATGTCAATGATTGAAGCCTGGGTCGCTCCCAGAGCCAAGCAAAGCCTCGTTCGCCAACAGATTGATCTGGGGCCGCTGGGAAGCGACGACGTCGAGATCGAGGTGGAGCATTGCGGCCTCTGTCACTCCGACCTTTCAGTAAGAAACAACGATTGGGGCAATTCCCGCTATCCAGCCGTGCTTGGCCACGAAGTCATCGGGCGCATCTCCGCCGTCGGGGCCACGGCCAAGGGACTTCAGGTCGGCCAGCGCGTCGGCGTCGGTTGGAATTCCGGCAGTTGCATGCATTGTCGGCAGTGCAAGTCGGGGCAGCAGCATCTCTGCGCGCAGGCGCAGCCGACCATCGTCGGTCATCGCGGCGGGTTCGCCAGCCGCGTTCGCTCGCACTGGGCGTGGACGTTGCCGATCCCCGACGGACTCGATTTCGCCGAGGCTGGTCCGCTGTTGTGCGGCGGCATTACGGTGTTCAGCCCGCTCGCGACGTATGCCGCTCCCACCAGCCGCGTCGGCGTCGTCGGGATTGGCGGACTCGGACATATGGGCGTGAAGTTCGCCGCTGCGTTCGGTTGTGACGTTACCGCGTTCACGTCGAGCGAGAGCAAGTTTGAGGAGGCGCGGGGGTTTGGCGCCAACCACGTCGTCTCCAGCCGCGACTCCGCCGCCATCAAGGGACTCGCCGGCTCGTTTGATCTGTTGATCGTGACCGTGAACGTGCCGCTTGATTGGGGCGCCCTCATCTCGTCGCTCGCCCCGAACGGCAGGATGCATGTCGTGGGCGCCGTGCTCCAGCCCATCCCTGTCGCCGCCTTTTCGTTGATTGTGGGGCAGAATAGCGTTTCGGGCTCGCCGACAGGCTCGCCGGTTGCCATGGAAACGATGCTGGAGTTTGCGGCGCGACACAACATCACGCCGCAAATAGAGCATTTTCCGATGAGCCGCATGAATGATGCTTTCGAGCGACTGGAATCTGGACAAACGCGATATCGCATCGTCCTGGACGCCGATTTCTAGGCAAGCTTTGCGTTTGTCATCCTGAGCGGAGCGAAGGATCTTGCGCCAAACGAGCGGCTAGATTCTTCGCTCCGCTCAGAATGACGACTTTCGCCGCTGCACTCACGCAAGAAGCTCGCACTGAACTCATTCTTCGATGAAGCCATGGTAGCGGCCCAGATAGTACGGCAGCAAAAACGCTGCGCCGTCGGCCAACTCGCGGCCGCTGCCGCCGACGTCGAGCCGCCAAGGGTTGTGGTTCCAGAATTCGAAGTGCCGCTCATCGACCGGAATCACCTTCCCGTCGATGCGATGGCCCGTGTTCTGGAACCACAGGTCCCGCAGCGGCACGATGTCGAGCCGATGGCTGTTCTTGTGCGCCCAGTTGAATCGATCGAGCGGGAATCGTTTGAGCGTGTCGACTGCGTCGTCGAGGGCGTGTTGCGGCACGGCTCGAACCGGATAGCCGATCGTGCCGTCCCACACGGCGGCGAAGACGAAATTGAATAGCGGATTGCATTCCGGCCGCTCCAGCGACCAGTACCACGACAGCGAATACTCGTAGAACTTCCGCACGTTCGGGTCGGTTTCGTAGCGCAACAAGTTGTAATAGCACATGAACGCCATTTCATCGTCCGACTGATTGCCGGTGCCGTAGCCGAGCGACCACTTGGGATGAAACGTGTTGGCGGCGTAGGAGTGTTCCTTCACCAACTTGTCGTGGTGCTCACGAAACTTTGGATCGCCTGTGATGTGCTCGGCGGTCTTCAGATACGAGAGAATGCTGAGCGAATTCAACCCGCGGCCTGCGATCAGATTGCCGTGGTCGAGCGTCTCGCGGTTGTAGCGTCCCCAGCGCGTCGGCTGGCCGTCGTGATCGACGAGTTGATAGTCGTGCTCGATCAAATGCGTCGTCATGTCGTAGACGACCTGACGCACCCGCGCTTTTTCTTCGGGCGTCTCGGCGACGAGGTCATAGTAGGTTGCGTACAGAAAGTAGTGGCCGTCGAGTTCGTCGGAGCTAGTGTCGCACTTCCAGTACCACTGCCCGTCGGCGCTTTTGGGCCAACGCGGCGAGATCTCTTTCCAGTGGACGTCCTCAGTCGCCCGCACCGACCGGTCGCGCTCCAGATTGTCATATTCGTTGGGATCGGGACCGTCGATGGGGCGTATCGATCGCGCAGGAAAACCTTTCGGCGCTGGATTCGGTCCCCCTTGGGTGACGTCGCTTAAAAACTTGAGCGCCTCGAAGGCGGCCGTCGCGCGCTGCTTCGCCGCCGGATCTTTGGTGGCGCCGTAGGCGAAGCATTGGCCCGCGCCGTACATGGCGGTCCAAAGTCCGTCGTTATCGCTGTCGTATTGCTGCACCTCTTCCTTCGAGCCTGGCGTCGTAGCGACGACGGCGTTCACAAAACCGAACGGCGTGCGGCGATGATGACGGCCAATTTCTTCTTCAAAGAATGCGGCCTTCTGAGCAAGCGACATCGGCTGGCGTTCGATCAGTCCGATGCCTTGCCTGGTCGCGATCCAAGCGCTGCCGTCATCTTCGACTGCAATCGCGTTGATGACGTCATCGGGCGCCCAGCGCCGGCCCTGGCGATAGCTCCATGTCGTGCCGTCGAATCGAATGGCGCCGATCTTCGTGCCGAACCAGACGACGCCTGGCTCGCCGGCGGCGCAGGTGGTGAAGTCGTCGTACGGCAGACCTTCTTCGCCGGTGTAGAGCGACCACCGGTCACCTTCGCGGCAACCGACTCCCTGCACGCTGCCAAACCATAGTCGCCCGGCGCGATCGTAGGCGACGGCCCGCACGTCGTGCGGATACCAGCTCCGTTTGCCTGAGCGGGCCTTCACCGCTCGCCATTCGCCAGATGCGGACCGAACGAAGAGCCCCTCCGCCGCGGCCACCGCCAATTCGCCGTCGGCTCCCGCTGCTAGTTGCCGCACGCTCTGATTGCTTTCGACAAGTTCCTGAAATCCCTCGACGGGCGCGAACTGCCCCTCTTCAAGCGCGAACAGTCCCGCGTCCCCGCCCAAATAAATGGTTCCCCCAGCGACTGCCAGCGACGCGCGCGCCGCGGCCGCGAACTTCGGCGGCAGAGGCGCCATGGGAGCGACTTCCCCCGTCGCCGGTTGGCCCTGGACGAGTTCGTCTCCGAATGCAACCAACAACGAGTCGCCCTGCGGAAGGATTGCCAGCACCCGGCCCTGCCGATCGAAGCACGGCTCCCACCGCTGGCCGTTCCATCGCGCCACGCCCTTGGAGGTTCCAGCAAACACCGTCTCTGTGGTGCGCGCGATGGCGTTGACGTCGTTATCCGGCAACCCTTCAGCTGTGGAGAAAACCTGCAATCGCTCGGCGGAGAATTCGCCCACCTTCACGGGCGAGATTTTGTCGGCCGGAGCCGGTAGGTCGTCAATTGGCAGATCATCTGCGAACGAGTGGCTCCCCCAACAACTGCAAGCAATCGTTGCAGCCAAGGCCAGCCGGCATCGCAAGGCGTTCCAGGCGTTCATGCGAAACTCCTCGTAGAGTTAGGGTGGCCGCCTCAGCCATCGATGGGGCGCTCGCCGGTTCGGCGACGCGACGATGCCTCTATCTTACCAGAACTCGCGGGTCGCGGGGCCCTCGACCGCGGACGTCGATCGCTTGCAGTACGAGAAGCCCTGGCCAGCCGAACCATGATACTCGCTGCGATCGGCGAATCGAATTCAGTTCTCAGTTCGGCTCGGCAAACTTCCAGAGGTGCTTATCGCTGCGGACATAGAAGGCGCCTCCCGCCAGCGCCGGCGTGCACATGATCGTTTCGCCCAATTCTAAGCGGCTCGCTAGCTTGCCCTTTTCACCCCCTACCTCGATCGTTTGGAGCACGCCGTTCTCATCGGCTAGGTATAGATGCCCGTTGCCGGCAAGCGGTGAGGCATAGGCCTGCTTGCATTTCAAACGCATTTGCCAGTCGGGCTTGCCAGTGGCTAAGTCGGCGCACGAGAGGATCGAGTCTTTTAAGACGTAAACGCGATCTTGGTAGACGACTGGCGTTGGCGTGTCAGGAGAGAGTTTCGAGTTGCTCCAGACGATTTCCGGCGTCGCTGTCGCGTCGCTGGGACGAAGCGCCGTCAGCTCTTTCAGGGGCGCCACTAGCATGTCGCCAGCGACCGTCGCCGACGAGACGGAACCGCAAGGCTGTTCAACTTCCCAGCGAGTCTTGCCGGTGCGCGGTTCGATCGACAGCAATGATTCATTCGACTGTAAAATCACCTCCGGCGTCTCGCTTCCGGGCGAGCGAAACAGTGCCGGCGACGCGTAGATGGCGCCTTTCTCCCGATCGATTTTCCAGAGCGTCTTTCCCGTGAGGGCGTCGAGACCCGTCGCGAACGACTCGCTCTCCGTGTCGAGTTGCAGCACCAACGCGCCGTCGGCGACGACTGGCGATGACGACATGCCGAGAGAACTGCTCGCATTCGGAAAGTCATGGCCCAGGCCGCGATACCAAATGAGATTCCCTTCCAAGTCGAGGCAAATCACGTCGTTGCAGGAGTAATAGGCGTAGATGCGCTCGCCGTCGCTGCAGGCCTGCGGCGTTGCCATGCACATCGACTCGTGGCAGATGGTGCGGCCCGTCGCTTTGAACTGGCGATCCCACAGCTGTTCGCCTGTGGTGGCGGAGAAGCAAAGGACATGAAGCTGATCGTCGCGATAGCCGCTGCTGGCGGTGAGAAAGATGCGGTCGCCCACGACAACGGGGCCCGACAGCCCGCGGCCCGGAAGATCAGCTTTCCACTGGATCGCTTCCGCGTCGTCGAGCTTCGTCGGCAGATTCGTTTCGGCGCTGACGCCCGAACTGTCGTTGCCGCGGAACTGCCGCCAGTCTTCGGCGCGGGCGGTTTGCGTCAGGACGACCACGCTGAGAATCAATGTCATCGCTCTCATCGGTATTCCTTCAGAAAGTCGGTCGTCCGTCGCTTGCCGGAAGTTGGCGCCGCGCACTGGCATGGCAGTTCACTTCTGCGAAACCTTCGCTGCGTCGGCAGGCGAAGGAGCGACTGGCAACACCGCCGTCCCTGACGTGTCGCAGACGCGAAGCTGAAATTCAAAGCGTTGAGCCCAGTCTTGCGTCTGCTCGTTCTGACAAAGCTTCAGCAAGATTCGATTCGTTCCCGCCTTGAGCGTCACGGGAGTGCGGTATTGGTCCAAGCGGGACGTCTGATGGTACTCCTCGTGAGCGAACGCCGGCTCGCCGTTGACCCACAGCTTCCAGCCGTTGGGCGTCCCGAGCCGAATCTCGACCGGTTGATCGCGATCAGACTCAAATTCTTGGTAAGCATACACCACCGCTCCCTTGTGCGGGCCGAGGAGATTGTTCAAGTCGAGCAGGCCATGCCGGTGATCGGTCGATTTCTCCGCCCACGAGACCTCACCCTCTGTTCCGGCATATTTCTTCTGAAGTTCGATCTCCGTCTCGGGCGCGTACGCGGCGTTGAAGCCAATCCCGCCGCGGTGATCGAAAGGACCGATCAGCCACCAACTGCTCAGCAGTCCCAATTGCTTCTTGAGATCGGGCTGCTCTCCTAGGGCGGTCAGTTCGTCAAACGAGAGGTCGAGCTGATCGGGATCGAGCGCCGCGCGAAAGGCCTGCCCATAAAGTTCCTTGCTGACAGCTGCGTCCTGCGATTCCTTCGCCTGCGCGGCGGCGTCGAGCAAACGCTGCACGGCGGCGCGACGAAACTCAGTGCTCGGATCGTCAATCATGCCAGGAACCAAGCGATCGGCGGCCGTGGAATCGACCTTCACTAACCAGTCGAACGCCAGCTGACGCGCATCCGCCGCGTGCGACCGGTCGAGCGCGAACGCTTCGAGTTCCTGTTGCGGCAGCGCGCCGTTCTCGCGATTCCGGTCGGCGATTGATTCGAAGGCGCCTCGCAGCCAGTTCGCTGCCAGTGGATTCGCCTGATCCATGCCGCGCAACAGAGGCATTAACACTGATGGGGGCTGCTGGGCCAACGACTTCAGGGCTGGAGCCGCCTGATCGTGCCCGGCCCCTTGCGCGCCGATCGCCAAGAGCGTCTGGATATCGGCATCCAAGTCGGCGGCCTGGAGTGCGCCCGACGAAAAAACCGACGCCAAGGCCGCGCAGACCAGGACGCTCGCCGCCAATCGCTGCATACGCTCACTCCATGGCCGACGATTCGGCCGAGTCATGTTGGTCGCGAAGTGGTCCGATCGACGTTGAGAATCTCGCTAACGCATGGCGAGTCGATCCTCAAACTACCGCGACAGCAGCGGTCCGATCAACGGTGCTGATTGTAGACGGCGCCGCGCGGCGTGCAAACCTTCTACGCGCATTCTCGACCCTTGAATCGCGGCTGGCGCCGGCAGCAAGAAAAAGCCGCGAAGGCTCGATCGTCGTCGAAGAAGCTCGGTCGCGAACGCTCGTCGCGTTCCGACTGCCCCCGGCTCCTCGACGCTGTTTCGCGCCTTCGCGGCTGAGATAGTGGAGAATTCGCGAGCTGTTTTTAGTAGCTCGAGTCGCCGAAGAAACTATCGGGGATCGTCCGTTCGATGATCCTGCCCATTTCATCCTGGGTGCGACGCTGGCCGACTGAGTGCCAGGCCGAGACTTCCTTCAGTTCCGGCATCACTTCGACCAGTTGGGTGATCAGCATCGCGGCGAGGCGTTGGATCGGCGCGTCGGTCGCCGATTCTTCCAAGGCTTTGGCCGTCTTCATGACGCGGAGCATGCGCGCCCGTTGGTTAACCGGCTCCGACAGCGGACCGGAACTATCGACGAGCAGGTCCGCGAGCGGCACTTCGAGCACCTCTTGCCAACGGACAAGCTGCGAAAGCGATAGATCATGCGTCGGATTCTCCTGTTCGCGGACCTCTTGCATCGAGACGCCGAGCCGACGAGCGGCTGAGCGAATGGAAACGCCTTGCTCTTGCCGCACGTCGCAGATGCGGTGGAGGGGGCGTCGGGCTCCGACCGTCGGCGGGACGATCGGAGCGGGCGTCGGGGAGTGGAAATTGCCAAGATTGAAGTTGTATTCCACGGTACTCATCGCTGGGGGCGCCTCCTCTCGTCGGCAGAGAAAAGCCGACGAGCGTTCCGAAGTGGTGTCCTGGGGGCTCACGCGATCGCTCGCAGCGGGGTCGCCCACGCGCATCCAAGCGCAACGACGCCGCGACGGAGGGGATCGGGAGAGCTGGTAGTCGGCATAACGATAAGATGCTGACTCGCCGCGATCATTGCGATGCGAGACGCCTGTTAGGACTGCCGCCAAACCTACCAGCCGAGTAAGGTTCTTGCCCTGGCGACCGTCAATTGAGAGGAGTCAGCTGGCCGGCACAACTCCCCTCGAAGCATCCTTATCGTAAGCGTGCCTCGGGGGGGAAACAAGTGGCGGCGACTCGCAATCGGCGCCGCGACTGCAGCGCGCTTGGCAGCAGCTATCCGTGCAAGTGCTTGAGGATGATGCGATCGGTTTTTTCCGGCTTATGAAAGCGGAAAGCAGCGATTTTAGCGAATTAAACTGCTGCTAGCCCGACAAAGCTTGTGGACAATTAGCGGCGTGGGACGAGGCGATTTTCGGCGTTTTCGCAGCGACTATTTTCCGCCGGCCAAGGGGCTTCCGAAACTACTCATCGCAGGCATCAATCCATCGAGAGCGGCGCCGAGGACCGGCGTCGCCGAACGCTTGCGGCGGGAGGCGGCGGGCTCGTCGATCCGCAGCCAGCGGAAGGCGCCGCCTATGCGGTGGGCTTCAACCAATCGAGAGGCTAGAGC
>JBGSMO010000518.1:0-3222 GCA_041740115.1 Pirellulales bacterium
TCGCCTACGGCGTCGATCCAGTCTTCCTCAGAAACGTCGAACTCGCGAATAAGATTGCGGTTAACCATAGATAAAAAATGGGGCGGAGCAGAGACTTGCGACCGATCGAGCTCGGCCGCCTCTACCAAAAAGAGGGACTAAGTCCATGCGCCTGGCGCCGAACGTCGGCATGCCGAAGGGAAGGGGGGCAGGGACAAGCGCGTAATCCTAGCAAACCGGCGAAGAGCGGACAATCGGGGTAAGTCGTTGCGACGGCGGGGATTCCGCGAAAGCCGCTGTAGCAGGCACACACCGTGTACCGTGGCGAATCTCCCTCGATGTTGCTGGCAGGAGTCCTCTCCGCCCCGAGCCGTATTCCCTTCGGCAGCTTCAACGTGCTGCGCGACGGCACAAGGAGTGTGCCTGCTACATCGCGCCTAATTCGAGCCAATTCCGCTATGCGATTGCACGCTTTGGACGATTTCGGCCAGTCGGTCGACCACCTGGTCAGGGCTGAGGCCGTCGGTGAGGACTTCAATCGAATCGCTTGCTTTGGCCAGGCCGCCGTAAGCTCGCTCGGTGTCGCATTGGTCGCGGAGACGTTGTTTCCGCAGCACTTCGGCGAAGTCGACTTCCTCGCCGCGGGCCTGGAGGTCGAGGAATCGCCGTTGGGCCCGTTCTTCCTCGCCGGCGGTGAGGAAGATTTTGCACTCGGCGCCGGGAAAGACGACGGTTGCCTGGTCGCGTCCCTCGGTCACCACGTCGCGACCCGCGGCGAAGGCCCGCTGCTGGTCGGTCAGCAGGCGGCGGACCGCCTGGTTATCGGCGGCGTGTTGGGTGAGGGTGGTGATTTCCAACGTCCGAATGGCGGCGGTGACGTCCTCGCCGTTCATCAGGATGCGGTCGTTAGACAACTCCAACGTCAGGCTGGCGGCCACCGCGGCCAGTTCCTCGGGCTGATTCCAGTCGACGCCGGCCCGTTTTCCCGCCAGGGCGACGGCCCGGTACATCGCCCCGGTGTCGAGGAAGCGGAAGCCCAGCCGCCAGGCCAATCGGCGGGCGGCGCTGCTCTTTCCGGCGCCGGCGGGGCCGTCGATGGTCACGATCATGGTCGGGTCCGGCGAGGAATTAGGCCGTCATGGCGGAAAACGAAGCTACTTCCATGTTATGGGGGCGGGGTCGCCAGGGTGCAACCTCTTGCCGCGGCGGGAATCAGCGGACCCCTGTTTTCTCGGTATTTTGGGGCGCATTTCGGCGACCAAGCCACCCTCTTCGGTGGGTATACATTCCCCCGCCCCCGACTAGAATGGCAGCCTGGGGGGAAAGCGTGCTGAGAGCCAAGCGGCCGAGGTGCGCGGGCACGATGGCCGTCGGAGCGCTGACGCAGCGATTCGACGCCGCCAATGTCCGCGGATTTCCGCTGAAAATTTGACTACTCGGCGCGCTTCGATAGATTTGATCGTAGAGAAGTGAGGCGCTGCTCGCACGGTCAAGCCACGCCCCCCTGGGCGTTTTTGGACTCTTCGGCTTGCTGAAGCTATCGCGTTGATCGCGTTAACTTGGTTGTCGTGAGCAGTCGCGTCGGACCTGAACACTCCGCCGCGCTTTTAATCGAACGGAACAGAGGTTGCGAATATGGCCAAGGGTGGCGCCGTATGGGGCATCGATATTGGTCAATGCGCTCTTAAAGCGCTCCGATGCCGTCCACATGAGAAGGAACCCCGGCGGCTCGTCGTCGAGTCGTTCGACTACATCGAATATCCGAAGATTCTGACCCAGCCCGAGGCGGAGCCGGCGGAACTGATCCGCGAGGCCCTCGAAACGTTCCTCTCGCGGAACGAGCTGGTCGGCGACACGGTCGCCATGTCGGTCGGCGGCCAGAACGGCTTGATGCGGTTCATCAAGCTGCCCCCCGTCGAAGCGAAAAAGATTCCCGACATCGTCAAGTACGAAGCTCGGCAGCAGATTCCGTTCTCGCTCGACGACGTCGTCTGGGATTATCAGCAACTTACCGGCGGCAGCGAGGAAGATGGCTTCGCGCTGGAGCCGGAAGTCGGCTTGTTCGCGATGAAGCGCGATCAGGTGGCCCGCGCCTTGGCGCCGCTCGAAGCGGCCGGCATCGAAGTCGACCTGATCCAACTCGCGCCGCTCTCGGTCTACAACTACGTCTGCTTCGATCGGTTCGAGGAGATGAAGTCGCAGCCGTACGACCCGGCCAAACCGCCGGCGTCGACCGTGGTGATTTCGCTCGGCACCGACACCACCGACCTCGTGGTGACCAACGGCTTCCGCGTCTGGCAGCGTAACATTCCGATCGGCGGCAACCACTTCACCCGTGCGCTGAGCAAGGAGCTGAAGCTCACGTTCGTCAAGGCGGAGCACCTGAAGCGGAACGCCACCCAGGCCGACGATCCGAAGGCCGTGTTCCAGGCGATGCGGCCCGTGTTCAGCGACCTGCTCGCTGAAATCCAACGTTCGCTAGGCTACTTCCAGAGCCTCGACAAAGCGGCCCAGATCGGCGAGGTGATCGCCCTGGGCAACGCGATGAAGCTCCCCGGTCTGCAGCGCTACCTCGCGCAGAACCTGGAGCAGGAGGTTCGGCCGATCGAGGACTTCAATCGCCTGACGGCCGGCAGCGCGGGAAGCAACGCTCAGTACAAGGAAAACATCCTTAGCTTCGGTCCGGCGTACGGCCTGTGCGTGCAGGCGCTCGGCAAGTCCGAGCTCAAGACCAACCTGCTGCCGGAAGAAATCGTCCGCAAGCGGATGATCCGCGCGAAGAAGCCGTGGGCCGTCGCCGGCGTCGCGGCGGTGCTCGCCGGGCTGACGTTCAATTACTTCACGCATGTTTCCGCGTGGCGCTCGGCCGACGTGGTGAATCGCGATGATTTCAAGAGCGCCATCAGTCTGGCGACTAGCACAAAATCGACCGCCGACGGCTTTGAAGCGGATCGGAACGCCATCAAGACCGCCGCTGAAGGCCTCATCAAGACGCAAGAGCAGCTCACCAGCAACGTCGAAGGCCGGCTCGAGTGGCTCGACCTGATCAAGGCGCTCGACGCCGCGCTGCCGCGCGACCCTCGCCCGCGCGAAGAGAAGGCCGAGCATGTGATGAGCCGCAACGAGTTGCATATCACGGCGCTCGACGAACGGCACTTCGCCGATCTCACGGCGGAGTACATCACGCCGACCGATGCCAAGTACCTCGAATCGAAAAGCGAGGACGCCGCGGCCGGCGCTGCA
>JBGSMO010000520.1:0-13229 GCA_041740115.1 Pirellulales bacterium
GGCACGCCCGTCGCGGCGGCGCTGCCGGAAGGCGATCCGAACTGCTCGCTCCAAACGGCGAGGTCCGCTCCGTCGACGAGTCCGTCGCCATTCGCATCGCCGTCGGCGAGCTCTGCGGCGGGGGTTCCTGCTCCTCGCTGCCAAGAGAGAAAGTCGGCGCCATCGACGACGCCGTCGCCATTGAAGTCGGCCGTCGTCGCGGTCACTAGTTCGAGCGTCAAGCTCATGGGGGCGGCGATCAGGTTCCACGCGAGCCCGTCGACGCTCGGCAGCGAGAGCGTCTCGAACATTCCGCTGATGCCTCCCGTCGCAGTCGCAATGACGAACTGATCGCCGGCAGTCGGGACATACGGCGACGACTCGGAGAGCGTGACGGCGAGCGCGGCGCCGCTGGAAATGTTCATCGTCCCCGTCGCGAGCAATGCGTCGAAGGCGAGGAGGTCATGAAGCTCCAGCTGAAACTCGGAGCCGGCGCCGAAGGTCACGTAGGTCGCATCGAGCGTTCCGACGGCGCTTGCCGTTCCGGGAGCGAGCACGCCGCTCACCTGCAGCGGCCCGGCGATGAGGCCGTCGCCGCTCAGCGTCGCGCCGCTGGCGACCGTCGCAGCGCCGGTTCCGGTCGCTCCGGTGACTTCGAGCGTCCCCTCAGCAACCAGCGTGGCGCCCTGATAGGAGTTCGCCTTACGCATCTCCCATCGGCCGGCGCCCCCCTTCGTGACGCCGCCGAATCCGCCAAGCTGTTTGTTGAACACACCGGCGCCTGTGCCGGCCAAACCGAGCGTTCCCCCGTCGAGGCTCACAACGTCAAGCCCGCCGGCGTCGTCCCACTGGAACGTCGCATTCGCTTCGATCGTCGCTCCGCCTGCTTGGATCGTGATCGCGCGGGTCGACTGGGAGTTTTCCGCGACGGCAAGCGTACCGTTGTTGAAGACCAACGAGCCGGCCCCATTTGGCAGATAGCCGAGCGACGCATTGGCGGCGTTGTAGTCATTCAAGTTGCGCAGTTCCAACCGCGAGCCTTCGCTGATTCGCAAAGCAGTCCCGGATTGAACGGTGTTCTCCTGATAGAGCTTGCCGGTGATCTGGACGTTGGCGCCTCCCTGTAGCCGCGTGTCGCGCTGGTGAGTGGCGTTGCCTGAGAAGATCGTCTGCCCAGCGCCGGCAAACAGGAGGATGCCGCCGGTGGTCGACGCGCCGTCCGGCCGAGCCTGACCGATGATATTTCCCTGCAGCCGGAGCGGGGACATGCCGTTGTGGCGAATCTCAAGGTTCGTCCAAACGTCGAGCCGGCTGTTCACGAAGTGCCCCGCCGCACCGCCATCGACCGCCAGCAATGACCAACCGTCGGGGGCGTCGGCGAACATGAGACTCTCGACGCCGCCCCCCGCTTCGCCGAGCGTGTACGACGTGCCCCCGTCGAGATGAATCTCGCCGACCGTGCGACTGCCGCTCCAAGTGACGAGCATCCGTCGCGTCGCCGTGGCGCCGAAGTAGGCCCGCTGCCGTTCGTACCGCGCGCTTCCGTTATTCCAGTTAGCCGCGGCGTCCCACGAACCGGAGGTGCCGGTTCCCAGCGTCCACGTCGTGTCAGGCACGCTCGCTGGCTTCTGCCACACGCGGAACCAGTCGGCCTGCGTCACGTCGCTCTCGCCAGCGCCCCACTGGGCGAGCGACGGGGTTCCGGGCCAACCGTCGACGGCGTAGTTGAAGATCGTATACATGTTCTGGAACGACGCCTGGTTCGACGCCGTCTTCACCAAGGCGCCGTCGAAGTAGTACTTCAGTTGCGTGCTGGTCCACTCCAAGCCGTAGGTATGAAACGCTGCGCCCAGGTTGACGTTACGATCGATCCACTGGCCGTTCGAAGCGTTGCCCGAGC
Source organism: Pirellulales bacterium (assembly GCA_041740115.1). Lineage (GTDB taxonomy): Bacteria > Planctomycetota > Planctomycetia > Pirellulales > Lacipirellulaceae > Lacipirellula. The sequence continues at coordinate 1,880 of JBGSMO010000520.1, forward strand.
CGGTCGACCAGTGGCTGTTCGCGTAGTACTGGTCGTTCGTCGATTCGTTGACGAACAACGGGTACTCCATAATGTCGATCTCGGGCGGCCAACCGTTGTCGAGCATCCAGAACGCCGGCCATGAGCCACGCTTGCTTGGCATCTTGATCCGCATCTCGGCGTAGCCGTAGGTGTAGCGGAAGTCGCCATGCGAACTGATGACGCCGGAGCTGAAGTTCTTCCCGTTCGTCGGTTCGCGCGTCGCGGTGAGGCTCAGGATGCCGCCTGCTTGCGTGACGTTCGAGTCGAGCATGTAGGCGTCGTGATTGTGGGTGCGGCCCCACGCATAGGCGGTGTCCCACTTCACGCCGTCGACGGCGGCGGTCGAAAACTCGTCGGCGTGAATCAAGCGCCAGCCCGTGCCGGGCGGATCGGCGTTGACGGCTTGACGACTGCAGAGTGCGATCGCCGCGGAGAGCGACGCCACGAGCAACGCGCGCCAAGCGACGATGCGATACGCTCCGATCAAGGATGATGACCGAACATTCATCTGTTTGGCGATCGCCGAGAGGCTATTGCCGCAGCCTCGCCTGCCAACTGATGAGGACGAGGCCGCCGAACGCGAGCGTCGCCGAGGCCGGCTCCGGCACCGCGGCGAGCATCGCCGCGAACGAGCCGGCGCCATTCAGAAAATTGAAGTCGGACTGGAACTGCCGAAAGTCGGCGAAGTCGATCTTGCCGTTGCCGTCGAGATCGCCGCGCGCCGCCCGCTGCGCCGCCGTGAGGCCGGTCAGATCGACGAGGTGATTCACTCGAAATATCGACCAATCTTGCAGGTTGATGGCGCCATCTTCGTTCAAATCGCTCTTCTCAAACGGCAGTTCCCAACCGATCGCCGATACCGGCGCGGCAAACACGGTCCCGTGATGCGGGTTGCCGGTGTTCGGCAGCTTCGCCTCGGCGGTGCGATTCACCCACGTTTGCAAGTCGGTGGAGGTCGCCACGCCAAGGTAGCCGGCGCCGTAAGCGTCGTAGTGCATCTGCCAGGTATCGCCGATCTTGATGATCGACGGCCCTTCGACGGCGTTCGGCTCGATCCCCGAACCAGGACCGATCACCGGCGCATCGCCGCGCACGTACGGCCCTTGCGCGTCGGCGCTGGTGGCGAGCCAGACGTTCTTGAAGCCGTTCAGCTCGTCCTTCACCGCCATCAGGTAGCGGTCGTTCGCCTCGTCGCGGGCGATCATGCCGTCGATCACCGTCTGACCGGCGTAGTAAAACTCCTCGGGCGGCGTGAACGAATCGAAGTCGGTCGTCGTGAAGGAGTAGAGCTTGTGCGGGCCGTTGTTCAGATTCGACGCCCAGACGATGAGGTACTCCTGCTCCTCTTCGTCGTAGTAAAGCTCCGGCGCCCAGGTATTGGCGACGTTGACGTTCGATCCCCACACTTCGATACGCTTCGGCGTCGACCAGGTGACCAAGTCTTCCGACGAGGAATAGCCGATCGTCTTCGTCGTGATGCCGGTGGTCCAAACCATGTGGAATTTGCCGTCGGCGCCATACACGACCGACGGGTCGCGCATCAGATTCTCGCCCGCGGGGAATGCCGGGGCCTGCGGCGGAGTGATCACCGCCTGGTCGTTGTTGAGCGGCTTATAGTTGAGCCCGTCGGTGCTGAAGCTGAGATAGACGCCGCTCGAACCGCCGGTCGGCCAGCCCCCTTTGAAATAGGCGTAGACGTAGCCGGTCGGCTCGGCGTGGGCAGCGCTCGCCGCAGCGAACGCCAAGGCGATGCAACATGAAAGCAGCGTCACCCGCGGGCGGCGCTGCTTGATCGGACTCGTCGAAGTCATGGGGGCCTACTCTCTGCTCTACTGCAAAACGCTTGATCGCGTACAAGCTGTTCGTACTTCGTCCACCGGCGGAGCCGGTGGCTTCTATGCCTCTACTCCAATGGAATGCTCAGGATGCCGAACGAAAATCCGGGCAATTCCCAATCGCCGTCGAACTCCACGGCGCTTTCCACCGCTTTGATCCGATCGTTGTCGGCGTCGTTCGTTGCGCGGGGATCCGTGCCGGCGACGATCCATTGCGTCGCGGCCTTGCCGAGATCGACGCCGTCGACCTTGAAGTCGAGCTTCGCCGGCTCGCTCGACGGGTTCACGACGCCGATCGTCAGGGTCTTTCCATCTTCGCTCAAGGCCGCGGCCACGTCGAGGTTTTGCGACACCGAGTCGAAATCAACCGCCACCGGCTTTGTGCCGAAATGCTTGCGATACAGCATCAGCGGATAGGCGGTCGTGTCGAAGAAGGCGTCAGTCTTCGTCGTCTTGATGCAGCCGATGACGTTCACCGTCTGGGCGTAGTGGGCCATCCGAATGATGTCGGTGTTGCGGAAGAACTCATGCAGCCCCGCCGCGACGCCGAGCGCGTCGGCCAGGTCGTATGAGCAACCCAATTCGCCGTAGACATAGTCGTTGTGCCAATAGTTCCACTCGTCCATCACGATCGGAATCGCCCGATCGGGGAGCAGCCCCTGCCGCTGCTGAATGTCGCGATGTCCGTCGGCCTTCTTCTTCACCTCTTCCTTCAGCATCGCGACATGCTTTGAGACGTCCTCCGGCGTCTTCTCCCCCCACGGCGTGCGGCCGCGATAAAAATGCTCGGAGATGTAGTCCATGTGCTCGTGGCAATCCTTAAGCATACCCTCCGACCACTTCGTTTGATCTTTTGGATCGAAGTTGCCGACGCCGATTAGTTCGAGAGTAGGATCGGCCTTCAGCATCGCCTTCGAAACGAGGTTGTGCTTCTGGGCATACTGCGGCAGGGCCATGTAGCCGAGCTGCCAGTTGCCGAACATCTCGTTGCCGACGCACCAGTACTTCACGCCGTATGGTTCGGCATGGCCGTTCTTCACGCGCCAAGCGCCGCCGATCGTGTCGGCCGAGCCGTTGCAGTAGTCGACTTCCTGCGCAGCGGAGTAATCGTCGCCAAAACCGGTGTTCACGGCGATCAGCGGTTCGGCGTTGACTTCCTGGCAGAAGACGAGAAACTCGTCGAGGCCGACGTCGTTGTGCTCCACTCCGGTCCACGCCGGATTCTTGCGCGGCGGACGACGATCGCGGTCGCCGATGCCGTCGCGCCAGTCGTAGCCGCTCACAAAGTTGCCGCCCGGCCAGCGATACATTGGGGCGTCGAGTTCCTTCAGCAGCGCGAGCGTGTCGGCCCGCATTCCCTTGACGTTGTCGGCCGGCATCAACGAGACCGTGCCGACCAGCACGGCGGCGTCGCCGACGGCGTTGATTTCGAGATTGGCGTGGTCGGTTGTTTCGTCGGCGGTGAACTCAAAGGGAAACTTCTTGTACTCGCCGCCGATCCCGTCGATTTTCTTGCCCGCCGTTTTTGCATCGTCGCTCGTCTTGAGCGCGACCTCGACGGCGGCCGGCTTGTCGCTGGCCGACTTGAGCCAGACGTAGCCCGTGTACTTCTTTCCCATCACCACGCCAAGATCGCGCTGGCGGATGCCGTGGCCGCCGGCGATTTGCGGCGTCTGTTCGCCGACGAACGGCTGCTCCTTCGTCATCGTGACGCCGTCGGCGGCGCCGATGATCTGCCAGGGCGAAGCGCCGACGACCGGGAACTTCGTCTTCTCCAGCGACTTGTAAGGAGCGTACTTCTCCTCGATCGGGAAGTAGAACTTGCGATCTTCCAGCATCTCGGCCCAGATGCCGCCATAGATGCAGCGACCCAAGTGCTCGATGAACTGAGCGTAGATGAAGGGGTGAATGTCGGGGCGTTGCTCGCCGGTCTTGATGGTGACCGTCGTCGGGCCCTGGGGGGCCGGCGCCGCGGATTTTTCGGCGGCGTCAGCGGCGAAAGCGCGCGTCGGCTGTGAAACGGCGAGCAGCGACGCTGCAGCCAGAATGACGATGGGAGTGAATCGCATGGCGTATTCTCGGGAGGGTATGAGTTGGTAGGTTAGTGCGTAGGTATGTAGGCGAGTAAGGTGTGGTGTCACGTTGGTGACATCCAGCCGCGTCGGTCGTCATCCTGAGCGGAGCGAAGGATCTGGCGTCTCGTTCGAGCTGCTAGATTCTTCGCTCCGCTCAGAATGACATTCGCCGGTTAGCTGACTTCAGTAACGGACTAGTCTGGTTTCTTCTGCTCATCTGGAGTGGAGGCGTCGCGGCGAACCGTCCGAAGCCCGAACACGCCGCCGGCAAAGTTCCCCGGCTTGGCGGCAAAGCGGACGTTCACTTTCTGCTTGCCGGAGGTCAGTTCCGTCGGCAGTTCGTAGACGCGATCCCAAAACTTCTCGGGGCGATCGTGATGGAGCGACTGCGTGGCGACCGCCTGGCCCTCGACCAACACGTCGAACTCGCGCGGGCCCGATTCGCTCCCCCAATAGGTGGCGACCAGATCGGTCGGCTCGTCGGGCGACACCTTCATGTCGAACGCGAACCACCCGCCGTCGACGGCGTGCCGCAACTTGCGACCCATGAACTCATAGGGCGTCGACTTTTCGCCTTCGAGCGCGTGATCGCGTTCGGGCTGCATCTCGCCGATCGCGAAGTTGTCGATTGTGCGGCTCTCCAATTCTCGCAGCCGCGTTTGCTCTGCCGCGATCTCCGCGCGGCGAACTTCCCATTCGGCGGGAGTCAACCGATCCCAGTAAACGAGATGGCGGTGATCGTAAGTTTCATAGAACGGCTTCACTGAAACGTCGGCAGGTTGGCCGACGTTCCGAGTCCGAAAACGAAGCGTCGCTGCAGCGTCCTGGTCCTCAGCGTTCTCTGCCGCGATCCAATCGCTCGCCGCGTCACTCGCGCTGACAATGACCGGCGTCTCCGGCCGGCTTGGCGCCGTTCCCATGTCGCCTGCCAGCAGAATCGGACCGTAGAAAGCCGCGACGCGGTTCTCCCGATCGGGCATCGACTCGCTTCGCAGTTCCAGCGGCAGTCGCAACTCGACGACGTCGCCGTCACGCCACTCGCGATCAATCGTCGCGTAGCTGCTTGGCTTGCTCTCCAGTTGCAGTGGCTCGCCGTTCAACGTGACCGCCAGTTCGCCTGCGACCCACCGCGGATGACGGAGATGGAGCTTCAATCGCTTCGGCTGTTCGGCGTTGACGTGCAGCCGCACGACTTCGCTCGCTGGGAAATCGGTTTCTTGCATCACGCGAACGCCCGCCTGCTTCCAATCAACCTCCGAAGCGATGAACTGATTCACCCACAACGCATCGTCGCTGTGAAAGTAAATGACGTCGCCGTAGCGCGAGTGATTCTCCATCCCGCTGCCGTTGCAGCAGGTGAAGTCGAGCAGTTCCATGAATTTCTTGAAATCGCCGGAGCGGAGCGAGACGTAGTAGCAAACTTGCCCCGTCTCCGGATGTTGCGACGCCAGGATGTGATTCCAGAGGGCCCGCTCCATGTAGTCGGCGTACACGGCGCTGGGCTCGCGGCTGAAGAGGGCCGACGACAGCTTGAGCATGTTGTAGGTGTTGCATGTTTCGCTCGTCGAGTGGCCGAGCCGATCGCTCAACTTGCGCGGGGCGCCAAAATGTTCGCCGTCGCTGTTGCCGCCGTTCGCGTAAGTGTGATTCGCGACGACTGTCTGCCAGAAGAAGGGGCCGATCCGCTCGTACTTCTTATCGCCTGAGAGTTGATAGATCCGCTCGGCGCCGATCGCCTTCGGGACCTGCGTGTTGGCATGCTTGCCGGCGAGTTCGTCGCGTTCCGCCGCCAGGGCGTCGAGAACGCCCTCGTGATAGAATTTGTTCGCCAGTTCGAGATACGCCTCGTTGCCGGTGAGGGCGTAGAGGTCGGCGAGCGACTCGTTCATGCCGCCATGCTCGCAGGCGAGCATCTGCTGCCACTGCTCGGGCGTCAGCTTGGACGTGACGGCGATCGCCCAGTCGGCTAAGCCGCAAGCGACTTCCAAGGCCTGCTCGTTGCCGCAATAGCGATGGGCGTCGATCAGCCCGGCAAACAGCTTGTGGAGGTTGTACCAGGGAACCCACGAGCCGTTCAGGTCGAACCCGGCCGAGCGAATCTCGCCGCGCGACACCTCGGCGAAGACCTTCTTCCCGTTCGGCATGGCGCCGAGAAAGCCGTCGCCGTTCGCCGCTTGGCATTCGGCGAGCTCCTTAACGACATAAGCGGCCCGCTGGCAGAACTCCGGATTGTCGGCAGCGCGGCTCATGCGAGCGCAGGCCGAGAGGTAATGGCCGAGCGAATGGCCGGCGATTCCTTGCGACTCCCAGCCGCCGTACCCTGCGGCCCTCTCCGGCAAGCCCGCCTCCTTGCGGTACCAGCTCAACAGCCGATCGGCGTCGAGACTGAGCAAGAACTTGGCGTCGAGCTCCATCGCATGGCGATAGGGCCCGGCGAGGAGTTTGACGTCGCCTGGTTCGAATGCCTTGGCCTGAAGTTCAATCTTTGGCGCAACCCGATCCTCGCCGCCGTGCATTGCCAATGGCAATACAGCGTTCGCCAAGAAAGCACTTGCCGCGACGTACTTATGAAAGCTACGTGAGCGAAGCGAAGATGAAACAATCGTCAGCATCAGGGGGTGTCGCTCACAGTTTCGTCGCCAGCGGCAGAGGTAAGGGCGCGCCAAACGAGCGGGTCTACGCCATCGGCGTAGAACTTCACCGAGCCGTCGCAACGCGAGGCGTTGACGCCGCCGGCGTGGCTGCTACGGGCAGCGATGTGTTGCTGTTTGTGACCGTTGCTGTCCAACATCGCATCGCTCGTCGACGGATAAGCGCGAGTATCAATGGCGACGCCGCCGGCCGAGGAAGTTGAGGCAACCAATGGCAAGGGGAGCCCTTGCTGAATAAATCCATCCTTGACGTTTTGTAGCCATTCGTTCTGTCGGCACAGCGCATCGGCGGCGCCGGAGTTGGGGGTGTTCCACCCAGTGAAGACTTGACCGCCAAGAGCCGTTTGAGCATCGGAGTAAGGTCCGCCCCATGCAGCCGATTCCGGGAGAACTTTCACCTCGGTCGTCATCAGCGTATTCGCCGTCCCGTCGGTAATCCGACTCAGCGGCGTGACCTCGCGAGGCTGAAAGGGCGCCCCGCCAAACAACACTTTATCCGCGCCGACTCCCAAATCGTGCTGCCCGTATACGGTATTGCCAGCGTTGATGACGTAGTTCGAACGAACTCTGGCCCAGTTGGCGATATCCCATTCATTGCGTTGCAAGCCGATGTCGGAAGGGCACTGGTGCATGGGGACAAAGGCGCGTCTAGCCTGCAGATTGGCGGCGTCGCTGAACGATTTTTTTGGGTCCGCGAGGCTCGACAGGCCGGCTTGTTCGATATAGGGCATGAGCGGAATGTACCAGCCATGGTCGTCGTACCAGCCGCCAGGGCCAGTGGTGTAGCCCGCCTCCCTCCCCGCCGGAGTGCCGTTCCACCAATACTTGGCCATCGGGGTGAGCCCCCGCTTGCTGCTCTCATAGTTGAGGAACGCCAGCGCGAGCTGCTTCTGATTATTCAAGCATTGCCCCCGGCGCGCCGCCTCGCGGGCCGCCTGGACGGCAGGCAGTAGGAGCGCAACCAGCACCCCGATGATCGCGATGACAACCAGGAGCTCCACCAGCGTGAACCCCTCATTCCGTCGACGACCGTGAACCATTGCAAACTCCTTCAGTACGACGCCGCGGTCTACCCCCGACGTCCTCGTCACTCGCTGCTTAAAAAGTTACTTGCCCGCCAGATCGAAATTCTGGTCCGCCTTGTCCGCTGACACCTCAACGTCAATTCCGTTGCTGTAGTTAGCGGGGACGATATTGATCGTCTCCGCGACGTCAGTTCCCGTCCGCTCGCTCCGATAGGTTTTGCCGGTCGGCTTCGAAATGCTAAAGTAAGCCTTTGCCGCCCCCTTCGGGGTGGCCGGCGAATCGTAGCGACCGTTTTCAATCTGCGCCGTAACGGCCCCGCCCGACGTGCTGCGAAACGTGATGGCCCCCTCCGCATCCGCGGGCAACGGCTGGCCGCCGATCGTGACGGTTCCTTCGAGATGCGCCGTATTCCCCGACGACGAACTGCCGCCGCAGCCGGTGCACCAGCCGAGCGTGATCGCGAGCGCAAAGAATGAAACGATGCGAATAGCCACCAGTACCACCTGTAGCACGACGTTGGTCGCACCTTTCCATTGACCGAAATCAAACGGAGGGCGACTAGGACAAGCCAAAAAGATAAGCCGTGACGAACGCGGTCGGCCGTTAGCCGGCACAAGCAACGTTCGATCACTCTTGTATTATGGCAGACGAAGGGGCGCGCCCCCATCTAGAATTGCGTAGAAACATTTAGACTTCGCGCAAGCAAGGTTTGGGACGAAAAGGCGTCATCCTGAGCGAAGCGAAAGATCTAGCGTTTCAAACGAGATTCCAGATTTTTCGCTTCGCTCAGAATGAACACGGAAAGCATCGCCGCGACTGAACTCTTAATTCGCGTTACGGATGCTTCGGTCCTGCGAACAACAACAGCGACACCCCCTGCCGAGGCAGCTTAAAGCTCAGTTGCGAGGCGCCGTCGCGGACTTCCACGCTTTCGGCATCGTCGAGGGACGCCAACTCCGATGCGGCCTGCAACTCCCGGTACTGCCGCTCGTCGGGAGCCATCGGCGACCCCATTCGTCGCCACGCGCCGTAGGCGTTGCTGTGATGCTCGTCGACGCGGTAGTGACGCAGCGTCGCCAACTTCCATTCGGCCGGCAGCCCGGCAAGATTCAACGTCACCTCAGCGTCGGGTCCGCGCACGTCGTCGTCGTGGTAGTGCCACACCAGAATTGCCACCTTGTCGCCAGCGCGGCTGGCGAGGACGCCGACGTCGGCCTGCCCGCGGACGCCGTCGCGCATGATCTCCTCCAGCGGCCGCTGCGCGGAACTCGTGGCGCCGATTCGCTCATCCCCCATTTGGCTGAACATCCGGAAAATGTTCAACACTGCCAGCGGGACGCCGTTGCTCGCCAGTTGCCGAAAGCCGGCGAAGTAGGGTTGGTCTTCGAACTCGAACGCCCACGTCACCGCCCCGTCGAAGCGCACTCCGTGCTTGTCGGCCAGATCATGCTTCCGCGCGAAGCTGGCCGCTGTGTAGCTGGAGTAAACCGTGCCGTTGCGGTAGCCGAACATCGGTCCCTGGCACGCGGCGCACCCCTCGGGATCCGACTCGCCGATGACGATCGGCGTCTCCTTCAGTTCGGGGAACGACGCCACGATGCCAAACCCGCGATCGATCGTGGCGAGCTGATTCGCGATGCCCATCCGCACATGCCCGTCGACGTACGTCGGGGCGCCCTTGGCGTGAAACGCCACAAAATCGAGCGGCGTGCCGCGCTCGCCGGTGGCGAAGTTCTTGCCCCGCAGCGAATGTTCGAGAAACGCCCGCGTGAACTCGCCGCCGTCGCCGGCCGAGTGCGGCCCGCCGACTCGCGCCGTCGGGAGCGCTTTACGCACGCCGTCGACCGCGTAGTCGTGGAGCTTGAAAAACTCCTCGCGCGTCCCGCCCCAGTAACCGTTAGGGAGACTGTTCGCTTCGTTCCACGTTTCCCAGTACCAGCGATTCACCTCGTCGGTGCCGTACTTCTCGACGCAGTGCTTCGTCCACTGGTAAACGAGCTCCCGCCACTCGTCGTAATCCTTCGGCGGGTAGCGCCAGCCGGTCATGATGCGGTCGTACGGCAGGCCGGGCCGCCACTCGTGCCGGTAGGGATCGGGCTTGATCGACAGCGCTTCCGGCATGAACCCGATCTGCACATACGGCTTTACGCCGCGCTCAAGCAATGTGTCGAAGATTCGATCCGTGACGGTCCAGTCGTAAACCGGCTGGCCGTCGGCGTCGTGCGAATAGGCGTTGGTGCTCCCCCACTTCAGCGCCGGCGTGCCGTCGCCGCTCGTGAGGAGATTGTGCGTGCGAAAATAAACCTCGCCCGGTCGCAGTTCGCCAAGCTGCGTGAGGAGCCGCTCGCCATCTTTCATGTAGGTATAGTTCGGCTCGTCGCCGCCGAAGAACCGCCAGATGGGACGGAGCGGGCCCTGCGACTCCGCGGCGTCGACGCGAATCTCTACCGGGAACGATTCGTCGGCAGCCAGTGCCGTGTCGTGCGACAGCGCACACCCGATAACGGTCAATCCATACAGGAACAGTGAACTGAGCAGCCGGGTACGCGTCATAAAAGCGCCGATTATTTGGGCAAGATCGAGTAAAAAACCGCGGATTACACGGAAGACGCGGATTAGATCAGATCATTGGGCAGCGGCGTTGCCAACGACAAGACGATCGTCGACGCGCCGCCACTGCGACCGGCAACACGAGAGCCAAACAAACGCCGCTCGGTTCCGGCACGCCGGTCGCCGCCGCCAGCGCTCCCATCCCGTTCGCCGCATCGTAGTCGGCTTCAAACAACCGAAAATCGTTGAAGTTATTCGCCCCATCCCCATTGAGATCGCCGCGGCCATACTGCTCGGCGTCGCTCAACCCCGTCAGGCTCGTGAGATTGAAGCTCCGAAACACGCTCCAATCGGCCAGCGTGATCTCGCCGTCGAAGTTCAAATCGCTCCGCGTGAACGCCGCGCCGCCGTTGCCGACGTACTCCACCGTCCCGGCGACGATGCTGCCGTCGGCGAGCGTGATCGAGAGCGCCAAGTCTTCGACCGGCGAGCGAATCCACCCGTCGCCGGCGCTCAGATCAAGCTGCGCCGCCACGCCTAGGGTGCCGCCATCTCCCAGCGACGCCTCGCGAAAGAACGCCCGGTCCCCCGCCGTCGACGTCACCTGCCAATCGTCGTTCGGATCAATCGATCCGTTTCCGCCAGGAGGAGCATCGAAGTTGCCGACAATCGTCTGAAAGCCAGTCGCGTTCACGGCGCCCATGCTCGACGCGATCGAGTACGCTTTGATCCCCGTCGCTACGCCGGTATCGTTGGTGAGCGTCATCGCGCCGGTGTCACGGTTCACGGTCAGCGTCACGTCGAAGTTCTCCATCACCTGAAACAATTGCCCGGTGCCGTCGACGACGAACAGGTTGCCTTGATTGTCCTCGCCGAACGAAGTGACGCTAAAGATCTGTCCCTCGTCTGGAGCGAACAGAGCGTCCATGTTTTGCACCGTCCCGCTGGGGTTCGCCGGATCGAACGACCAGACGTGGCCCGATACCGCGTCGCCAAAAATGTAGCGCCCCTGCAGTTCCTCCACCGGTCCCCGATAGACGTATCCGCCAGTAACGGAATTCCCCAGGAAGTTCGGATCAGGGCCCAGTCCCTGATGGAAGTACTCGTACGCGGGATTCACGTTTCCGGGCGGCGCCGGCCCGCCGATGCCGCTGCTCGGCGTGGCGACGCTCCCCTCGCGCAGCCGCCAGCC
>JBGSMO010000521.1:0-2496 GCA_041740115.1 Pirellulales bacterium
CGCGATCCACGGCACGGCGCCCATCGCGTGGATCCAGATCGCTCCTTGCCAGCCGGCTAGCCACGGCTTCGCGTAGGTCTCGCCCGCCAGCCATTGCGTCAGCCAACCGCCGGTCCCGAGGGCGCCGTTCCAGGCCGCCGCCTGGACGTAGAGAGGAACGAATAAGAGAGCGGCAAGCAGCAATGCCAAGAGACGGCGACCGGGGAACTCGATCTTGGCGATGGCGACGCCGAAGAGGGCGCCGAAGGGAAGGGAGATGGCGAGCGTGCCGAGGGCGAGGAGGGCGGTGTTGGCGAGGAGGCCCTGCAGCCGCTGGCTCGCTAGCAGCGTTAACGTGACGACGGTAAGCAGTAATGCCAGCGTTGCACGGTGGGAGTTCGGCGATGGCGGAGGTTCAACGTGCATGCTTGGCCATTCTAAACAGGGCGTGGTTCAGCCACAGGAGAGTCTCCATCATTCTGAGCCCTTCGGCCCCCTCAGGGTAAACTCAGCAAAGAATCTGGCCGCTCGTTTGGCGCTAGATCCTTCGCTCCGCTCAGGATCACGCTTGAAAACCTGCCCTGGCACCTCCGCGGCCATTTTGCTACGGTCCGCCGGCTCGCTGCGTGAATGTGCTCCTTTTCCGTCCACCGATGCCCAACTCCCGCCGATTCCTGATGTCGACGAGACTGCTGACCACAACTTGCCGCGTCGCCTGGCCCGCGGCGGTCGCTGCGCTGCTGCTGGGGGCTACCACTGGTTGCCAGCTTTGGCCCTGGGGCGCGACGAAAGACCGGACGACGATCATTACGCCTGGGATGCGGGCCGCCTCGATTCGCGAGATGGGCCCTCGCGCCCGGGATGAGGACAGCGAAGCGCAAACCAAAGCTTGTGAACAGCTCGCGCTGCAGATTCGGACCGAGCCTGATCCGATCGTGCGCCGTGCGATTCAAGAGACGGTCGCCGAGTTTGAGACGCCGATGGCTAGCGCGATGCTGCTGGCCGGCTTGCAAGACGACGACCGCGACGTGAAGGTGACTTGCTGTCGGCTGCTCGGCGAACGGAAGGAACCGAAGGCGGTCGAACCGCTCGCCAAGCTCGTCGGGGCCGACGCCGATCTCGACGTGCGGCTGGCGGCGGTCAAGGCCCTTGGCGCCATGAAGACGAAGGAAAGCGTCGCTGGCCTGGCCGCGGCGCTGAAGGATCGCGACCCGGCGCTGCAGTACGCCGGCGTCGAAGCGATGAAGAAAGTGGCGCCTGACCAGGAACTGGGGAACGACGTGCAAGCGTGGCGAGCTTATGCCGATAGCATCGTCGGACCAGCGCCGGCCGCTAGCATTGCGACGCAACCGGGCGACACGGCGGTAAAATAGATCGCCGCGAGCGGCGACATTTATCCCTCTCCCTCGCAGGGAGAGGCTAGGTGAGGGATTTTGGCAGTCTGGCGAGACTGCGAGCCAAAAACAGGCTAGAAAAGTCTTGAATACCTCCCCTACCCCCTCCCTTCGAGGGAGGGGGAACATCTGGTCGCCTTCGGCGTTACTTCTCTGTAACTCCTGAACTCCCTGCGGCAATCTGGCTGAACTTCAGGCCGCCGTCGCCCGATACCAATGGGGCGGGAACACCATGTCCCGTTGCGCGACCGCGCTCGTGCTGCGTCGTTCTCAGGAGCGACGACAGGTCGAGGGCTCGGCCGTCGGCAAATACTCGCTTCGCTGTCGTCGACTGCTTGCCGACGGCGGCGACTCGTCTGCCGTGGCGCCCTCGCGCATTGATTGGGGTGAAGTTCGAGGGGGGAACGACGATGACGGTGCGCTCGCGATATGCGTTGAGGGGTTTTCGTGCCGGCTGCTTGCTCGCGACGGCGGGAGTTTTCGCAAGTTCGCTGCCGCTGGCCGCGGGCGACGAGTCGTTCCACGCGCCCTCGACGCTCTCCTCGCGAGTGACGCCGCAGACGAGCAGCCTCGATGCGACGATCGCCTCGATGGTACAGCGCGGCATTTTGCCTGACGTGCGTCCTGCGCACACTGCGTCGCGCACTCCGACGCCGGTCTTAATCGTTCCGACGGCGCCGAACGCCGCGACGCCTGCTCCAGTTCTAGCGTCGCCACTGCCAACGCTGCCAGAACCGATCACGCCGACGCCGGCCCCGACAATGACCGCGACGCCCGCTCCGACGCTGGAGCCGCATCGCGTCGCCTCCAACACACCGGCGCCACCGGCAACTTCCGGAAAATGGCGTCCCGCCGGCTCGAGCGGTTTGGATCGCCAGCAGGCCGCTGCGGAGGCTTTCTCCGAACCGCAATTCCCCACGCTGCCGACGTTGCCGGAGAGTAATGCTCCGGCGCTCGCGCCCGCCGACGCCGGACCGGCGCTGCCGCTCGCCTCGGCCACTCCGAGTTTGCCGGTGGAGACCAGCGCCGAGCCTGTTGAGAGTGAGAGCGAAGGGATCCGCCTCCACGCCCCGATCAAGGTAGGCGGCCCCGCCGTCGCCCCATCGCCGGCCGGCGACGATGA
>JBGSMO010000524.1:0-13288 GCA_041740115.1 Pirellulales bacterium
GGCGAGCGTCGCGTCGCGGAGTTCTTCCGCGCCGAGCCGACGGAGGTCGAAGCGCCAGAGATGATCGTTCAGCGGATCGACGGCGAGCGCCGCTTCGTCGGCCTGGCTCGACATCTGGTAGGCGCTCGACGTCATGATCAACCGGTGCAATGGCTTCAGTCGCCACTGGTGTTCGGTAAGCCAGATCGCGAGCCAATCCAAGAGTTCCGGATGCGTCGGCACGTCGCCGAGCTCGCCAAAATTGTTCGCCGAGCGGACGATCCCCCGCCCGAAATGGTGCTGCCAGACCCGATTGGCGATCACGCGCGATGTGAGCAAGTTTTTATCGGACGCGATCCAGTCGGCGAGGACCTTCCGGCGGCCCGCCGAGCGCGCTCCTTCCGGAGCCTCAGGGATCGAAGGCGCCGCGGCGCCAAAGAGCTGCGGGAAGTGAGGTTCGACGACTTCGCCTGGCACGTGCGGATTCCCCCGCACATGGAGGTGCGTCGGCTCCGGCGGGACGGTGCACTTGGCTAGCGCCAGCGCCGCCTCCGGCTCGCCCAGCTTCCGCAGTTCTCGCCGCGCCTTCCTCAGCCGCGCGAGCGTCTCCTGATAAAGGGCCCATTCCGACGCGTTGAGATATTCCTTCAGCTTCTCATTGAGCAGCGCGTCGCGCTCGTGCGTCTCGCTCCGCCGCTGGTCGGGCGCTTCCATCCGCTTCACCCCGACCTCTTCCATCGAGAACTTCTCGCGCTCGATGAGCTGTTCCTGTTCTTTCAGTGCGCGCCGCTGGGCCGCGTCTTCGGGCGAACTGAGATCCCACTGGTTGTTGCCTGTCTGATCGCCGCGGTCGCCGTAGCTCGTGACGTCGCCAAAGAAGGCCGCCATGCCGTAGTAGTCGACCTGCGGAATCGGGTCGATCTTGTGATCGTGGCACCGCGCGCAGCCGACGGTGAGTCCTAAGAATGCCTGGCTCGTGGTGGCGATGAGGTCGTCCATCTCGTCGGAGCGCGACTGGACGGCGTCGGCCGGCTCGTCGTCCCAGATCCCCAGCCGGTAGTAGCCGGTGGCGAGGATCGAATCGTGCGTCACGTCGTCGAGCTCGTCGCCGGCGAGTTGTTCCCGGACGAACTGGTCGTACGGCTTGTCGTCGTTGAAGCTGCGGATGACGTAGTCGCGGTACTTCCAGGCGTTCGGCTTGCCGCCGTCGCGCTCAAAGCTGTTCGTCTCGGCGAAGCGGACGAGGTCGAGCCAGTGCCGGCCCCAGCGTTCGCCGTAGTGAGGCGAAGCGAGGAGCTGGTCGATTAACTTCTCCCACGCGTCAGGCGACTGGTCGCTGACGAATTCTTCGAGTTGCTGCTCCGTCGGCGGCAGGCCGGTGAGATCGAAGTACGCGCGACGGCAGAGCGTGCGCTTGTCGGCGCGGGGCGCCGGCGACAGGTTGTTCGCCTCGAGTTGAGCAAGAATAAAGGCGTCGATCGGCGTCCGCACCCACGATTGGTTCGCACCTACGATGCTCGGCGGCTCGTGTTTCACCGGCGGTACGAACGCCCAGTGCTTCTGGTATTCGGCCCCTTCGTCAATCCACCGCCGCAGCACGTCGACTTCCTGTGCGGAGAGCGGTTTCCCTTCGGGAGGCATCCGCAGCGATTCGTCCTCGGCCGTGACCCGCGCGATCAGCTCGCTCGACGCGGCGTCCTCCGGCACGATCGCCAGCAGCCCTGAATCGAGTTCCGCCAAGGCGTGCTCGCGACCATCGAGCCGCAAGCCCCCCTCCCCCGACTCAGGACCGTGGCAGGCGAAACAGCGCCGCGCGAGGATCGGCTTCACCTCGCGGGAGAAATCGACCGGCTTCGCGGAAGCTTGCAGTGGCGAACTGACGATGGCGATCAGAGCAGCGCATAACGCGAGCCTGGTCAGGGGCCTTCCATCGAATTGGCGCCGCAATCTGCTCATATTCCCACGCCGTTTCGTTTCTTCACTTCGACGGCCACGCCACCGTTGCCGACGCTGCCATTGCTATTGCCGCCATTCGGACCGGCGCCATTGCTTCGATACTGTCCTGGCGTCCGTCCCGTCTCGCGCTTGAAGACAACGCTCATATATTCGGGGTGCTCGAACCCAGCGAGTCCGGCAATCTTCTCCAGCGAGAGATTGGTCGTCCGCAACAATTCTTTGCACCGCTTGATCTGCACCATCCGAATTTCCGCCTGCGGCGAACGATTCAGCAGCTTCCGAAAGTTCCGCTCCAGCCAACTGCGTGAGACTGAAAGATGCGCGAGCAGATCGGAGACGGTGGCGCCGTCGCAGGCCCGTTCGCGAATGAATCGGAGCGCGGAGGCGAGCGTGGGATCGGAGACCGCGAAGACATCGGATGATTGACGCACCGCGATCCCCAGCGGCGGAATTTCAATATCGAGGGCCGCCGGCGTTTCGCCTTGCATCATCCGATCGAGCCAGCCGGCCGCCTCGAAGCCGATCCGTTCGGGATTCGGAATGATGCTCGAGAGCGGCGGGTTGCAGAGATTACAGACCAGTTCGTCGTTGTCGACGCCAAGCACCGCCACCTGTTCCGGTACCGCCAGATCAAGCCGCGCACAGGCGTCGAGGACATGTTGCCCGCGCATGTCATTGGTGGCGAAGACGCCAACCGGGCGCGGCAGCGAATTGATCCATTCAACCAATCGTTGCTGATCTCGTTTCCATACTTGCAAACCGGCCCGCGGCGATTCGAAGACACTGGTCTGGAAGCCAGCGTGTCCAATTTCGGCGATAAAGCCGTCGCGGCGCCGCTGCGACCAGTGTTCGCCCTCAAAACCGCAGCAGGCAAAATGCTCAAATCCTCGCTCGAGCAAGTGCTCGGCTGCTAGTCGACCGATCGTCACTTGCGCCGAGACGATTCGAAGCAGGCCGAGGTGGGGGTGAATATCGCTGAGATCGATGGCGGCGAGATGGCGCCGTTTGAGGAGCTTGACCGACTCGGGACTCGCTTGACGAGTGATGATGCCGTCGCCGTTCCACCGTTTAAGGAAGCCGGTCAGGTCGCTGCCAAGCTCGTGCTGTTCGATGTAGATCGACCAGGGGCGATTGGCTCGGAGATAGCGTGACACTCCCTCCAACAGCCGCCGTCCATAGACGAGCGACGTTTCGATGTCGAGGGCGACGCGTAGGCGCTCAGACATGGGCGAACTTCCGCTTAACGACGCAGGCATCGCCAATAAAAGGGGCGACCGCCAGCAACAATGTTCTCAAGTGCGTACGACAAGAATCGTGCAAAACGGGCGAAAAGAGTGCCGCCGCCCATTCTCAAAGGACTGCCGCAAATAGTCCATTAGCATGGGAAACAGCGGCCATCCTCTCTCAATTCTAGTCGGCAGCTGCCGGCAAACCAAGGGAAACGCTTTCAGAATATATCTCAATTTGACTAAGCAATATATCTCAGCAAGAGAGACGCTCCATCTCATTGTTGGGATTTGGGGCGAGAAACAGAATGGACTCAACGTCGAACAAGTAGAGGCCAGGAACTGCGTTCGCGCGGCCGGCAGGGAAGTCTTACTTATCACGGCTGCGGCTCCGGCCGCGACGTTCGACGGGCGGCGGCAAACTTGTTCAAGCAGTTCTCGTAGTCCTTTTCTTCGGCTGATCATCCAGCGTTGGCGACGACATGTAGTCACCTGTCGTCTTGTTGGCATGTTCAGTCAGAAGCCAGTTAGTTGAGCCCCTATGAGTCGGCATCTCACCCGCCGCGATGCGGTGAAGTCGCTGGTTGTCGGAACCGCCGCGACGGCGCTCGTCGGTGCGCGCCCGGCCACCGCCGCGACGGCCGACGCTGCGCTGCTGCAAGTCGACCTGGCTCCGCGATTCGAGCTTTCTCCTTATCTCTATATGCAGTTCATGGAGCCGCTCGGCGTCACCGATAGCTCCGTGGAGGCGTCGTGGGACCACCTCCAGGACTGCTGGCGTCCCGATTTGATTGAAGCGACGCAAGAGCTCGCCCCCACGATGATGCGCTGGGGGGGCATCTTCACCGACTTCTACCGCTGGCGCGAAGGAGTCGGCCCGCGCGACAAGCGTCCCCCGATGATCAACCTGATGTGGGGCGGCCTCGAGTCGAATCAGATTGGCACGGCCGAGTTCATCGATTTCTGCCGGCAGGTGAAATCCGAACCGCTGATGTGCGTCAACTTTCAGGGGGACGGACGCCGCCAATATCGTGAAGCGAAGGGGAGCATCCGTTGGGGCGACGCGCAGGAAGCGGCCGATTGGGTCGCCTACTGCAACGATCCCGACAACGCCGAACGCCGCGGGCACGGGTTCGCCGATCCGCTGACGATCCGCTACTGGCAACTTGGCAACGAAACGTCGTATGACGATCGCGGCTTTGACAAACCCGAGACGATTGCGAAGACGATCGAGTTCTCCAAGGCGATGCGGGCCGTCGATCCGTCGATCAAGGTCATTGGCTGGGGCGACTCCGGTTGGGCCGCCGACATGCACGAACAGGCGGGCGAGTATGTCGACCTGCTTGCGTTTCACCAAATGTTCAACCCCGACAACGGCAAAGAACCCGTATTGAAGGGCGAGCTCTATCGACGCGATCCGGCAGCGACGTGGGATTGCCTGATGAACGCTTGGCGCATCAACGACGCCAAGATCCGCGAAACTCGCGAAAGCCTCGGCGGTCGCGACGTCCCGCTGGCCATGACCGAGTGCCATTTCGCCATTCCGGGACGCGATCGGTGCGACGTCCTCTCGACTTGGGCGACCGGCGTGTCGTACGGGCGAATCCTGAACAATCACCAACGTCACGGCGACGTGCTGAAGATTGCCACAGCGGCTGATTTCTGCGGCACGCGCTGGCAAGTGAATGCCGTGATGATTCCCGTGCCGCATGGCCGGTCGTACCTGATGCCGGTGGCGCGGGTGATGAAGCTCTATCGCCATCACATCGGCGAGCAAGCGGTTGACGTGACGGCGACGCCCGACGGGCTCGACGTGGTCGCGAGCCGGAGGGGGAACAAATTGTTTCTTCACGTCGTGAACACGAATCGCGATCGAAGCGTGGCGACGCGGCTCGATCTTCCGGGCGCGAACGTCGCCAAAGCGACGGCGTTTGAAATCGCCGACGATCCGATGATCGAGGTCTCTGACCTCAACAGCGGCGAAGTGATGCAAATCAAGGAGCGGCGCCTGGCGGCCGACGGCGTCTGGGAGTTTCCCGCGGCGTCGGTCACCGCGGTGGAGGTGGAATTGGCGGCGTAGGCGGCAGGATGACCAGCGCCGTTGGCGAATGGTCGGCAGGATTCACTTTTCAGCGGTGCTTGGCGGCACTTTTCACTGAAGCATCAAGAATGTTCCCAACGCCCTTAGGCCTCGAATGAGGGCGTTTTTCGCGACCGAGACGCGACAGCTTCTGATTTCGGACAATGACGACACATGATACGGCGCACGAATAATCTGAAATGGCTCTACGGCGTGGCCGCCCTGCTCGGCGCGCCGTGCGCGGCGTGGGGCGCGCACCAAACGCCCACGACGACGCCGATCGATTTGGCCGGAAACGTTCCCTACAAGATGGAATTGCGCGAGGTCGATTTTGGCGTTACGGAGATGCCGCTGCTGCACTCTTACGCCGCAGCGGAATACGACGGCAAGTGGGTTCTGTTGTCGGGCCGCAGCAACGGCGTCCACGATCTCGAAGAATCAGGCGAGGGAAGCTTCCCGCTTGCCACGCAGAACCGCCATGTGTGGGTAATAGACCCAGTGGCGAAACAGTCGTGGCATCGCTCGCTCGGCGACTTCACGACCGGCGTGACCGACCCGAGTTCCGGCCTGACGCCGCTCCAGATCGCTTCACTTTCGGCGACGAATAACCAGTTCACGCAGATCGACGATCGTCTCTATGTCAGCGGCGGTTACGGCCTCAATCCTGCGAACGAGTTCACGACGTTCGACCTGCTGACGGCCATCGACCTGCCCGGCGTTGTCGACTGGGTGCAAACGGGTTCGGGGCAAGCCGTCGATCATATTCGCCAGCTTGAAACCCCGGTCGCCTCGGTCACCGGCGGGGCGATGTACGAAATGGGAGGCCGCATGCACTTAGTGTTCGGCCAAGATTTTGAAGGCCCCTACAGCGCTCGCGCCGATGGAGCATACACCCGGCAAGTGCGGAGCTTCGACATTGTCGACGACGGCACGACGCTCGCGATTGCCGACGTAACACAAACTCCGATCGTCTCGGCCTACCGCCGCCGCGACCTGAACGTCGTTCCGCGGCTCAAGCCCGACGGCATGGGGGGCGTCGAAGAAGGTCTCGTCGTTCTGTCGGGCGTCTTCACTTCCAGTTTCGGCATCTGGACCGTGCCGGTAGAGATTGACGCCGCCGGCATTCCGACGATGGCCGACCCCAACGCGGCCGACACGTTCAAGCAAGGCTTCAACGGTTATCACTCCGCGAAGCTAGGAATGTATTCCGAAACGACCGGCTCGATGCACGAAGTCCTCTTCGGCGGCATCAGCCTGCAGTACTACGACGAGGCGCTGGGCCAAGTCGTGACCGACGACGGCATGCCGTTCGTGAACGACATGACCTCGATCGTGATCGACGCTAATGGCGACTACAGCCAGCATCATTTGGGCTTCTTCCCGGAGATCTTCGACTCGCAAGGCAAGCCATGGCGTTTCGGCGCCAACGCCGAGTTCTTTGCAGCCGAAGGGATTCCGACGTTTGAAAACGGCGTCATCGACCTCGACCAGCTAACGGGGAAGACGTCGCTCGGTTTCATTTTCGGCGGCATCGCCACGAACGGGCCCCACACGCAAGGGAACCCCGACGTGACGTCGACTGCCTCGTACCGCGTGTTCGAGGTGGTTTACACGCCCGTGCCGGAGGCGAGCTCGCTCGTCCTTGCCTCGGCGGGATTCGCCGTGCTTGGGCTCGGGAAGCGGAGAGCGATCGCCAGCTGAACGTCGGCGCGGAGATCGAAGCGGCAGCGGCGACTAGGAACCGCCAACGCCGACGGAGTTGGGCAACAGCGAAAAGAGACGAGGCAACGTCAGCAAGTGCGTCATTTTTCAGTTCAAGCTACGGGTCAATTTTACTTTTCTGAGGGAGGATCTAATGAGACGACAACGGTGGTTTTTGGCAATCGGCATGGTTGTTGCCCTGAGTTCAACCGCTGACGCCGCTCTGCGGCATCGTTACAGCTTCACGGGCGACGCCAGCGACTCGGTCGGCGGCGCCCACGGCACGGTGGTCGATGCGGGCGCGGCGACGGCGGTCTTCGCCGGCGGCAAGCTCGACGTGTCCGCCAACGTCGGCAACGGTTCGAACAACATCGTCGAAGACGCGTTCGTCGACTTGCCTAACGGCATCGTCACGGCCGCGACGAGCGGCGGGACGGCCGGCCAGCTAACCGTGGAAATTTGGGCCCAATCGGCCGAAAACCGCGACTGGGCCGCTCTGTTCTCCGCCGGCACGAGCAACGACGGCGAAGGCGTTTCACCGGGCGCGAACAACGCCGACTACATCCAGGTGATTCCGCAAAACGGCCAGAACGGACTCCTTCGCACGACGACCCATCGCATGGGCGTCAATGCGGAAGGTTTGGTCGATTTCGGTTCCGCGATGTCGACGACCCAGACGACGCACGTCGTCTCGGTGTACAACCAAAGCGGCGGGTTGCCGGGCACGATTTCGTTGTACGTCGACGGTTCGTTCATCGGTTCGAACCCGATTGCCGCCGGTCTCGATATCGCCGCGATGACCGACAACAACAACTGGCTCGGCCGTTCGCAATGGCCTGACTCGTTGTTCGACGGTTGGTACGACGAAGTCCGGATTTACGACCATGCGTTGTCGGTCAATGAAGTGACGGCCAACTTCCGCGGCGGCGCCGACGCGCTGGTGCCGGAACCTGCCAGCCTCGCCCTTGCGGCCGGCGGATTGGCGGTCGTCGCGGCGAGTCGTCGTCGCAAGTCGACGAAGTAACGCCGTGAAAGCGTCCGCAACATTGTGAGATAGCAGTTTGAAGTAGCAGAGTTTTTGGGGCCGCTGTCGACCCGTTGCCGGTCTGCCTGGGGGGCAGTCAGGACGGCACGGTCGACAGCGGCGCCCCTTCCGACGGAACAGATCGCGAATCGAATTCGGCACAGAGAAGCAGCACCTCGTCCGTGGAGTCAGAATGCATCGTTTGAAACTCATCGCCGCTGCGTCGCTCGCCGGCCTCATCGGCTTGGCGAGCAGCCCGCTGTGCGCCGACTATACGGTCGAGCGCGTCGTCGGCGGTCTCAACCAGCCCGTCGGCATGATGCAAGCCCCCGGTGAAAACGGCTCCCTCTACATTGTCGAACGCAACGACGGCGGCAATCAACTCGGCCGCGTTCGCAAATACGACCTCCAGACGCAAACGTTCAGCACCTTTCTCGACGTCACCGGATCGATCACCTCGGACGGCGGCCTCCTCGGGATGACCTTCCATCCCGATTACCAAACCAACGGCCTCCTCTACACCACCACCAACGTCAACGGCACGAACGCCCTCGACGAGTACAAAGTCATCGCCGGCACGCCCACGCTCCAGCGACGCCTCTTGCAATATCAGAACCTCAACAACGTCTTCCACACGATCAACGAAGTCCACTTCCGTCCCAACGGCAACAACAACGAATTGTTCGTCACGATGGGCGACGGCGGCACCCAGGCCGACGATCCCGGCTTCAACCCTGCGCTAATCGAGAGTACGACATCCGTTTACGGCAAGATGCTGCGTTTCGATCTCACAGCCAGCTTCCCCACGCCCGCGATAGACGCCACGCACGCTGGAGTCAGCGTCGCTGCCATGGGGCTTCGCAACCCATTCCGTTCGGGGTTCGATCGCCAAACTGGCGACTTCTACATCGGCGACGTCGGCTTCAATACGGCCGAAGAAGTCGACTTCATCCCCAGCAGCTTCTTCTCGAATCCGGCGAACCCGCCGCTTAACTTCGGTTGGACGTCGCGCGAAGGAACGATTGCCACGCCCGAACCTGGCATCGGCGGCCCCGGCTCTCCCGGCGATCTCAACCCGATCTTCGACTACGCCCACGGCGGCAATCCACTCCCCCACCCCACGCTCCTCACCGGCGGCTCGATCACCGGCGGTTACGTCTATCGCGGCCCCGTCGCTGAACTCCAAGGCCGTTACTTCTTTTCCGACTTCATCAACGGCAACGTTTACTCCGGCATCTTCAATACGGCCACGCAGCCGGCCAACTACGACGGCACGAATCTCAACGACTTCCAAAATCACACCGCCGCGTTCGAGTCCGCCATCGGCGGCGGCGCCGACATCCGGTACCTCACCTCTTTTGCCGAGGACAATGCCGGCAACCTCTACATGGTCAAGTTCGGCAACAGCTTCTTCCCGTCGCTCGGTCAGGGCGAAATCTTCCGCATCGTTCCCGCGGCCGCGATCAACGTCGTCATCAATCGCGACTCCGGCGCCATCGCGCTCACGAACAACACCTCATCGCCAGTGAACCTCACGTCGTTGACGATCAGTTCGCCCTTCGGCAGCATCGACCCGACGGCACTCACTCCCATCACCGGCAATTACGACTCCGTCGGCGACGGCTCCGTCGACGTCAACAATCCCTGGCAAATCGTTTCCGCAGCGGGCAACAACCTCACCTTCAATGAAGTCACCACGGGCGACGCCGGCACGCTTGGCGTGGGCCAGCAAATTGTCCTGTCGCCGGGCGGCGGCTGGCTACGCTCCCCCACCGAAGACCTCGGCGTCAGCCTCCTCGTCAACGGCTCGCCGCTGAGCGCGTCCATCAGCTACGCCGGCAACAACTCCCAGTCGTTCACGCACAGCGACCTCAACTTCGACGGCGACCTCACCGCCGACGATTGGGCGGTCTTCGTCGCCGGCGCCTACGCCGATCTCTCCAGCTTGAGCAAGGCCGAGGCTTACCAACTCGGCGATCTCAACGCCGACCACGCCAACGATTTCGCCGACTTCCGAATCTTCAAGGCCGACTACGACGCGGTCAACGGCGCCGGCGCCTTCGCCGCCATGGCCGGCGCCGTGCCGGAGCCGAATGCCGCGACGCTTGCGAGCCTCGTGCTCGTCGCAGCCTTGTTCATCGTTCGTTCACAACAGATTTCAACACCGCGGCCGCTCGCCTTCGGCGTCGCCGCGATCCATCGTCAACTCGGTTAGGACGCATCATCCATGAAAGAAACCTTCATGAGCCCTCGCGGCCCGCATCACGCCAGACCAATTTCGCGCACCTTCTCTCGAATGCTTTTTGCAGGAGGACGATTGATGAACTCCGTGGGACTTT
This sequence comes from Pirellulales bacterium, assembly GCA_041740115.1. GTDB lineage: Bacteria > Planctomycetota > Planctomycetia > Pirellulales > Lacipirellulaceae > Lacipirellula. The sequence goes on from JBGSMO010000524.1 coordinate 10,306, forward strand.
CTCCGAAATCGGCGGCCTGCCGGCTGCTCCTTGCCGCCGGCGCGCTCGCTGTGGCGGCGGCTCCCGTCGAGGCCGCGCCCAAGCATAAATACACCTTTAACCAAGGCAACGCAAACGACTCGCTCGGCGGCATGAACGGCGTCGTCGTCGACAACACCGGCATCTCCAGCTACACCGGCGGCGCCCTCGACCTCTCGCAGAACAACGACGCCAATTCAAATCAGGACTTCGCCAATCCAGCCACCGTCGGCGCCTACGTCGATCTTCCCAACGGAGTCTTTACCGGAGCTGTCAACACCGGCACGTTCGGCGCCGTCACGCTCGAGATCTGGGCCACCCCGCAGGAGAATCGCAATTGGGCTCGTTTGGTTGACTTCGGCACCAGCGAGGGAGGTGAAGACTTCTCTACTGGCGGCAATGGCCAGGAATACGTGATCATGGTCCCTCAGCGCGATGGGAATGGGCAGGCTGGGGCCTCGGCCCACAGCGCGGGAAATGCCGAAAACTTCGCTTACGCGGGCTTCCCGTTGCCTGTTGGCGTGAAGAGCCACATGGTTGCGGTCTACGACCAGACGAATACCGCCGCCGGTCCTGACGGCACGATCACCCTCTACGTCAACAATGGCGCACCGGTGACGGCGGCCGTCCCAGCTGGCATGCTGCTCGATCTCATCAACGACAACAACAACTGGCTTGGCCGCGCCCAGTGGGGCGACCCGCTGTTCGACGGCCTGATCGACGAATTCCGCATTTACGATACGGCGCTTTCCGCCGCCGAAGTCGCCGCTTCCTTCACTGCCGGTCCTGAGCCGGCGCCGCTGCCGGTCCTCACCGTCAACCGCGACACCGGCGTCATTTCGCTGGCGAACCAATCGGGCGGCGGCATCAACGTCAAGGGTTACTCCATCACCTCGGCCGGCTCCGCCCTCAATCCCGCCACCTGGACATCCATCGACGCCACCAATGTTTTTGATCCCAACGGCACATGGACGTCGTCTTCCTCCACCAGTATGAACATCGCCGAGGCCGTCACCGGCGGTACGCTCGATGGCGGCACGATCGCCGGCAACAGTTCTGTTTCCATCGGCGCCGCATGGCGGAAAACCCCGGTTCAAGACCTCGCCTTCACCTTCACGCTGGGCGACGGCACGACCGGCGCCGGGCAGATCCAGTACATCGGAACCGCTCCGGCCCGCAGCGACTTCAATGGCGATGGAATCGTCAACGCCGCCGATTGGGCCCTGTTCCTGCCGAATAGCTTCACGGCGTTTGCCGCCGATCCTGCCGTCACCGCCTACCTCAAGGGCGACCTCGACGGCGACAAGGATAACGACTACGCCGACTTCAAGCTCTTCAAGGCCGACTTCATCGCGGCCAACGGCGAAGCCGCCTTCGCCGCCCTCGGCGCAGCCATCCCCGAGCCCGCCACGATTGCCCTGGGCGGCCTCGCCTCCCTCGCCCTCGTCGCCGCTCGGCGTCGAGTCGCCAGAGGTTAAGCAGCGTCCCCGTCACCTACTCGCCTATTCACATACGCATCCAAGCTTAAATACATCGGAGTTCCGCCATGCAACGTCGTTTAATTCCCGGAGCCTTGCTCCTCCTGACCGGCGCTATGTCCGCCGCCGGCCCTCAACAGGCCGCAGCCGCCATCGCCCATCGTTACAGCTTCACCACGGACGCTAGCGACTCGGTTGGCGGGGCCCACGGCACGCTGATGGACGCCGGCGCGCCCACCGCCGTCTTTGCCAACGGTCAACTCGATGTTTCTGCCAACACAGGGCAAGGTTCCAACAGCGGCATCACCGAAGACGCCTGGGTCAATCTTCCCAACGGCATCATCTCCGCCGCCGCCACCACTGGAAGCGGCTCGCTCAGCATCGAATTGTGGGCCACCGTTTCCACGACCCGCACGTGGCAACGCTTCGTCGACTTCGGCGCCTCCAACGACGGCGAAGACACCTCCGCCAGCGGCTCCGCTTCTCCCTACGTCTACATCTCTCCCAACTCCGGCCGCTGGAACAACGGACTCGCCACCGAAACCCACGAACCCAACGGCCCCGCCGATGAGGCAGGGCTCGCGGGTCCTTTCCAAAACAATGTGCAAGTTCACGTCGTCGGCACCTACGATCACAATGATCTGACAGACGGTCCAAACGGCACGATGAAGCTCTACCTCAACGGCAGTCTCGTCGATACGGCCGCCATCGCCGACCTGCTCGATCTGCGTACGTTCACTGACGTCAACAACTACGTCGGTCGCGCCCAATGGCCCGATCCTATTTTCGACGGTCTCTACAATGAACTCCGCATCTACAGCAATGCGTTGACGCCGGCTGAGGTGACCTCGCACGCCGTGTTTGGTCCAGACGTTCTGAACCCGGGCGGGGTTCTCGGGATCGAAGTCAATAAGTCGACCGGCGCCATTACCCTGAAGAACACTGCCACGGCGTCGCTGGCGATTGACCACTATCGCATCAGCAGCGCCGCAGGCGGCCTCAACTTCGCCAACTGGAACAGCCTCGACGACCAGAACTTCACAGCCGTCGACGGCCTTGACGGCGGCTCGGTTGCCGGCGACACAGCTGGCGAGGGCTGGGATCAGGCTGGCGGCTCGAACGCCAATCAACTCGTCGAGCAATTCCTCGGCGAGAATGGTTCCACGATTGCAGCCAGTTCGTCGATCGGTCTCGGCAACGCCTACAACTCGTCGGTCTTTGCCCCTGGTGCCGACGGCGATCTCGTTTTTGAGTTCGGCCTGAACAATGGCGCCCTGATCACCGTCCCCGTCACGTACGTCGGCGGCGGCTTGCCCGGCGACTTCAACAACAGCGGCAAGGTCGACGGCGCCGACTTCCTCCTCTGGCAGCGCAACTTCGGCCAGCCAGGACACGACGCCGCGTCGCTCGCGACCTGGAAGGCCAACTACGGTTCCAGCGCCGCCGTCGCCGCGGCCGGAGCCGTGCCGGAGCCCGCCGCGTTCGCA
>JBGSMO010000437.1:0-2034 GCA_041740115.1 Pirellulales bacterium
CGGCGACCTTCAGCCCCGCGGCCGCGGCGTGACCGCCGTGGCTCGCCAGCAACTCGCCGCACTCGGCAAGGGCGGCGTGAAGATTGAACCCTGGAACGCTGCGGGCCGAACCGATGCCCGGCTTGACGCCGAGCTTGTCGAGCGCGATCACAATGGCGGGGCGGTGAAACTTGTCGGCGATTCGTCCGGCGACGATGCCGATGATGCCGGGGTGCCAGTCGTGGTCGGCCAGCACGAGGGCTGCATCGCGGGCTGGATCGAAGCGTTCGCGGGCCTGTTTCTCGGCGCCGCGGAGGATGCTCCGCTCCATCGACTGTCGTTCTAGATTGAGCTCGTCGATGTACTGGGCCAGTTTCTCGGCCCGGACTACGCTGTCGGTGGTGAGTAGTTCGATCCCCAGCTCAGCTTGACCAAGGCGGCCAGTCGCATTCAGGCGCGGGCCGATCGAGAAGCCGAGGTCTTCGCACTCCAGCGCGTGCTTCTCATGGAGCTTGATCTGTCGCATGAGGGCCGTCATGCCGACGGTGGGATAGGCGGTGAGGCTTTGCAGGCCATGCCGGACGAGGATGCGGTTCTCGTCGATTAGCGGCACGACGTCCGCGACGGTGCCGATGGCGGCGAGTCCCACGGCCTGCAGCAGGAAGAGCCGCATCCGTTCGCTAACTTTCTTATTCTCCGATACCCGCTGGCAGAGGGCCCAGGCGAGCTTGAACGCGACCGCGGCGCCGCAGAGGCCGGTGAAGGGATAGTCGCTGCCGGGGAGGGCAGGGTGGACGAGCGCCGCCGCGGCAGGGAGGACGTCGTCCATCTGGTGATGGTCCGTGATAATCAGCGTCAGCCCAAGCTCCGCAGCGAGCTTCGCCTCGGCGACGCTGCAGATGCCGCAGTCGACTGTCACCACGACGTCGGCGCCTTGCTCGGCAAGCTTGGCGATCGCTTCGGAGTTCAGGCCGTACCCTTCGTCGATGCGATGCGGAACGTAAAAATCGACGTTGGCGTCGAGCAACCGCAGGCAGCGGAGGAGGATCGACGTGGCGGTCATTCCATCGGCGTCGTAGTCGCCGTAAATGGTGATCCGCCGCTTTGCCTGGAGGGCCGCGTAGAGGAGATCGGCCGCGTGCGCGGCGCCGGGGAGTAGCTCGGGGTCGCGGAGGCCGTTCAGCTTCGGCTCGAGGAATTGCTTGACCGCGGCGAGTTCGTGAATGCCGCGGGCGAGGAGCAACTGGGCGACGACGGCCGGCACCCCGGCCGCTCGCTCTAAGTCCGCGATGCGAGCCGGATCATGCGGGGCGAGGCGCCATTGTTTAGGCATGGACGAGGCTCCGCCTGCTCAGCCGCGGGGTAGTGATCCCGGTAGCCGCGGGTCAACGACCCGCCGGAGCGGCGCGCAAGAACTCCACCGCCCTCAAAAAAGAACGACGAAGAAAACTACTTCTTCTTCTCAACATGCATCGTGTGCTTGCGCAAGCGGGGGCAGAACTTGCTGAGCTTCAGCTTTTCGCCGCCCGACTTGCGGCGGAGCGTGTAGTTGTAGTCGCCCGTCTCCTCGCACACGAGGAACACGGTTTCCACTTTCTTCTTCCGCTTGCCGGTCTTCGCCATGACGTTACCTACTATCCCAACGCAAAAAACTCTTGATTCCCGGGTCGCGAGCGCGACTCCTGCCGTGTGAATCGGCCTAGGTAGCCCGGTATTTTATGGACTTTTGCCGGGCGACGCCAGTGGGGCCTGGCAATCGGCCGCGAGCCGTCGCGACCCTCTTCGGCGCTCGATTTCACCGGCATACGCCGCCCAAGTTACGGCGCCGCTCGATAAACCTGCCGCGGTCTCGCCATCGCGTGCCTGGGAAAAACGGCTCCCCCGCTATAATTGACGAGTCGCGCCGCCTCCCTCGCCGATCGGAACAGACGGCTTGTCTTCCCCTCTGGCCAACAATCCGCCTGCATTTCCCGAACCGCCGGCCCTGCCGGCGACGTTCCCCCCGCCGCCGCGGACCGCCGGCAAGCAACTTGATGCGACGCCCCCTCCGCCGGC
>JBGSMO010000445.1:0-12186 GCA_041740115.1 Pirellulales bacterium
GTCGCGCTGCACGCGGTAGCCGCCGAGTTGGTGGACGTTCTGCGGCCGCAAGCCGCAGTGGGCCATCACGGGGATGCCGGCGGAGACGAGCGCCGCGATCGTTTCGGCCTGCTCGACGCCCCCCTCCAGCTTCACCGCCTGGCAACGCGTCTCCTTTAAGATGCGGCCGGCGTTTTCGATCGCCTTGAACTTGCCGAGGTGGTAGCTCGGGAACGGCATGTCGACGACCACCAACGCGTGGTTCACCGCGCGGCCGACCATCTCGGCGTGGTAAATCATCTCGTCGAGCGTGACCGGCAGCGTGTTCTCGTGCCCCTGCACGACCATCGACATACTGTCGCCGACCAGCACCCCTTCGACCCCGGCCTCGTCAACTAGCCGTGCGAACGGATAGTCATAGGCCGTCACCATAGAAATCTTCTGCCCGCTCCCTTTGAGGGCCGTGAACTTCGGCACGGTCATCCGCTGGGAGCGACGGGAGGGCTCGGGGCTGGACGGTTTTTTGACCATCAATGCAGGCTAATCGACCCCAATGCCTGCCGTCAACGAGCGCCTTTGGTAGAGTTCCTCAGGCTGCCGCAAGATCGCCAAGAACAAACCACAACGACACAACGAACACGACGGAAGAACGGCGAAAGGTTTCACCTGGGTTGACCGCCAATAACTGCCTAGCTCGCGGCTTCTAGAAAAGTGATCCCCTGGCGGCTATTCTTCGTGTTCGTCGTGTCGTCGTGGTTCAATTTCGTATTTCACTGCTCCCTCGCCAAGGAAGCCCCAACATGTCCGACATCAAGATCACCGTCGCAGAACGGGCCGGCCGCCAGTGCGCCTCCAGCGGGTCGAAGTGGGAACCGATCATGGGCTACAGCCGGGCCGTCCGCTCGGGGAGCCACATCGCCGTCACCGGTTGCGTCGGCGTCAACGCCGACGGCACCTACGCCAAAAGCTTCGGCGAGCAGACGGCCCGTTCGCTGGCGATCATCCAGGCCGCGATCGAAGCCCTCGGCGGAACGATGGGCCATGTCATCCGCACGCGGATGTACGTCACCGACGTCAGCAAGTGGGAAGAGGTCGCCCGCGTCCACGGCTCGGTCTTTGCAGAGATCCGCCCGGCGACGACAATTGTGGAAGTTCCCCGCCTCATCGACGCCGACGCGTTGATCGAAATCGAGGCTGACGCCATCGTCCCCTAAGGGTTCGCATGCAAGTTTGGCTGATCAATCTGTGGGACTCCTTTCGGACGAGCCTCTGGTTTATCCCCTCGCTGTTGATCGCGATCGCGGTGATCCTGGGATTCATGCTGCCCGAGGTCGATTCGACGATTTCGTCGGAGCTACCCGATTGGCTGAAGACGAGCGGATCGACGGCTCGGTCGATTCTCGGCGCGCTGAGCAGCGCGATGCTCGCCACGGCGGGGGTCGTCTTCTCGGCGACGGTCGTGACGCTGTCGATCACCGCATCGCAACTGGGCCCGCGACTGCTGCGGAACTTCATGGGCCAGCCGATCGCGCAGCTGACGCTCGGCTGTTGCTTGGCGACCTGCGTTTATTCGCTCCTGCTGATGCGAAAGGTTGACGACTACGACGGCGAACTCTTCGTCCCGCACCTTTCGGTAATCATCGCCATGGCGATGGCGCTCGTCACGCTCTGCATCGTCGTTTATTTCATTCATTACGTCGCACAGTCTGTGCAACCCTCGAACGTCGTTGCCAGCATTGCCGGCGAACTTGAGCAGACGATTGATCGACTCTTCCCGGAGCGCGTCGGCAAACCTACAGAGAAAGCGCCACGGAAACCGAGCGACGGAGAACTACAGTCGCTGCGCAAGGGGGCGACAGTCGAGGCGACGGAAGCTGGCTACGTCGTGGCGATCGACGGTCCAGGTCTGCTCAAAGCAACGAAAGAATCTGACGTGACGGTCTATCTGAACGTTCGCCCCGGCGACTTCGTGACGCGCGGGACGATAATTGCCCTTGTCAGTCCGCACGACCGTGGGGGCGAGAAGCAACTGACTGAAGCGATTGCCAAGAAATTCCTGCTGGAGAACCGCCGCACGCCGCGCCAAGACGTCGAGTGTGCCGTCAACGACCTCGTCGAGATCGCCGTGCGGGCGTTGTCGCCGGGGATCAACGATCCCTTCACGGCGCTCGTCTGCATCGATCGTCTCGGCGCCGCGGCGGCTCACCTCGCCCAGCGCGGCATTCCGTCGCCTTTCCGCTTTGACGACGAGGATCGTTTGCGGATCGTTGCCCGGCCGTACACGTTTCATAGCGTCATCAACGCGGCATTCGATCAGATCCGCCAGTATGGCGCCAGCAGCGCCGCCGTGAGCGCCCGGCTGATGGAAGCACTTGTCCGCGTCGCAGAATCGGTCAATCGGGAAGAGGACCGGCAAGACGTACTCCGCCAGGCCGACATGATCGTCGACGCCGCGCGAAAGTCGTTGATTACGCCAGGAGACGTCGCCGACGTCGAGACTCGACACCAGCAGGTCTTGAAAACGATCGGGCGGTCAACCTGAAAGCGATTTATTCGTCAGTAACAACCGCTTCGAACCGTCGCTTATATTTGTCGACGCGTCGCGACTGGCCCCGTGGCGATCTTGCAAGCGGGCGGCGATGACGGAATTGGCGACGCGACGCGCTACTTCGATCGACTGCGGATCGCCCGTGACCTGTCGCGTGACATACGCCCCCTCGATGATCAGGCAAAGTTCCTGAGCCATCGCGGCGGGGTCGTCGGCATTCGCCTCCTCCGTGGCAAGTTCGCGGACGATTGATTCAATCGCCCGCTTATGCTCTGCCGCCGCGAGGTGCGCCGGCTCGTGCGCCAGCGGAAACTCCATCGCCACGTTAACGAAGATACATCCCTGAAATTCGTCCGAATTGATCACTCGCTCGACAACGTCGAACAACCCTCGCAGCTGCGCCGCCGGATCGGGTCCGCCGTGACTTCGAATCATGTCGCGGAACGTTTCCTGCAACCAAATGTTCTTCAGCTCGAGTGCTGCGAGCATCAGCTCGTCCTTGCTCTCGAAGTGCTTATAGAACGCCGTCTTGCTGATGCCGACGTCTGCGAGCACCTGGTCGATGCCGACGTTGCGAAAGCCGTCGCGGTAAAAGCGCCGGACGGCGGCCTCGATCAGACGGCGTCGAGTTGAGGAAGGCATTGAAAAAGTCCTACGACGCTCTAGCTTCGACTTGCCAAAAAACTCCGGCGAAAACCGAACGGTTGACCCCAAGTCAACCCGCGAGTGTACCACAAGTAAACCTGCCAGCCGCAACGTTCGCCGCTCTAATTGGCAGTTCGCAACCGATGAATCAGCTTGATCAGGGGACCGCGTCCAGCGCGAACGACGTCGACCGCCCCGCACTTTACTGGAAAACGAGTCATGAAACGTTGGATGTTCTTCGCCTACGGAGTGATCTGCTACCTGCTCTTCCTGGCAATCTACGCGTACTTCTGCGCGTTCACGGCCAACGTGCTGACGCCATGGTCGATTGATGCGCCGGTCGTTGGATCCTGGCAGTCAGCCGTCGTCATCAACCTGGCTCTGCTCGCAGCGTTTGGATTTCAGCACTCCGTGATGGCTCGGCCGGCGTTCAAGCGACGCTGGACCCGCATCGTCCCACAGCCGATCGAACGGAGCACCTACCTGCTCGCCTCGTTCATCGTCCTGGCCCTGTTCATGTGGCAGTGGCGACCAATCGATGCCGTCGTCTGGGATGTGCAGAATCCGCTTGGCCGCGTCGTGATCTGGGCCTTGTTCGCTGCGGGTTGGCTGATGGTGCCGGCTGTGAGCCTGATGATCAGCCACTTCGACCTTTTCGGTCTGCGACAGGTGTGGCTCCACTTTCAATGTCGCGAGTACGAGCCCCTCCCCTTCCGCACGCCGCTTCTCTACGGCCACATCCGTCATCCGCTGTACGTCGGTTGGGCGCTCGCATTCTGGGCGACGCCGACGATGACGGCGGGACACTTATTGTTCGCCGTCGTCCTCACTGGTTACATGATGGCCGCCGCCCTCGTGGAAGAGCGCGATTTGATCGCCCACTTCGGACATCAGTATGTGGTCTATTGCCAGAGCATCCCGCGGTATGTGCCGCGTTTGGGGAAACGGCAGGCGCCGCCGGCGCCCGCTACGCTTCAGAAGTGACGATCCAACCGTTCGTCCGCAGCATCGGCAACAGCCACGGTCGATCGAGCGGCTTGCGTCGCGCAGCGTCAAGGGCGACGCGCTCGGTGATCTTGAATCCGACGGAGCGCAAGTCCGCCGCCAGTTCCCGCCAGCGGAAGACATGCAGGAACATGCTCGGCAGCCCACGGTACGGAAACCAGCGATCACCAATCTCAATGTCGCGGCGGAACGGCGCCGTCGCCACGTTGCCGATCACCCACCACGGCCCTTCGGGATCCCGAAGATTGAACCAGTAGTTGTGGACGTGAAGGACGAACCGCCCGCCCGGTTTCAAAATGCGACGGGCGTGGAACAACACCTTCCGGCGATTCGCCCGGCCGCGGATCATCCCCAGCGTGCTGAACATGCACATCGCATAGTCGACGACCCCGTCGGCGATCGCGTCCATCTCCACCAGATTCGCCCGCACGCAGTCAATCGGCAGATCCTCGTCGTCGGCCTTCCCCTGCACGATCCGCAGCATGTGGTCGGAAAGGTCGATCGCCAGCCCGCGATGCCCTGCCCTCACCAGCGGTACGAGTGCCCGCCCGGTGCCGCAGCCCAAATCGGCGACGAGCCCCGGCCGATCGAACTGCCTCCGCAGAATGGCCCCATCCGTCTCGAAGAGGCTGTTGAATGCGAAGTAATCGTCGTAGTCGTCGGCGATGTGGGGCGTGTGGACGTAATCCCACAATCCGCGGGAAACCCCGGGGGGAAGTTGCCAGGTCGGACGATCGGGACGGGTCATTCGAATGGCTCCATTTACCACCCGGTCAGTGACCGGGGGCCATTCGGCCGCCAAACCGCCCGGTTGTTCGCACGTTTCGGCAGCAGTATAATCGCCCGTTTGCTCACCTGACAGCGACGATCGCCTAGCAGGCCGCGGCAGAAACAGTCTCAATCCGAATCAAGCCTGGCGCCGCCAGGTCCCGCCATATTCAGTCAATCGACTTTCCAACCAAGGAGAATCTCACGTGGCCATTCGCGTCGCAATCAACGGTTTCGGTCGCATCGGGCGCCTGACGTTCCGCAACCTCCATGCTCGCCCGAGCGAGTTCGAGGTCGTCGCCATCAACGACCTGACCGACAACAAGATGCTGGCCACACTGCTGAAGTACGACAGCACGCACCGTCGCTTCGAGGGCAAGGTCGAGTACGACGAGCAGAACCTGATCGTCGACGGCAAGAAGATCAAGGCGCTCGCCGAGAAGGACCCGGCCAAGTTGCCGTGGAAGGATCTGAACGTCGACGTGGTCGTGGAATCGACCGGCTTCTTCACAAAGCGTGCGAAGGATGGCGCCCCGGGTTACGACAGCCACTTGGCCGCTGGCGCCAAGCGTGTCGTCCTCAGCGCCCCCGCCGACGATGGCGCCGACCTGACCTGCGTTCTCGGCGTCAACGACGACCAACTGAAGCCCGAGCTGAAGTGCATCTCGAACGCCAGCTGCACCACCAACTGCTTGGCCCCGGTCGCCAAGGTGTTGCAAGAGAAGTTCGGCATCGTGAAGGGCCTGATGACCACGGTCCACGCCTACACGAACGATCAACGCGTGCAGGACATGCCGCACAAGGATCCTTACCGCGCCCGCAGCGCCGCCCAGAACGTCATTCCCACGTCGACCGGCGCCGCCAAGGCCGTTGGTTTGGTCCTGCCGGCCCTCAAGGGGAAGCTGACCGGCATCTCGCTCCGCGTCCCGGTGCCGACTGGCAGCGTCGTCGACCTCACCGCCCTGATGTCGCGTGACGTCACGGTCGAGGAAGTCAATGCCGCGATGAAGGCCGCCGCCGAGGGCCCGTTGAAGGGCATCCTCTGCTACACCGAAGACCCGATCGTCTCGACCGACATCATTGGCGATCCCCACAGCTCGATCTTCGCGGGCCCGTGGACCCAGGTGATGGACGGCAACCTGCTGAAGGTCGTCAGCTGGTACGACAACGAATGGGGGTTCAGCTGCCGCACCGCCGACCTGATCGCCAAGATCGGGAAGTTCAACTAAGCGTGCCCAGCCCCGCCCTATGGCGCGGCTGGAGAGCTTGAGAAACGAAGGCCGCAGAGCGATCGTCAACGGACGACCTCTGCGGCCTTTTTCACGCGCGGTGAAATTAGCTCCCGGTTCTTCAAACCGGGCGCAAAGCACGACGGCGCACTACCGAAACGGCGCCCAATCGCGTTTCGTCTCGCCGGTCGCCGCGGCCGCACTTCGCTTCCAAGTCGGCTTGCCGCTCGACTCCGTCGCGGACGACGCCACGCGAGCCACAGGCCCGCCTGCCGTCGTCGCAAAGCCTTCAACGCGATTCTCATTCACCTTCACTGACGACGCCCGCCACGTCGGTTTCGGCTCTTCCGCCGCGGTCTTAGTGATCGACGACGCAACAATCTGATTGTCGCTTGGCTCGTCACTCGGCGTCGGCTCAGCGATCGGCTCCACGCGCGTCGGCATGAGCGGCTCCTCAGCAGCCAGCGACTCTTCGGCGTTGAAGTCCGCCATCGACGCCAGTTGCGTCGGCTCAAGCGGAACCTGCGTCAGCAGTTTCCGGCCATCAGCGCCAACGACGCGCGCCCAAAGCTCTAACTCCCCTTCCGGAAGTTGCGACTTCGCCAGCGGCAATTCGAGATGAAGCCCGTCGCCCAACTGCGACGACTGCCATGCCGCCGCCGTCTCTTCGGGCGTGAAGTCCCAACGCTCGACGCGGCGCATCGCGCCGGAGTCGTCGCGCGTCATGATCATGAGCGACGCCCCGCCCTCGGCGCCGACCGGTTCGTCGGTGGCGTTGAGCGCTTCGACGACGATCAGCAAGCTTGAAATTGCTTTCCCTTCGGCCTCGGGGCGTTCCGCAAAGATGCGGCGAATTTGTAGATGGGTGGCTGACAGCCGCTCGGCGTTGACCTGCGGCGCCGCCAGGATGGGAGTCGACTCGGCTGTCTCGTCAGCGACGTTTAACTCCACCGCTTGACTGGCCGCTGAAGCGGCCAGTCCGTTGTTGGTATCAGCCGGATTGGTCGCTTCAGCGACCAGTTCATCGGCATCCGCCTGGTAGTCGATCGGATCGGGAATTAGGAGCGGCGCTTCCGCCGACTCAAACGTCTTCTTAAACGGCAATGCCTGAACTCCAGGCCCAATCTCGAGCGCCGGGGCTTCCATTTCATCGGGAGCAACCTCTTCCGCCGGCGGCGTCGCTGGTTCTTCCGCAGCCGGGAGCGCTTCGGCGCCAGCCGGCGGAGCTTCGGTCGTCGCGGGCGGAGCCGGCAACGATGGCTTCGCGGAGGGGGCGAGCTTATTTCGACCATTCATCGGCAGCGTCGGCCGCTTGACCGAATCGACGTCGAGCGTCGGCTCCGCGATGCTTGAACCGCTGGAGCCCGACTTCGGCGCGACCGCTGTCTCGCACTGCATCGCGCGGGCTTGCCGAAGCTTCTCGGAGTACTCCATCAGGTACTCTTCGAGCTCATAGATATAATCTTCCTGCTTGCGAAGTTCGCTTTCCAGCACGTCGACCTGAGCGTTGTCGATATGCCGACACCCTGCGAATGCAGAGATCGCCAGACAAGCGAATAGGGCGAGTAGCTGCGGAGTATTTGAATTCGGCTTGGCCATCCGTGGCTCGCCTCGTAGCAGACTAACGGCTGACCGGCTCCCTGATTCGCGCATCCTGCGCGCATAGGATATCCGGCTTCTGAAATTGCGAGCCGAGTGATAAGAAAACTGGCGGCCGCCGTCAAGCGGACTCGCCCGCGGCGCCAGCACGCCTAGCGAGTATGCCGCGCGCCCTGAAATGATGTCATCCTGAGCAAAGCGAAGGATCTGGCGCCCCAAGCGAGCTACCAGATTCTTCGCTTTGCTCAGAATGACGGCGCCTGCTACTGCACGCCCATCTTCGAGATTACCCGATCGATGATGTGATACTCTTGGGCCTCGGCGGCCGACATGAAGTGATCGCGGTCGGTGTGTTTTTCGATCTGATCCATCGTCTGGCCGGTGTGTTCGGCAAGGATCCGATTCAGCTTTTCCTTCGTCTTCCGGTACTCGGTGGCGTGGATCATGATATCCTCGGCCGTTCCTTCCATGCCTGCGGAAGGTTGGTGGATCATGATCCGCGCGTTCGGCAGCGCGTGACGCTTGCCGGCCGCGCCCGCTGCTAGCAGCACGGCGCCCATCGAGGCGGCTTGGCCAATGCAGTAGGTCGCCACGTCACAGGTGACGAATTGCATCGTGTCATAGATCGCCATACCCGCCGTAACGCTGCCGCCCGGCGAGTTGATGTAGAGGTGAATGTCGGCCTTCGGATCATCCGACTGGAGGAACAACAGCTGGGCCACCAAGCTGTTCGCCACTTCGTCGTTTACGCCCGAGCCGAGCAGAACGATGCGGTCCTTCAGCAGCCGGCTGTAGATGTCCATCGCCCGCTCTTCGCGGCCCGACTTTTCGATGACGTATGGAATGAGCGGCATGATGGGCAATCCGTTATGCGTTGAGCACAATGAAGGTGGACAGGATAACAGGATGACGCGGATCGACAGGATCAAGGCGAAGGAAACCCCTCGATCGCGATCTCTTTAACGACCTGCTACTCCAATCCTGTTGATCTCAGTAAATCCTGTAATCGTGCAAAAATGGAGACAGGTCGACTAATCGTCGCTCTCAGCTTCTTCGCTGCCGGGCGGCTTAATAAGGATATCGTCGACGAGGCCGAACGCCTTCGCTTCCAGCGCGGTCATGTAGTAGTCCCGATCGCAGGCCTTGCCAATTTCCTCGTGCGATTTGCCCGTGTGGTTGGCAAGAATCTCATTGAGCGCGTGTCGCGTGCGAATGATCTCGTTCGCCTGAATCTCGATATCCGAGACCTGTCCGCCGACGCCGCCGTGCGGCTGATGAATCATGATCTTCGAATGCTTCAGCGCGAATCGCTTCCCCTTCTCGCCGCCAGCCAAAAGCACGGCGCCGCCGCTCGCCGCCAAGCCTACGCAGTAGGTCGCCACGGGCGGCGTGATCATCTGCATCGTGTCGTACATCGCCAGCGTCGCGCTGACGCTGCCGCCGGGCGAGTTGATGTAGAAATGAATGTCCTTGCGACGATTCTCGCTCTGCAGATAGAGGAGCTTCATCACGATTTCATTCGCGTTGCCGTCGTAGATCTCCCCTTGGAGGAAGATCACGCGGTTTTCGAGCAGCAGATCGCCGAGCGTCATTTGCCGCTGACGCTGATAGTCGCGCATCGCGGCGGCGAGCTGGGGATCCAGATGGGGGGCGGAACTACCGATGGGCGTATACATCATCTCTTCCTTTGAAATTACTCCTCTCCCCCCGAGGGGAAAGGTCGGGTGAGGGGTTCCGCCTATACCAAGCGGCACGGCAGTAGGCTGCTCGCCCAACGCGGGAATCCCTCCCCTTGCCCCTCCCTTCAAGGGAGGGGGATTAAGACATTCTACGCTTTGTCCTTCTTCGGTTCTTCCATTTCAGTGGCGGCGGGCACGGCCTCGGCATCGCCGCCGGCGGCGACCGAGATCGCCTCGACCGTCGATTTGCCCGGCTCGTACGGCTTGTCTTTGAACTTCGCCTCGGACTGGACCTTCTCCAGAACTTTGCGCTCGACGATCTGGTTTTGCAGAATGTCCATCAGCCCGCGCTTTTCGATCTGAGCCCGGACGCGCCGCGGCGATTCGCCGCTTTGCATGGCCATCAGGAAGATTTCCTTCTCGAAATCGCCCTCTTCGGCGTCGATTTTCTCTTCCTCAGCGATCCGCTCGAGGATGAAGTGTTCCTTCAGGGCCTTCGCTGTCGTGGCAGCACTGTTCTGACGGAGCTCGTTCTGGCGAGCCCGCAGTTCCGATTCGGCGAACCCGGCGCGACGGAGCTCCATCACGGCTCGCTCCAACTCGCGGACGCTCTGCCGCTTCAGCAGTCCGGGCGGCAGGTCCCAGTCGGCCTTCTTCGTCAGTTCGGCGGTGATCTGCTGACGCGAATTGCGCTGCTGCTCGTATTCAAGCTGCCGCTGCAGGTTCGACTTGATCGCTTCGCGGAGGGCCGCTTCCGACTCGAATCCGCCCATTTCCTGCAGGAACTCTTCGGTTAGTTCCGGCAACTTGAGCTTCTTCACTTCGAGGACTTCGAACTCGACTTCGACGCTCTTGCCGCGGAGCTCTTCGTTCGGGGCGTCTTGAGTCAGTTCGATCTTGCCCGACTTCTTATCCCCAGCCTTAGCGCCGGCCATCAGTTTGTCGAATCCTTCCAGCTTGCCGTCAAGGAAGCTGAGCGTCGGCCGGATCCGCAGCGTCCGCTCTTCTTCAAAAGCGAGCTGTTTGCCGTCGGCCGTGGTGCGGAGATTGACGGTGAGGAAGTCGCCCGCCTCGGCGGCGCCTTCGTGCGGAGCCAGCTGACCGTAGCGGGCCAGCATCTGCTCCAGGTGCTCGTCGACGTCGGCGTCTGAGAACTCGCGGACCGGGCGCTCGATGGTAAGTCCCTTCCACTGCGGCAGGTCGAACTCAGGGCGAACCTCGATGTCGAACTCGAAGACCATCGGCCCTTCGCTGGGGACCTCGATCGCGTCGAGGTTCAACTCCGGCTCGCTGATCGCCGTGAACGACTGCTCTTCGCTAATCTGGCTCAAGCTGTCCATCAACAGCGAACCCTTGATCTTCTCGCCGATTTCTTCCTTGAAGCGGTTCTCGACCAGCTTGCGCGGAGCCCGGCCGATGCGGAAGCCCGGCACCGAGGCCGAGGCCATCAACTCGCTGTAGGCCTCGTCGAGATAGCGATCGACGTCTTCGCGCGAAACCGTCACGGTGACGTGACGCTCGCAGGCGCTCGGCTTGGCGATTTGGACGTCGAGGTTCAGCCGCTCGGCCGCTGCCTCTTCGCCCCCGTCAGCCACGGCGACGTCGTCGACTTGCGAATCTTCAACTTCTTTGGCACTCATGCGCCTGATACCCGTAAATTGGCGTGATCGCCGCCGCGGCGCGAGACGGCTCGCAGCTCGCCCAGGCAATCAAAAACTGGCGATAAAAAACTAAAGCGGCTAGCGATCAGCGACCAGCCTTCAGCCATGGAGAAAGCCTTCTCTGGCTGACTGCTGAAAACTGATAGCTAACCGCTACCGAAGAGCGGGTGATGGGATTCGAACCCACGACAACGACGTTGGCAACGTCGTGCTCTACCAACTGAGCTACACCCGCAGCAAAATCTGCTACTCACGCCATCTTCAGCGACGCGGTTCCGCACGGGCGAGCTGCCCTGAAGCAGAAACATCCCCGGATTATAGGTCTCTCCGGGTGCGCCGCAAGGGGGCGAAATTGGCCAGCCGCGGCCCGCAACTCGCTCCGCCGGCGGCCTTTCCGTCACGATCGGCCCTGCAGCGCCGGCGGCCTGAACGGCTACCCGATTTTGTCGCCCCGGGCCGTCCGGGGTGATACGATAGCCCCCATGTTGTTGTTCAAGAAAAAATTCCTCCCCGCCATCCGCAGCGGCCAGAAGACGCAGACCATTCGCCTCTGGAAATGGCGGATGATGCGCCCCGGCCAGCGGAGCTACATCCCCGGCGCCGGCTACGTCGCCATCGAACGGGTCGAGCAGGTGAGCCTCGCCGAACTGACCGACGCCGACGCCGTGCCGGACGGATTCGAAACGGCCGACGCGCTGCGACATGAGCTCTCCTTCATCTACGGCGACAAACTGGCAGCGGGGTATCAGGCGTTCCGGGTGGTGTTTCGGGTGACGGGGGAGGGGAAGCGGTGATGCTCGATACTGGTTGCTAGATGCTGGATGGGATGATTCCTCACTAGCATCCAGCAACTAGCATCCCTTGTCTTTCAAAAGCTCAACATCTCCTTCATCGCTTGGGCCACCTGCTGCGGGGCGGCGAGCAAGCTGACGATGCTCGCGGTGAGCAGCAGCGACGCGGCGAGCATCAGGCCGAGGGCTCGCGGGTTCGGCGCCACGCGGAGGCCGGCCAACTGGGTGCGCAGTTCGGCGGAGAGCCGATCCCAGCCCGCCATATTCTGCTTGCCGCCGCTG
>JBGSMO010000453.1:0-40963 GCA_041740115.1 Pirellulales bacterium
ACGCGGCGCTCCAAGCGTTCAGATCGGCGGCGTCGACCAGCCCGTCGCGATTCGCGTCGCCATGTTCCAACTCAACGCTGTCGATCATGCCGAAGCCGCGCTGCCAGGCGAGAAAGTCGCCGCCGTCGACGACGCCGTCGCCATTGAAGTCGGCGTTGTCGCCGCTCGCCGGCGGTTCGGCCGCGACCGGATTTTGGGCGAACGGCATGGCGGAGAACGACTCGGTAAAGACCCAGCTGTCCCAATCGCCGTCGTTGAGCGTGCGGCCCGTCATGCCCATTTGTGCGGCCTTCCAGCTTCCGCCTGCATACGGATTGCCGACCGACTGGCCGTAATGCCAGTAGCCGAGGAACCAGCCTTCGCGATAGAGATCGTCGGCGTCGAAGGCCGTGGCCAAGTCGGCAGGACCGTCGGACGCGGCGAAGCCGAACTCGTCGAACACAGTGTCGTCATCGAGCGCGAACTCGCCGTCGCCGTCGTCGTACCCGAGGCCATAGAGCGAACTGCCGAGGCCGCCGAAGCCCCCCGATTTGGCGAAGAGCCGCGGATCGGCGGCGACGACGGCGCTCAGCATCGTTTGCCCCGTCGCGGCGCCATCCCAGCGAAAGCCCCAGACGAGCGCTGGTTCGTCGGTTGAGTCCTTAAACCAATCGATCGCGACGGCGGCATAATTGCTGCCGGCGCCGACCCAGAACTCGATGTCGTCAAACGAATCGACCGGCCCGGCGGCGGCGCAATCGGCCAGCAGTAGTGCGACGACGACAGTCGCGACGAAGCGTGCGCTGCGAACAAGTTGTCGGCGCCCGCTATTCATGATGCGGCTCCTCCCCCGCGCGAGTGAGGATCGCATTGAGCGCTTGCTGTTCCATCTGCTCGCTTAGAAACGCGACATGCCCGTCGCAGAACGCGACTTGAGCGCCGCCGGAATGGGGGCTGCCAATGTCATTTCCCAGCCCAGACGCAGCATTGATCGGCGTCTCCTGTTCTTGGGCGAAAATGTTCTGCCCGTTGACCCACTCGCATTCGCCGCGGCGTCGCAGCGTGAGTTCCGCAATCGCCGCGGTTTGCGACAGGCCGTCGACGACGTCACGATAGGCAGTCGCATCGTCGTAGACCATCACGCCCAGCGACGCGAGTTCCAGGGTCTGCTGATTGCTTTCTTCCAGCGAGTCGCGGCCGACGCCCTCGACGCCGTAGATGCCGCCGTAGTCGGTGAACGCTCCTTTTTTCCAGAGACCGGTGACGCTCGTCGTCCCTTGCTCCAACGTGCTAGGGCAAAGGAACACGTCGACCGCCAAGCCAGCCACGACAATGTTGGGCGCCAGATACGACGGCACGGCGAAGTCGAGTTGCTTGCGGAGGGTCGCCTGTTCAAGCCAAGGGAGGAGCTGCGAATTCCAGGAATTGAAACGCTTCGGATCTCCGAGGCAGCCCAGGCAACCTGCGGGGAGCGTGCGATGCTCGCCTTCAAAGCCGATCAGCGCTAGTCCCTGCTGCCGCAGGTTGTTTGCACACTGAGACCGCCGCGAGGATTCGCGCGCCGCTTGCACCGCCGGCAACAACAGAGCGACGAGGGCGCCGATGATCGCGACCACCACGAGCAGTTCGACAAGCGTGAAGCCGCGTTTGGCGCGAGATGCGCAGCGAATCGCAAAGCGACCGAGCGCGAGCCGGCGGCGATCTGCGGAGGGCAGGGGCGGGTAAAACATCAGACGTACGTCCGAATCGCCGTCGACGGAGCTGCTTCTGCGCATTTCAGCCCGAAATTAGGGCTAAAACGACGCATTCAAAATGGAAAGCTAGCCAACGTCTGCCGCGCACCAACGGATCGCGTGCGCACCAGTCGCCGTCAATGGCCATTCAACTCGCAATCCGCCCGTCCCTCGCAGGAGCGAACCGCACGACTCATGCATTGGTAGGTCTTCTGACTCCCAGGCTCCGACGGAACGCGCCTTCTCGCCGCGTTGAACCCGAGCTTGGGTTGAGCCCAACTCGGGTTCGGACTGGTCGCTTAAGCGACCAGTCCAGCGGCAATGGCTGAAGAAGTGTCCGTCGAATCGCGCCTGGTCACAGCGGCGGGGCCGTCCCGGAATCGCACCGGAGTTCCCTGTTGCGTCGGCCGAGCGACAATTGCTGCGGCCGACCACCAACGCATGGTGAACCAAACTGAAGGGGCGAGTCTAACGCGCGCCGTGAGAGGTGTAAAGTATCTTCTTCAAGTCGAATGGAAATGGCAGGTTACGGAGTTTGTCGGCGAAAAAATTGAACCGCCAAGGACGCCAAGAGCGCCGAGGAAATGCGGGGAGTAGCTGAACTACAACGGCGCTACGGCGTGGTGGCCGCACCGGTGCGGCCAGCTTCGGCATAATTAGCGCTGATGACGAGGTACGCGCCCAGCGCCAGGCCAATCATCGCGATCAACATGGCGAAGACGACCGACCACCGCATCACCGCAGGGCGCGTTTGGTAAGACTTCCCGAGGCCATGCCAAAACTTGGCATGTTGCCATGCCGCAATGCCGATCGCCAACGAGCCTAACACGACCAGACCGACGCCTATCAGCGTCGAGCCAGCGCTCGCTGAGGCGTCGGGGGCGTTGCGCACGATCCGCAGGAACAGGCCGAATCGGGCGACGACGAACCCCATGCCGACGAGCGTCAGCCCGGTACGGATCCAAGCGAGCAGCGTCCGCTCGGCGGCGAAATAGATTCGTGGGTCGTCGTTGTCTGTCATGTTCTGTTGTGCCTCGCCGGTAAGAGGAGACGCCAGGAAACGTGTGGAAATGCTTAACCATCGAGGCACAAAGACACTAAGAAAGTACCAAGAATTCCATGGCGAAGAAGCGGTGATCAACTACTCGGGCGGTCATTGCTTTGTGTCTTCTTGGTGACCTCTTTATGTCTTCGTGCCTTGGTGTTTAAGCATTTTCCCGGCGTCCTTAGCGGTTAAATCTCCTAAAAGTCAAACTGCGCCCGCGTTCCGAAGACATCGGCGTCGGTGTCGTTCCCCACTGGACGGTCAAGCATCGGGTGGATGTAGTTGAACTCGAATCGCGTGAACCGATTGAGGTACCAGTTGAGGCCGAACGTCAGGTCTTGCAAGCGGCCGCCTTGTACGTCCTGATCGTTGCAGTCGAGCGCCGAGTAGCGGCCGGCCACTTCCCATGCGCCCCAGCTGCCCTTGCCGAAGGGAACGTCCGGTACGACGCGGGTGAAGGCCGCCGTCTTCTTGTCGTACTTGCGGCGTTCGCCCGTGAGGACATAGCCGAGTTGGGCGTAACCGGCGGGAAAGTTCAGTTGCGTGCCATTGGGCCGATCGAGCATGGCGTACATGTATTCCGATTGAAACACCAGCGAACCGAAGCCAGCCGCGAGTTCGCCGCCAACGACCTGGTAACTGTCGGTCGGCAGGAACCCGGTGTTCACGAAGAACGGAATCGGGAAGTCGGTGAGGTTGTTCGAATCGAGCTGCGTGAAGCCGACTTCAGGGGTCGACCGAATCCGCAGCGTGTTGCCTGCCGGTTCGTTGTAGGTGTAGTTGCCGCCGGTGTGGATAATATTATCGCAACCGTCGTCGTACAGCAGCAGCGTTTCGCGCGTCGACATGCCGTAGCCATTGTCGCCGGCGGCGTTGCCGTACTGGTCGGTCGGAAAGCGATAGCCCGACCAGGCCCAGGTCGCTTGTTCGTCGAACGCCGTGTTGAAGAACCCGACGCCGACTTGGCGGAATGGCACGAGCGCGAAGGCGAGCGAACGTTCCATGAACATCAGTTCGCGGAAACTGGTGGCCGGTTCCATGCTAAACGGCTGCTTCCACTGGCCCACCTTGAAGTGTCCGACGGTCGGCAGCTCGAAGACGTCGACCCAGACGTCGGTGAAGTTCGGTCGCCCCGGGAACGCGAAATCGTATTCCATCCGGTATCTCACGTTCTCGGCCAGGAACCCGTTGGCGCCGATACGGGAACGCCGGAAGCCGGCGACGTCGCGGGCGTCGCCGACGACGGCTTGATTGGCGGCGTCTTGATCGAACCAGATGCCGTCGATCTGAGCGGCGCCCGAAACGATGATCAGCGGATACTTTGGCTTCTCAGCCGCGGCTGCCGCGACGCCCGGCGGACAGGTCGGGCACTCGCCGAACTGAATGTAGTTGGCGATAGGGATGACGCCCCCGTCGAGCTTGATTCCAGTCGGAGCGAGATCATTCGTCGCCGGTTCCGGGATCTCCTCTTCCTCCCCGACGAGGGACGTCAGCGGCATGGTTTCAACGAACGTCAGCTCCGCCTCGCCGCCAACGGGCGGCAATGAAGTGAGTGATTGCTCCATGGTCTGAGCGACGACATTCGCTTGCAACGCAAGCATCATTAATGCCGAGGCGCAGTGGGGCAAAAAACCCCAGGCGGGACGCTTCATTCCTCGATTCCCTTCGAGCAACGGGCGGCGGGATGGTAGGCGGGAACGACGCCTCATGCGTCGGTGCGAACATCATCGTCGACGTGGAGACGCGAAGGTGAGCGAGGATGCGAAACTGTAATGTTCGTAACGGAAGCCGGGGTTGCTGGCGTGGAAGCGGGTTTGTGCTTTGTGCTGCTAGCATGTGAGAGTCGATTGAAGTCCGCGTCTTTCGAATGCGATGAGAACGGCGCAACAAAAAAGCCTCGGAGCACTGGTGGGCGCTCCGAGGCTTCAAGGTTGTCGTGATGACGGCGCGACCGGCGGTCGCGGCTTTATTGCGGGAGGGTTAGTCGAGGAAGCCCGACAGTTCTTGGCTGCGGCTCGGTTGCTGCAGCTTGCGAACAGCCTTCGCCTCGATCTGACGGATGCGCTCGCGGGTCACCTTGAAAATGTGGCCCACTTCTTCCAGCGTGTAGCTGTAACCGTCGCCCAAGCCGTACCGGAGCTTGATGATTTCGCGTTCGCGGTAGCTGAGGGTCTTGAGGACCTTTGTGATCCGCGAGCGGAGCATCTCTTGAGCGGCGCCGATCGCCGGGCTCTCGGCGCCCGAATCAGGCAGCAAGTCACCGAAGTGGCTATCCTCGCTGTTGCCGACGGGGCGGTCGAGGCTGATCGGGTACCGGCTCATGGCCAGCACGCGACGGGCTTCGTCGACCGAACAGCCGGCCGCCTTGGCCGTCTCTTCGATCGTCGGTTCGCGACCCAGACGCTGCAGCAGCGCCCGCGACACGTTCCGCACGCGGCTCATGGTCTCGACCATGTGGACCGGGATGCGAATCGTGCGGCTCTGGTCGGCCACGGCGCGGGTGATCGCCTGGCGAATCCACCACGTCGCGTACGTGCAGAACTTGAACCCGCGACGATACTCGAACTTATCGACCGCCCGCATCAGGCCGGCGTTCCCTTCCTGAATCAGGTCGAGGAACGACAGACCGCGATTGCGATACTTCTTGGCGATCGACACCACCAGCCGCAGGTTGCCTTCCGACAGCCCGCGCTTCGCCCGTTGATACTTCGAGTAAACTTCCCGCAAGTAGGCGACGCGGTTGCGAAGGCTCTTGGGAGTCTCTTGCGTGATCCGCAGGATGTTGCGGTACTCGATGATCAGCGGCTTCCGCTCCGAGGCGGGGCGGCGATCCTTCTTCATCTGGTCGAGCTGAGCGCGCAGCTCGTCGACCCGAGCGCTGAACTGCTCCAGCGTCGCGATGTGCGGCTCGATCCGCTGGGTCCGCAGGCCGAGTTCTTCGACCAGCATTACCGCGCGGCGACGCCGCTTGGCCAAATTCTCCCATGCTTGTTGGCGACGGGCCGGCTTCTCCGACTTGCTCGTGGCAATCCGATAGTCCTCGGCGTTCCGTTCCAGCAAGATGTCGAGCGTTTCCAAGTTGTGCGGCAACCGGCCGAGGATCTGCTCTTTTTCGAGCCGATCGGTGACCGACACCTGCACGGTCCGATCGAACGGCAATTCGCCGCGATGGACCCGCTTCAGCACTTTGTGGGCGGCGCGAATGACGTAGTCGCAGGCCAACAGCCGACGACGGAACGCGGTGCGGGTCGTTTCGATCCGGCGGGCCAAGTTAATTTCCTGCTGCCGCGTGAGCAGCGGAATCTCGCCCATCTGGGTCAGGTACATCCGCACCGGGTCGTCCGACCACGATTCGCCTTCCGGCATTTCGTCGTCGAATTCGAGCGAGCTAGCGGCTTCGTCTTTGACTTCGTCCGCTAGGTCGAGTGATATCTCGTCGTCATCGTCGATGTCGTCGTCGAGCCCCTTGGCGTCGAGTTCGACGTCGCCGTCAACGGCTACCACGTCATCTTCCAGGTCATGATCCATTAACGCGTCGTACAAGTTCAACACTCCTCAGCAAGCGTGGACCTTAGGGCTCCCCAACACGGCGCGGAACCAACGCGGAACCGTTGCGAGCGAGTCGAAGACGGGATCGCCTGAGCTGCCGGCGCGGGCGTGCTCCAAGACATCATCACGTCAGCAAGACATTGCTCAAACTTAGTGCGGTTCACTGATCGCCGCCCAACAAAGCGGCGAATCGTCGCGTATACGCGCCGGATGTTCCCCCAAGAGTTTGCGACAGAGACAACTAATTTTAACACCGATCGATCGTAAGTAATTGGCCGATCGCCATTTGGTAAAAGATTACAACTGCGGAGAGATCGCCGGACCGCGTTAGCTCTTTGCCGACGCATATGCCCTCCGCAACTGTCAGACTCTACCAATCGCCGCGACGACGACGCTCCACCGATGGAGCCGCACCATCCGCCGCTAGCCATGAACGACCAAGCCACTCGCCCACCCAGACGAACCTACGGCGAACGACGCGAAGTCATTCAACGAAAGTTCTTTCAGGCCACCGCGAACAAAAAATGACGCACCGCCAGCGCCCCCATCAAGCGTCGGGACCAAATCCCGCCGTTGCCGGAGCGACTGTGAACAAAGATTCGCTGCCCGTACCCAAGTAACGCGATCAATTGGCATGCCTTAAAGGCGTGGTCGCCGGATCGGGCTCGGTTACGGACGTGTGGGGGGCACGTCAGAAATTTCAGAACCGAAGCGTCGCCGGGCTGTACCGCGGATTGGCTTTCGTGCGTCTGGCTTGATCTGCGTGAAGGTGGGGAGGGAACCTGGCCGATTCCAGCCTTATAATTTTACCCACCGTAGAATCGGAGTCTAGCAAAAAACCGGAAATACCGGCCCGACCCCTCCTGGGGGCCTTGCATCACGACATGAGTCGGGAAAACCGCAGCAAAATGAGGCGCCGAACGCCCTCGAAAGTGAGGTTGAGCAGGGGGGATTGCGGTTTTTCACCCAGGCGTTGCGGGAGAACGAACACTCGCCGCTGGCAGCGTGCCGGTTGTTTGCCGGCGGCCGCTCAACCAACTCTGTCGCGACAAGAATGGACACTTTGCCGCGATGCAGACAGTCCCTCAAGCAAGGTGACGTTACTTTCGGTTGAAGTTCTGTCGCGGTTGGCTTATTGTCGCTTCATCGATTTTTGGCGACAGAAGCCATAAGTGTTTACGCCGTAGTCGGTTATGTGTGACGCTCGAGCGACAGACGTCGCGACGACATGACGACATACTTGATTGGCAACGAAGTTGAATCCCCAATCGGTTTCTCCGAGCGGAATGCAGGGCCAACGTTCGCCAAAGGAAATGCGGGGAGAATTGAACCACGACGACACGGCGAACACGACGAAGGAGAGATTGAGGAGGCTGTTCTCAAACGCCGGCCTGAATTACCTCACGTCGTGCCCGTTGTGTCGTCGTGGTTCAATTCTCTTGTCTTCAGCGCACCATAGCAAATGGGGCGGCAAAAGTCAGTCATGAGTTTTGGCCACCCGCCGCTTCTCGCTAACCCCTGCCAGCGAAGCTGACTCAACGGCTCGCCATCGAAGACACGACGTTTGCGGGCGCTACTTCAGCAAATCGCTTCGGGAGGCCTCGTCGAGATCAACCCACGTCTTGCTAAACCGGCTTCGCTGGGCGATCCGGCGGATGGCGAGCGTTTCCTTCTCGACCACCACCAGCAGTTCCTTCAGCAGCGACGACGCTTGGGCGATGTAGACTCCCTGCGTCTCGGCGAGCTGCCAATGCTTCCAGCGATCGAGTCCGGGGTGCTCGCCGAGGATCCAGACCAGTCGCGGGTCGTCCTTGGAAACCTTCGCGAGGCCCCGACAGGCGGAGCAGACCCCCTCGCTGAGCACCGCCTTGCTTACCCGTTGCCGGCAATGCTTGCAGACGACGAACTCGCCCCGAAGGGTCGGTAAGCCGGAGACGGAGCAGATCTCCGTAAACTCGGGCAACACCCGCAGGCCGGTGACGCCGCACTGGACCAGTTCTTGTCGCAGCACTCGCCGGCCCGATTTCTGGCAAGCAGCGATTTCCTGGGCCGGCTCGATCCGTCCGTCGTCGGTCGCACCGAGCTTGAAGGCGCCGACGCCCGAATCCTTGCCGACGTACGGCTCCGGCTTGAGCAGGGCCGCCCAACTGCTGAAGGAGTGGTCGACTGTGGCGGAGCCGATGGTGAATTGCAATCGCCCCTCGGCATGACGAACCCACAGGACAGTCGCGGCGAGCGGCTCGACGGTCGCCGCCGACGGATCGCGACTCGTCGACTGCTTGGCGGCAATCCGGCGGCCTGCGGCGATTAGCGATCGCAGGGCGCTGTCGTCCAGTCGCGGCGGATGTTTCACGATCGGCTGCAACTCATCGAGGCCGAGCTGCGGCACGAGTTCGTCGCTCACAGAGGAGCCGTCGGGGGCGACGAAGATATGTCGGACTTCCGCGTCGCCGACGGCCGCGAATGAGAGACGCAGAAACGGGTGATCAGTCAGTTGGCAGCCGGCCAAGTGGACTTGGCCTCCTTCGACTTCGTAAGCGCCGAACAGCTTGGCAGTGACGTCGTTCACCGCCATCGGCTGCCGCAGCGGCCGGGCGTGAACGGCGGCTGCGGCCTTGGACAGCTGCTCGTGGAGCCAGTGGCCGAAGCGGCCGTCCCAAGCGAGCGGTTCCTGTTCGTGAGCAGCTGAGGCGGTCGTCGCCAAGCGCAGCCGCGACTTTCCATCGAAGGTCGCGCGTTCGCTCTCAGGCAACTCGACGATCAGCTCGCCATCGCTGGGCTGGAACGGAATCGCTAACTCCGCGAGCGCCCACTCCACGAACCGCGCAGCCGGCTCTCGATGAACCGATTCCGGCACGACGGGCGACGATGTTGGCGAAGCGGACGAATTCACGGCTGGGCAAATCGATTTGAGATCTCACTGCAGAGAACGAATTTTAAACCGCCAAGGACGCCAAGGACGCCAAGGGAAGCGACCACCCCCCCCGTATTTCTTGGCGCCTTCGCGCCTTTGCGTGAGACAATTCTTTTTGAAAATTCACGCAAAGGCGCGAAGCAGCAAAGAAATCCGGGAATGAAGAGTCGGTCCAATTCTCCCCGCATTTCCTTGGCGCACCTTGGCGTCCTTGGCGGTTCTATCCTCTTCTTCTCTTCGCCTTTCTTCGTTCCGTCGCCCCCCGGCGGTTAAGAAATTCAGCCTGGGCCGACATTACCGCCGCCGCAGGATGTAAACGACATCCTCGGTAGAACCGTCAATTTCGATCGGTTCGTCAATCTCGTAGCCAAAATCGTAGGTTTCGAGCAGGTCGAACTCAGCGACCTCCCCCAGCAGCGACTCCATTTGAGCCGCCGTGTACATCCGGAAACTCGACTCGTCGTTGATGCGGAATTGCCGCGTCGGCGTGTAGACGTCGAAGCTCATGCCGACGCGCTCCTGGCGGCGGCGGCGGTTGCGCTCGATCACCCACAGCCGTGACAGGACCGAGAGGTGCCCCCGTCGGGCCGCCCAGCTTTCGGTCTCGAGCGGCGTTCCCTTTGTCGGCGTCAGGTGAAGGCCCAGTGCGTAGATGCCATCCTTCCGCAACGACCGTGCGACGCACTTCAAGTGCGCGAGGGCTTGCTCCTCGCTCCCCAAGTGGCGAAAGCTATTGATCGTGTTGAACGCCGCATCGACGGGGCGCTTCAGCGTGAAGTCGCACATATCGCCGACGAACGCGGTTGGCTTCAGCCCGTGTTTCTCGAGCCGCGCATTGCAGAACTCGACCGCCTTCTCATTTAAATCGAGTCCCGCGACGTCATAGCCGGCTTGGGCCATGCGAAACATCAAACGGCCGGTACCGCAGGCTGGTTCAAAGAGCCGCTTCACTTTGCCGCGGACGTGCTTGGCGAAGCAGGCTTCGAGGAAGTCGACTTCCGCTTTCCAGTCCGAGCCGTAAACGAGATCGTAGTATTTCGGGAAGTCGTAGAGGTTGCCGTTAATCGTTTCGAGCATCTGCTATCCGTGTTGTTGAATCAGGAAAGGCAACCGCCAAGGACGCCAAGAGCGCCAAGGGAAGACAAGAGAATTGAACCACGACGACACAACGGGCACGACGTGGGAAAATTCACGACAGCGTTTGTAAATGCTCTCTCTAGTTTCTTCTTCGTTGTGTTCGTCGTGTCGTCGTGGTTCAAACTTCCCCGCATTTCCTTGGCGAACCTTGGCGTCCTTGGCGGTTAATCTTCTTCTCATTTACTTCTTGCCAAACCAAGACTGCCCCGGTTCGTCCGCATGGCGGTTGGTGGCGAGTTTCTTGAGGATCTCCGCCTTCAGTTGTTCCAGCACCGATTGCTTGTCGGTGTTCTCCAGGATCTGCGTCACCACTGCCTTCGGCGATTGATCGCCCCAGCTCGCGCCATGCTGGAAGTAAAACCGCGCCGCTTGGCCGACGATGAACGAACCGAAGCCCGCCGCGGCTCCCTGTGGCACGGCGGTCAGCACAGTGCCAAAGCCGACAGTGAGCGTTTTGAACGCCGAGGAGGCCCAGCTGACGCCCGCTTCGAGCAGCGTCACCAAGCCTGCCGACTTGCCGATCGACATCGCCAGCGACTGGGCGTTGTTCGTGGTGATCGAGATGCCGTAGATTCGCCCGAGCGTCACCACCATCGCCGCGTCGACGGCGACGCCGCCCAATACGTCCACCACGCCGACCGGGTTGAGCGCCACGGCCAGCGCCTTCGTCACGGCAAAGCTCCAGATCGTTCGCGCCGCTTCCTCTTCGCGGAACCGCACCCGCAGCGCCGTCATGCGGTCGCTTTTGTCGGCGGCGAAGATGGCGGCGTTCAGCGCGATCAGCGCCTTGCCATCGGCGGCCAACAGCTCAATGATCCGCGCCTTCACCTCTTCGACCTGCGGGAGTTGCTTCCGCCACTCGCTGCGCGTGCTGCCGTCGGCGGCCTCGATGACGTACTCGACCTCGCGCGGATCGGCCTGGGCCAGCACGATGTTTTCAGGGCGGATAACTCCCGCGTATCGCGGACCGTTCAATACTGTGAGCAGATCGTTGAGTTGATCGGGCCGATAGAGGTCGGTCTTGTTTAGCACCAGGATCAGCGGCTTGTTGCTCGCCGCCAATTCGACGAGGGCCCGATATTCGGTGTCGTTCAAATCCGAATCGGCGACGAAGAGCACCAGATCGACGCGCGCCGCGGCCTCGCGAGCCATCTCGCCCCGCTTGGCGCCGTCGACTTCGTTCAGCCCCGGCGTGTCGACCAGCACGACTTGCGAGTCGGCGAATCCCGGCACGCAGTACCCCGCGGTTTCCCACGGCACATGCCAAACGTCCTTTGTCCAACCGCCGCGAACGTTCACCGCCGCCCGTTGCTCGCCGCAGAGGGCGTTAATGAGTGCACTCTTGCCGGTGCTGATCTCGCCGAAGACGGCGATGTCGACGCGGCCCGACTGCAGTTTCTCCGCCATGCGGCCGAGCTGGCTCATGTCGTCGGCCAACTCGCGAAGTTCGGCTTCGTTGCAGCCTTTAAAATGGCCGATCGCCGATTCCAGCGCGCGCATCGACGCCTGATAGTCAGCATCGGGCTGAACGGCGGTCGGTGATGGCGGGGCGTTGCTCATAGGTTCAGATTTCAAATTTTAACCGCCAAGGACGCCAAGGACGCCAAGGGAATACAGGAAACTCTGGAACCTCAGATGAACGCAGGTGAATGTTTCCGGGCAGTGATCGACTTTTTTCATTTGCGTTCATCGGCGTTCATCTGCGGTTTCAATTCATTGTTTTACCTTGGCGTCCTTGGCGTCCTTGGCGGTTCAATCTTCTTTTTCATCAGCTGAAGCGACAAGGCTAAGCTGTTCGCGCCCGAGCGAGATCAGTCGTCGTAGCGCCTCAGGCCGCGTCAGCAATTTCCACTCGTTGCGAGCCACTTCTGCCAGCCCGCCCGGGGGCGGTTGCATTTCGTTCTGCAGGTACTTCACGAACACGTTCCCGACCCACCGCGTCACGAGCGCCTGCACCAGTCCTTGCAGCAGTCCGCCCGCGATCGTGCCGATGCCGGGGACCGTCTTCAACAGCGAGGCGATCATCGTCCCCGCCACCGGCGCCGCCGCCGTGGCGCCGACCATCGCCAGCAGATTCTTCGATAGCTGGGCCAGGATCTTCACCGCCATGTCGGCGTCGAGCGGTTGCTTGTAAACCCGCGCCAGGTCGAGCACCATCTTCAGCGTGATCGCGGTCGACCCGGCAATGTCGAGCAGCGGCAGCGGGTTGATCCCCGCCGCGCCGCCGGCAGCCCACATGTAGCGGTTGATAATCTGATCGGCCCGCTCGTCGAGATGCTTGCGGACTTGTTCCTTCGCGTCGTCGACCAAGCCGCGCGACTGTAGCAGGAGGTTCGCCAGCAGCAGGTCGGGTCCATCGCGTTTCACGACTTCGAGCATCCGTCGCGCCAGCGGACGCACGTCGGGAGGCGTCTCAACGAAGTCGCGCTCCTCGCGTCCATCGCTGAGCAAGCGCACGCGCGGCCGCTCGCCGACGCCGGCCTGCACCGCTACCACGTCGGCCGCTTCGATCGACGGCAGTTGCTCGGCGATCTGCGCGACTAGTTCTTGTTCCTGCCGCTTATCGTACCAGTCGATCTTGTTGAGACAGACCAACACTCGCTTCTCCATTTCGCGGAGCGTTTCGACCAGTTCCACTTCATACGACTTGAGCGGTCCATCGACCACCAGCAGCACGAGGTCGGCATGCTCCGCCGACGCCGCCGCGATCGCCGCTCGGCTTTCGCCGCGGACTTCGGCGAGACCTGGCGTGTCGACGAGAATCACCCGATCGGCGCCCGGCCACGGAACCTCGCAGCGGGCCATCGTCGTGCCGCCGATAACGTTTGACGAAAAAATGTCGCGTCCCGCGAGCGCGTTGAGCAGCGTCGACTTGCCGCTGCTGATCGTGCCGAAGGCGACGATCTCCAGCCGCTCTTTCGATTGTTTTTCTTGTAGGGCGAGTAGCTGCCGCTTCAGTTCTTCGCGAAGTTCTTCGGAGGCAATCTCGTCGTCGACCAGCTCGTGACTATGAGCGAGATTGTCTTCGAACTCCGAACGTCGTTGGCCCGCTGATAACTCGCTGGGGTTGGCGAGCCGTTGCGACCGCCGCTGCCGCTTCGCCCGCGAGTTCTTCCAGAGCTTGTAGAACAGGTATGCCGACGCGCCGCCCAGGATCAGCGCCCCGGCGGTGACGGCGGCGAGGTAGGCGTAGCCGAGCCACGGATGCTTCTCGGCAATCTTCTCGTACCCCTCGACGAGACCTGGCACCCACGCCACCAGCGCATAGCCGAGCGCCGCCGCGTAGAGCAGCACGAGGAAACCAAGATTCCGCGGTCGCCAGTTCATCAATCGGAAAGTATACGTCAAGCGCCCGAGCCATATAGCCCGGCCATCCTGGCCGGAAGCGAGTTGAGGCGTCCGGCCAGGATGGCCGGGCTATTTGCCGCGTTGCTTCTTCGTCGCTCGGCCCGCTATCTTGTCATTCGCCCCGTGAACTCCGTGATTGGAGCGACCTGCCATGAAAGCCGCCTACATCAACCAGACCGGTCCCGCCGAAAACATCATCGTTGGCGAGCTTCCCGATCCGACCCCGGCGGGCAGCCAGGTTCTCGTCCGCGTCGGCGCCGCGAGTGTCAACCCGATCGACACTTACGTCCGCAGCGGCCTGGCGGCGCCGCCGAATATGCCGCTGCCGTTTATCATCGGCAGCGATCTCGCCGGCGTCGTTGCGGCAGTCGGCCCCGAAGCGAAGCGGCTGAAGGTGGGCGACCGCGTCTGGGGCGCCAACCAGGGAATCCTTGGCCGGCAGGGAACTTTTGCGGAACTCGCGGCGGTCGACGAGCAGTGGCTCTACGCGACGCCCGCTCATGTGAGCGACGAACAGGCGGCGGCCCTCGCGCTCGTTGGCATCACCTCGTACCTCGGGTTGGTGGAACACGCCCAACTGCAACCGGGCGAGACGGTGCTGGTCAACGGCGGCAGCGGCAGCGTCGGTTCGACCGTGATCCAAATGGCCCGCGCGCTCGGCGCCACGGTCATCGCGACGACCAGCGGCGCCGAGAAGATGGAGTACTGCCGCATGCTCGGCGCGAACCATGGGCTCGACTACCGGCACGACAACGTGGCGAAGCGCGTCGCCGAGCTCACCGGCGGCGTCGACGTCTGGTGGGAAACGTCGCGCACGCCGAACTTTGATTCGATCTTTGCCTCGATGAAACTACGGGGCCGCGTCATTCTCATCGCCGGCCGCACGTCACGCGTCGAGTTCCCCGTCGGCGGCTTCTACACAAAATGCCTGAGCCTCCACGGCTTCGCGATGTTCCTGACGTCGGCCGAGGTGCAACGGCAGGCGGCCGAGCAGATCGGCGCGTGGCTCGAAGCGGGCAAACTGCACGCGAAGATTGATCGAGTAGCGCCCCTCGATGACGCGGTGGAGTTGCACCGCCTGCAAGAAGCGAGCGACAGCGGAGCGATTCGCGGGAAGCTGGTGGTGAAGATTTGAGCTGCAAAGATCGTAGTCATTCTGAGCGGAGCGACGAATCTAGAATCAATCGAACGGCCAGATTCTTCGCTCCGCTCAGAATGACGCATAGTGAGTAGATGCGTCACACCAACCCCCACCGCTTTCGCAGAAACCACTCGGTCGACAGCAGCCCCGCAAACGTCAGCAACACCGGCCAGCTGTCCCATAGCGTCACCGTCTCGACGATCTCTTCCTCGAACTCATCCGCCCGCTCCTTCAGCTTCTCGAGCAAGTCGGGCAGTTCCTCCGGCGCTAGGCCAGCGCCTCCCGCTTCGGCGGTCTCTCGCGCCAGCGACGCCAGCAGCATCGGCTCTGCCGCCGGTTGGTCGAGTTCCACGTCCTGGTCTGAAATGCTGAACCGCGCCGCCGCCGTCCCGACCGTCTCTCCCTTGTCGCGGGCCGAGACGACGATGCGATAGTCGCCCGGCTTTTCGGTCGCGCTAAAACTCCCCGTCGCGATGCTGCCGCTGCGCGCGACGCGGACCGCTTCGCTCGTACCGTCAGGCTTTTCGACCTGGACGGCGAAGTCGGCTCCTTCGAGCGCACCCCCTTGCGCATCCTCGGCTCCGAGCTTGAAATCGACGCGGCTCCCTTGCTGGAACCGCCGCTGATCGAGTCGCACCCAGACCTGCTCGCCGGCCGTCTCGTCCTTCTTGGCGAGCCACAGCACCAACTGTCGCCAGAAGCGGCGGTGGACGTCGCCGAACCCTTGCATCTGCCAGTGCCACGTCGAATCGACCGCGAGCGCCGCCGACCGACCGTCGCCGTAGGGCGAGACGATTAAAAGCGGCGCACTGCCATTGTTTCCGGCGGCAATCACGCTGGCGATGCTTTTCTTTCGGACATGATCGAGCTTGTTCGCCCCATCGAGCGGCGGCAGTTGCTCCCAGATCGCCATGTTCGCGGCGGTCGTCCCCTCTTTCATCCGCAAGATCGGATGGAGCTCGCCGCCGATCGGAATCGGCAACATCTTGATCGGCCCCTTCACATGAACGTCCGTGCGTGGCGCTTCGCCGAAGCTTTGCCGTTCGGTCCGGCTCATCTCGATCGGCAGCACGTCTTGCAGCGGCGAATTGGCGAATCCGCCGGGGCCGAAGCTGTGAAACCCGCCGAGCATCGCGAGCCCCGCCCCGCGCTCGACCATCTTCGCCATCTCGCTCCACGAACGGGCGCTGAGGCCGTTGACGTCGACGTCGCCTAGCAGAATGACGTCGTATTTCTCGTCGCGAAGTTGGTCGCGGACGTCGAGTTCGTTCGGATTGTATTTGATCGCTTGGTAATCGATGTGAAAGTCTGGGTTCGCCGCGAGAGCCGTGCGAACAAACCGAGGCTCGATTCCGGGCAATCCGCCGATTCGCCCGGCGCCGGCGAGGTAGAGGACCTTTACCCCTCCCTTGAGCACCGTTACGAACGTGCTTTGCAGGTTGTTGGACGTGATCAACTCCCCCTCGGGCGACTCAACCTGCAGCGTCACCTTGTACTCCCCCGGCGCCTTCGGGGTGTAGGTGAGCCGCACGGGATACCGCGTCTTTCCCGGCTCGATGCGGATTGTTTGTGCGTCGACGGCTTCCTGCTCGCCATCAGCGTTTTCCCACAGAAGTTGCACCTTCATCTCTTGGTTCTTATAGCCGGCAGCGGTCACGACCCCCTCGACCGTCGTCGGCGTTTCGGCAAACACCGCGTCGCTGGCCAGCATATCGCTTAACCGCAAATCGTTCTGCTCGCCGAGCGATGGTTGGCCGAACGCCAAGGTGTAGAGCGGAATGCCGTCGCCCGCCAATTGCCGCACCGCC
The DNA here is from genome assembly GCA_041740115.1 of Pirellulales bacterium. GTDB lineage: Bacteria > Planctomycetota > Planctomycetia > Pirellulales > Lacipirellulaceae > Lacipirellula. The sequence goes on from JBGSMO010000453.1 coordinate 16,655, forward strand.
GTTTGCGGCGGCATGTCGCGCGGGGCGAACGCCCGTTGGGCGCCGTCGCTCAGCAAGATTACCGCGACGATTCGCTGCGACGCCTCGCGGGCGAGAATGTCTTCGATTGCCGAGCCGATCGCCGTCTGTTGCCCCGTCGGCTCGGCCGGCAGGTCGAACTTCCCCTCGGCAAACTTGAGCGGCTCGGTATCGCGGCCGAAGCCGTAGGCCCGCACGTCCCACGATTGCGCGAGGTCGGCAAACTCAGCGGCCGAATCATCGAGCGCCTCGCGCATCGCCGCGTAGCGCGGCTTGTTCCCCGTCGCGTCGGCGACCGTCATGCTGCGTGAAAGATCGGGCAGCACAATGAGCGTGCCGGGAAGCTTCCGCGTGGTGTGCGTCTCCAGCGCCGGCCGCAACATGGCGAGCAGCAGCAGCACGAGCGTGAGCAAGCGCAGCGACGCCAGTGTCGCCCGTCGCCCGAACGACTGCTTCCGCTGCGACGGCCCAATGGCCAAGAGCGGCGCAAGCGCGAGCGCCGCGGCCATCACCAGCCACCAACCGCCAACAGGATCGAAGCTCCAGCCAGTCATTTCAGATAAATACTAAACCGCCAAGGACGCCAAGGACGCCAAGGGAATGCCAGTAACTGAACCACGACGGCACAACGGGCACGACGAGAAGGAATGCTCGAAAAATTGTTGATTGTTCTTCTCATAATATTTTCTTCGTCGTGTTCGCCGTGTCGTCGTGGTTCAATCCTCCGCGTATTCCTTGGCGAACCTTGGCGTCCTTGGCGGTTCAATTCTTTCCCTTCTCTTCCCGATAGAACCGATTCGCCAGCAGATGCTCCGCTCCCCAGATCGCCGCCACCAGCCCGATCATCCACGGGAACAGTTCCCGTCCCGACCGGCCGACGTCAACGTACTCTTCCACTGCTTCCAAGTTCTCCGCCAGCCGCACGCGGTCTTTCGGCAGCGCCGCCGTTAGTTTCTTAGCATCGAATGGCGTGAGATCGCTGATGGCGCCGGGGGCGTTCACGCTGAACCCCCGATCGAGCCGCTGCGACTGTCCGCCGGCGGTGAGGCGATAGTTTCCTAGTTTGTCGGTGATGCTCACGGCGAGCTCGTCCCCGCCGGTCGCGGCGACGCGCGATCCTGCTTGCCCGTCAGGCATGTGCAGCACATAGCTCGCCACCTGCTGTTGCGGCGTCAGCTGAACCCGCGCCGTTTCGCCAGCCAGGTAGTCGAGCCGCTCGTCGCCGTCTTGAGCGAGATAGCCGATGAGGTGATCGACGATCCCTACGAATGGCCAGGGCACGGCGGGTAACAGATTCCAAGTCTCGCGACCCTTAGGTTCGGGCGGATCGGAGAAAGGAGTCGTCGAAACGAGGACTCGCCCGCGACCGGCAGGTCGTTCGATGAGTGCCGGCTTGTCATTGGCAAACCCTGCAATCGTGTACGCCTCGCCATTGAGCGGCGAGGCGAAGGTCCAATATTGGAACACCCGACAGACTTGCCACGGCAACTCTTCGCCGCTATTCCGCAAGCCCGCCAGGGCAGGGTGGTCGAGTCGCCGCGGTCGCAAATAAGTATCGGCGCGCGATACCCGCTTCAACTTTCCCGGCAGTAGTCGCTGTGCGGCCTCGCTATTGAACGATTCCAACTCGCCGGCGGCATTGTGGCCGAGGAAAATGCCGACGCCTCCGCCACCGGCGGCGAAGTCCCACAGTTGGCTCCACGCCTCGGTCGTCAGCGGCCCCGGGTCGAGTAGCGCCACCGCGTTGAAATCCTCAAGCAGCGTCCTCTCAAGCTCGGCGAACGTTTTCACGGTGACGTCGAATCGGCTCTCGTTGCCGAGCGACGCCCCCAGCGCGTATTCGACGAACATCGCATCGGCGGGTTTGGTCGCCAGCAGCAACGCCTTCGCGGGCGGTCGTACCTCGACGGTGAAGTAGCGCGTGTTGTCGACTATCAACGGATCGGTCGCCGCCATCTCGATCGATCCCTGATGCGTTCCGAGCGGCAAGTCGGGAATCTCGAACACCACGCGGCCTTGGCCTTGCTCGTCGAACGTGGCGATCGCCTGACCTTTCTTCTGCGATTTCCCCTCTTCGTCTTGCAGCGAGAGTTCCACTAGCGGCGGTTCCCCCTTGAGGTTGCTGGCAATCTCGGCCTCGATGTGGAGCGGTTCGCCTGGCCGCAGTACGCTGCGGCGCACCTGCAGCTCACCGATTGATGCGTTCTTAGGATCGGCGACGCCGACGTCGACGACATAGATTCGCACGTCAGGCGCCGCGGCGAGTGCTTCGTTGATCTCTTTGAGTCCTTCGTCGTTCCACGCCCCTTGCGAGAGATCTGTAAAGACGAAAACCTCCTGCCGGCGATCCTCTTGTTCGGCGGCAAGCTTGATCGATTCCAACACGGCGTCAACTAGCGGACGCGCTTCGGCGGTCGGTCGGAGATTCTCCAACCGCGACGTGGCGGCCCCCAAATCAGGGGCATAGCCGTGGGCCGCTCGTCCCAGATCGCTCACCGCGACCATCGAGTCCTCGGGAAGCTTCTCAACCAGTTCCAATGCCGTCAACTTCGCCTTGGCTAACCGCGACTCGTTGGAATAGACGTACTCCATCCGCAGCGAGTTATCGAGGACCAGATTGATCGCCAGCGGCGCATCCTCTTTGCCGCGGAGGCCGGTTCCCTTGAACGTCGGCCGCGCGAGCGCGATCGCGAGCCCCGCGATCAACAGACAGCGGAGCGCCAGCAACAACAAATGCCGTAGCTTCACCTTCCGCCGATTCGACTCCCGCCGCTGCTTGACGAACCGCAATGCCGGAAACGTCAACTCGCGCGGCTGCTGACGCATCACCAGATGCAGCACTACCGGAATCGCGACGAGCGCGATGCCTCCGAGCAGTAGTGGCGTCAAGAAACCCATGTTGAATTACGGTAGCCGCGAAGAGGTGCAAAAGACGCAAAAAGAAATCTCTCGCAGAGACGCGGAGACGCAGAGAGGAGTAGGCAAAGTCGAATCTTGGTTGTTAGTTGTCACCAATACTTTCACTCAAAAAAACCGCGATTCAGTCGATGTTCAGAAGACAATGAAACAACCGATCACCCTCCACCTGTATTTCTCTGCGTCTCCGCGCCTCTGCGAGAAATCTTCTCCTCTTCCTTTTTGCGTCTCTTGCGCCTCTTCGCGGCAAGCAATCACCCCATATTTCGCCGACTCAACAAATACTCCATCAGCGCCTTATCGAACGGCATCCCGGTATGCAGCGGCAGGTAGTCGATGCGGCTCTTCGCGCACTCCCGCTTATAAGTCTCGCGAAACTCGCCGATCGCCTTCAAGTAATCTTTCCGAAAGCCGTCGGCGTCGACTTCGATCCGCTCGTGCGTCTCGGGATCGCGCAACTCCACCAGCCCGTTAAACGGAAAATCGACCTCAGACTGATCAAGGATATGGAACACGATCACCTCATGCCCGCCGTGCTTCAGCCGCCGCATCGCCGCGAGGACCGGCTCGGGGTCGACGAGCAGATCGCTGAAGACCATCACCAGGCTGCTATGCCGCAGCATTGCCGCGAGCTGAATCAGGCTCGTCGCGATGTCGGTCTTCGCCCGCGGCTTGAGCCGCGCGAGGTGCGACAACACGTTGCCGATCTGCTGCCGTTTCGACTTCGGCGGCAACACGTCGATGATTTTCTCGCCGAAGGTCACCAGCCCCACGGGGTCCTGCTGGTGAACCATCAAATAACAGAGCGCCGCGGCGATGCAGGTGGCGTACTCGAACTTCGAGAGCTCGTTCTGGTAGCGGTACGCCATCGATCCGCTGAGATCCATCGCCAGGTAGCCGGTGATGTTCGTCTCGGCTTCAAACTTCTTGACGTAATACTTGTCGGTCTTCGCGTAGACGAGCCAGTCGATGTCCTGCGGATTGTCGCCGTGCGTGTACTTGCGATGCTCGCTGAACTCGACCGAGAAGCCGTGAAAGGGGCTCGCGTGGAGTCCCTGCATGAACCCTTTCACGATGAACTGCGCGCGCAAGTCGAGCCGCGAGATCTGGCGGATCACTTCCGGCTTCAGATACTTTTCGACGGCTGCCATGGAGCGTTGATGTGAAGAATGGGACGCGGATTTTCGCGGATTAATACGGATTGGACTCTACCAGAGATTCCACCAAGGTCGCTTCTTAGTTGCGACATCGCTAAGCCCGTGAAGGATTTCTTGCATTAATTCATTTTCGTCTCCAAGCCCGACGATGTGACGAGTTCGCTGACCTTTCATGAAAACAAGCAGACAAGGAATCGAAACGACATTCAAACTCTTGCACCACTCGACGTTTTCTGGCCGATCAATGTCGGCGGCGTAAAAGCTCACCCAATCTTTCAACCGGGGCGCGATTGATTGAATGCGATTGTCCATGTCACGATCAATTCGATCCCAATCCGCCCAGAAGTGAATGGCAAACGGCTCTCCTGCTTCAACTAGCTTGGAAAAACTTGTAGCGGTCACTTCAGGGGAAGCGGGTTGCCATCGGGTGCCAGTAGATTGGTTCTGATCCGTGCCCATCCGCAAAATCCGCGATCATCCGCGTCCTATTCGTCGGCTTCAGGTTCCATACTTTGGGATTTCGGGCGTGGGGATTTCTTTCACAAGCCGAGCAATCACATCCTCGTTCGTCACCCCTTCAGCCTGCGCCTGAAAGTTGGTGCTCACGCGATGTCGCAACACCGGTACTGCGACTTTTTGGATGTCTTCCACCGCTACGGCAAATCGCCCATCCATCGCCGCGAGCGCCTTGCCGCCGTAGATGAGGAATTGCCCGGCTCGCGGCCCCGCGCCCCAGTCGACCCAATCGCGCACATATTTCGGCGCCTTTTCGTCCTTCGGCCGCGTCGATCGCACGAGCGTTGCCACGTATTTGATGATGTACTCGCTCACCGCCACCGAGCCGACGAGCTTTTGCAAATTGAGAATCGCCCGGGACGACAAGATTTTGCGAACCTCGGGCTTCTCTTGCCGGGTGGTCGACGTGAGGATTTGCTCCTCTTCGCTCGCGCTCGGGTAGCCGACCTTGATGTTGAACATGAACCGGTCGAGCTGCGCTTCCGGCAGCGGGTAGGTTCCTTCCTGTTCGATCGGGTTCTGCGTGGCGATCACGAAGAAGGGATCGGGGAGCGTGTAAGTTGTCTGGCCGACCGTCACCTCGCGTTCCTGCATCGCCTGCAGGAGCGCGGCTTGGGTCTTCGGCGGCGTCCGGTTGATTTCGTCCGCGAGCAAGATATTCGAAAAGACCGGCCCCTCGACGAACCGGAAGCTCCGCCGGCCATGCTCGTCTTCATCGAGGACGTTCGTGCCGGTGATGTCGGAGGGCATCAGGTCGGGAGTGAACTGGATCCGCTTGAACCCGAGATCAAGGATCCGCGCGAGCGTACTCACCATGAGCGTCTTCGCCAGCCCCGGCACCCCTTCGAGCAAGCAGTGCCCGCGCGTGAAGATCGCCGCGAAGATCTGCTCGATGACGTCGTCTTGGCCGACGATCACCTTCTGCAACTCTTGCTGCATGATGCCGCGATGCTGGCGAAACTCCTGGAGGATATCCCCCAGGTTGCGAGTTGGTTGCGTCGTCGACAACGGTTGAGCCTTTCTAACAGAACTTGAATACTAAACCGCCAAGGACGCCAAGGACGCCAAGGGAAGACCGAGTTAAAATAATGGAACCGCGGATAAACGCAGATGAACGCCAATAAATTGAATCAAGAAAGATACGCCCTCTTCCATCTGCGTTTATCCGCGTTCATCTGCGGTTCCAATTCGTCTTCTCTTTCTCTTTCTTGGCGCTCTTGGCGTCCTTGGCGGTTCAGTTTCTTGAACCCACGCCAGTCCAGCCGATTCTATAGGTCCCCCGTGGGAGGGACAATCAACGTCCCAACTTCCATCTTACGCACACGCTCATTGTTTACGCAGACGACGCCACCTACGATGATTCGTAGGTTGGGCTGTTAGCCCGGCTGAACCCGCGCTGGACGTTGCGTCTGTTTCCGGCGCCTGTCAGGCTGAAAGCCCGACCTACGGAAGGAATCTCTGATGCGCAGCCGCCAGCTCATTCTGATTGTCTTGGCCGCCGTCATCGCCGTGGCGCCAACCGCTCGCCTCGCCGCGCAGGAGCCGTCGCTCACTGCCGAACAGGTCCGCGAGTCGATTCGCCAAGGGGTCGACTACTTGCTCAACGAGCAGTCGGGTCGCGGGACTTGGGACGACATGACCGATTATCCGGGGGGCGTGACGGCTCTCTGCACGCTGGCGCTGCTCAACGCCGGCGTCGAGCCAAAACACCCGAAGCTCCAAAAGTCGCTCGCTTACCTCCGCACGCTCCAGCCTGCAAAGACCTATACCGTCGCCCTGCAGACGATGGCCCTGTGCGAAGGCGAGCCGGTGAGGGACCTGGCCCTCATTCAGAAGAACGCACAGTGGCTCTCCCGGGTTCAGATTACCCAAGGTCCCAGAAAAGGAAGCTGGTCCTACCCGCTCGGCGAGGGGGTCGGCGGCGACAACAGCAACTCGCAGTTCGCCGTGCTGGCGCTTCACGAAGCCGAACGCGTCGGCGCCAAGGTCGATCCCGAGGTGTGGCAGCTTGCCGCCGAATACTGGAAAGAATGCCAAAACCCCGACGGCTCGTGGGGCTACCAGCCCGAAAACATGCCCGGCTCCGGCAGCATGACCTGCGCCGGCATCGGCGCCTGGATCATCTGCTCTGGCAAAGTCGCCGCCGCCGCCGCCGAAGCGACCGGCAACGGCGTCCAGTGCTGCTTGCCTCCCGAGAAGAACGACGTGCTGGAGCGGGCCCTCGTGTGGCTCGGCCGGAATTTCTCGGTGCGGCGCAATCCAGGCCAGCCAGGGGCCGCGACGCAGTGGCACTTCTACTACTTATATGGATTGGAGCGGGTTGGCCGCCTTTCGGCCCGCCGCTTCATCGGCGACCACGATTGGTATCGCGCCGGCGCCGAGTACCTCATCAGCCGCCAGGACCCCTTCAGCCACGAGTGGGTGGGCGAAGGACACTCCGAAGACAATCCGCACGTCACCACGTCGCTCGCGCTGTTGTTCCTATCCAAAGGACGTCGCCCGGTGCTGATGGCGCAAGTGAAGCATGGCCCCGGCGAAGACTGGAACCGCCATCCCAGCGCCGTTGCGAACCTGACGGCCTTCGTTGAGCGCGAGTGGGGGCTCAACCTCACCTGGCAGATCATCGATCCGCATGCCGCGACCGTCGAAGACTTGCTGCAGGCGCCTGTCTTGTTCGTTAGCGGCAGCCAGCCCCCCGAACTCGGCGGCCTCGAAGAAAAGTTCCGCGACTACATCGACCGCGGGGGCTTCGTCTTCGCCGAAGCCTGCTGCATCGACGGCAGCGGCTTCAAGGAGGGAATGACGGCGTTCCTCGACAAGATTTTCCCGGAAGGCGAATACAAACTCCGCCTCGCCGGCCCCGAACACCCGATTTGGCGCATCGACCGCCTCGTCCGACCCGACTCGCCGTACGTCGGCCGCCTCTGGACGATCGAATACGGCTGCCGTACCTGCGTCGTCTTTTCCGAGGTCGATCTCTCCTGCTACTGGGAACTCTACGGCCACGGCCGTACGCAGGGAATGCCCGAGATAGCCAAGCTCCGCATGGAAGACGCCAACACCATCGGCCTCAATGTGCTCGCCTACGCTACTAATCGCGAGCCGAAGTCCAAAGAAGAATCGTTCCTCGCGAGCGATTTGCCCGACCTCGCCGCCGACGCCGACCGCGGCGTCATTCGCATCGCGAAGCTCCTCCACGGCGGCGGCTGCAACGACGCCCCCGGCGCGCTCGCCAACCTGTTACGCACCGCCTCGCAAGGCGAGCTCAAGCTGCAGATCAGCAGCCAACCGTTCGAGATGCGGGCCAGCGACCCCGCGCTGCCGCGCTTTCACTTGGCGTTCATGCATGGCCGGCACGACTTCCGCTTTACTCCCGAAGAGCGCAAGTCGCTGCGCGATTTTCTCGAGCATGGCGGACTGCTCTTCGCCGATTCGATCTGCGCGAGCAAGGAATTCACCGATGCCTTCCGCCGGGAGATCCAGCTAGTTCTCCCCGACCAGAAGCTCGCTCGCATCCCGATCGACAACCCCCTTTTCACCGACGCTGCCGGCGGGTTCAACATCCAGCAGGTTAGCCGCCGCGAGCCCGCCGCCGCGCAAGCCGGTCAGCCCCTCCGCTCGCGCGTCCAAAAGGTCCCGCCGGAACTGGAAGGGATCGAAATCGATGGCCGCCTGGTCGTAGTCTTCTCGCCGTACGACATTAGTTGCGCTCTGGAGCAGCACGAAGCCCTGCAATGCCGCGGCTACACCCGCGAGGACGCGGCGCGCATCGCGCTGAACGTCCTGCTTTACTCGCTCAACCCCGATGCCGGCGCTGCGGGCACGGCGAAGTAATTCGAAGGTACAAAGCGATAATAGAGCGACCCCTCCAACGCTTTTGCCCACTACCCTGCAAGGGCGTAAGTTGCTCTCCTGAAGCGACTTACAGCCTCGGAAGTCTCGCTTCCCAGTGACGCGTCCGCGACCTTTTGCAACTCTCTCCTTGTCAACCCAATTCACTATTTTGGTGAGAAACCGCGTGTGGAAGACCACAGGTAGTTGTTTATCAAGGTAATCAAATCTCAGACGCCATCAAGCGTGCAGTGTGCGCAGCCCGCCGTTTTAGCCCCATCGATCTTTCCAAATCGGTAAATAGCCGCCACCTCAGGCGATAGTTGCATCCAGAGATTTATTTCGCCTGGGGGTGATGGCCCCACCCGAGAGGGGCGAGCGTCCCGCCAATCCCCTCCAGCTCACGGCGAAACAACGGGGACCCGCTTCCCGCCGTCAACCAACCGAATCAGCACCGGCAGCACCAGCAGATTGCCGATCAACCCGCCGATCATCGACAGGCTCACCAACACCCCAAAATAGATCGTCGGCACAAAGTCGCTCACGCAGAGCGTGGCAAAACCCACCGTCAGGGCAAGCGTCGAGTAAACCGCCGCCCGGCCCACCGAATTCTGCGACTTCGCCAGCGCAACGTCGCACGGCAATCCTTCGCGCCGCAGCCGCTGGTAGAACATTGTGTAGTGGATCGAACTGTCGACTGACAACCCGATCGACACCGCGGCGATCATCGCGGCGCCCATGTTCACTTTCACGCCGAGCAGCCCCATCACGCCGAACAGAATCAGCGACGGAAATATGTTAGGGAACATCGTCGCCGCCGTCAGCTTCAAGTCGCGAATTGCGACGAGCATCATCGTCAGCACCACGACGGCTGCTACCAAGAATGCCTTCCACTGGTCGGCCAGCACGCTTTCGATCAGCCGCGTTAAGAGGACATAGTACCCCGTCACCTCGGCGTCGGGGAACCGCTCCTGCGCGGTCGAGCGAACTTGATCGATCATCGCCGCTTTCTCGTCGGCGCCTAACTGTTCCGGCGCTCGCAGCAACACATGCTGCCACCATCGCCCATCTTCGGGGTCGTCTTGGTAAAGGGTGTCGACGAACAGTCGCATCGACTCTTGCGATCGCATCATGCTCATCGGCAAGGCGAGCATGCGTCCGCTCGCCGCGGCCAACATGCTTTCGCTCCCGATGCCGGCGGCGAGGGAATCGCCTAACGAGATGATCTTGGTCAACTCCGGCGACTGTTCCTTGATCTCCCGCTGCAACTTCAAGAACTCAACGTAATGTCGCCCGCTAAGCGCCGGCGGCTGCGCCAATCGCTTCGCTCCCTCTTTCGTCACCGGAATCATCAGATCCCACACGCCCGCCCCGCCGAACTCGGTTTCGACAAAGCCGTAAGCGCGATTGATCTCGCTGTCCGCGCGGAAGTTCTTCGTAAAATCAGTCTCATGCTTTAGTCGCGTCGAACCCCAGAGCGAAACGACGATTACCGCCGCAGCGCCGGCGGCCAGCCAGCGGACGTGCGTCGACGACCAGGCGAGCAGCCAGTTCAGCCAGCGGCCTAGCGCCAACTCGTCGCTCGGCGTCTGCGGCTTTTGCCGATAGTCGCTAATCCATATCAGACCCGGCGTGAGCAAAATGCACGACGGCAGCACGAGCAGGCTGCCGATCGCCATCATCAACCCGAAATCATGCACCGGTCCCACCTTCGAAACCATCAGCGCCGCGAACCCCGCGGCGTCGGTCAAGATCGCCACCGTCACTGGCGCTGCCAGTTCATCGATCGTGTTGAACAACGCCCGGCGTCGTCCATGCCCCTCGCGGCGTTCGTCCAGGTAGTGGACCAGAATGTGAACCACCGAAGCGACGCCGACCACGGTGACGATCGCCCCCAGCATCGAACTGACCATGCTCAGTTCCAGCCCGCTTAGCACCAGCACGGCGTCGGTTAGCGCCAGCGTCAATTGCACGACCGCCAACGGCAACAACAACCACACGGGGCTGCGGAAACAAACCAGAATCGTCAGCAACACCAGCAGCGTGCACCAGGTGTTCAGTCGTCGGCCATCCTCTTCGAGCAAGTCAAAGGCTTCCTCGATCAACACCGGCTCGCCCACAAGCGCTCCGCGAGGCAATTCGGCGACGACGTTTCGCATCCCGCGCAGCGTGGCGCGACGCGTGGAGTCGCCGACGCCAGGCCGTTCGATCAGGCAAATCACTCCCGCCGCCGTGAGGTCGGCATTATGCGTATAGCCGGCGAACACCTCGCGGTAGTTCGCGCCGAGCCCGCTGGCGTCAAAACTCGTTCCGCCTGGCAGGTCGTGCAGCGACACGGTCGCGGCGACGCCAGGCACCTGCTTGAGTTGTTCCTGCACCTGCTTCACTCGGGCGATCCCGGAGTTGGTCGCCAACTGGTCGTCGGCGTACATCGCGAGGACGACTTCGTACTCGCCGAAGGTCCGCTGCATGCGGTGGTACGGCACGAGAATCGGGTCGTCGGGAGCGAACATGCTCTCGATCGAGCGGTCGAGTTGCAGCCCGCGACCGGTGAACGCCGCGGCAACCCCCAGCACGACGGCGACGCCGAGCAGCCAATATCGGAAGCGGATCATCCGTTTGATCCACCGGCGATAGGGGAGGGGCGTCATGCAACATCCTTCTGACACGAAGTGAGCCGTGGGCGTGAGCCCGCGGCCGACGGAATGCCAACCACCCGCAGGCTCGCGCCCGCGGCTCGCCATGATGGATAGTTCAGGCCCGCGAGGGCTTGGCAGTATGCAGGTCTAAAGCGCACGTAACAAGGAACTGCAACCGACTGCTGGCGCCGCCGCGCGAACCGCCGGCAACGCCGCGTTCAGCCGCATTGCTCGCCAACGTCAAGCTAGCAGCGTTGCTACCCGCGTTGCAAGCCGTTGCCCGACAACAGGTTGCGGGCGTTATAAACCTTGCGAAGGCGGCTTGCCGCCCGCGGCGGCGGTTCCTATACTTCGCCCCCTCTCCGCAGACCCCGCTGCGCGCAAGCCGTTGACCCCGCTCTGGTTGAGCGCTCTCCGACTCGCGCCGTAAGGCATGCGGCTCGCTCGAGCTGCGCGCGGAGAGCATCCGTTCAACGCTCGTCACATCGTCCGTCACATCGTCGTCGCCATGGAGGGCGTCACGCTGATCATCGCGCAGCACGCAACTCGCTGCGGAAGTTCGCTTCGCGCGAACTGCGGTCGCCGTGCGCGCTTCACGGGAAGGTTGTTGCTCGCGCTGCTATTCGCGGCGGCGACGCCCCTGCCGTTCCCCGGAAAAGAGGGCGATGCGCGAGCCGACGACATTCAAGTCGCCGCCGCGACATCGCATGAACCAATCACCATCGCCGCTGACTCCAGCACGCGCTGGAAAGAGGGCGTCTACGACGTTTGGCATCTCCGCGGCAACTGTTATCTGAACCAAGGGCTCACTTACGCCCGCGGTTCGGAAGCGGTCCTCTGGATCGACGCTCGCAACGCTCCCGACGGACCCACAAAGATCATCGCCTACTTCGAAGCGTCTGAAGGGGGCCATGTCGCCGTCGACTTCCGTCGCACCGACGTGAAGGCCAACGAGGACGGCCTCCTTGGACAGCAGCGGAGCCCCAACTGGTTCCAGCGAATGGAAACCTCCGCCCCCCTCCGCTGGAACGTCCCTCCGGCCATGGGAACCACCGAAGCGCGCCCGGCGATTTACGAGCGCGGCCTCGCCCAATTCAATCCCGATCGCCGTCGGCAGCTGATGCTCGCCCAGTACGCCGAGTTCGTCCCCAACGTCGTCGAAGGGGGCGTTCAGGCACTCCCGCCAGGCATGGTGAAGTACGAAGTCTTCGGCCGTAGCGATGCTGACCTGAACATCTCCATCGATACAGAGCGAGGCATTGCGATTGCCAACGGCGGCGTTCGCGTCGTCATCGACGGCTTCTCTAGCGACGGTCTTCCGGCTGGCTTCGGACCGTTGGGGCAACTTGACATCTCGACCGACCGCGCCGTCATCTGGAGCGCTCCCGGCATGGGAGTCGCCGGCGGCGTCCAATCGAAGGACGCCCCTCTCGAGATCTACATGGAAGGGAACATCGAGTTCCGCCAGGGCGACCGCATCATCTACGCCGATCGGATGTTCTACGACGTCCGCCGGCAAATTGGCGTGATCCTCAACGCGGAACTCCTCACGCCGTTGCCGCAGATGGGCAACTTTCAATATCCCGGCCTCGTCCGACTCAAGGCCGACGCGATCCGCCAGCTCGACGCCTCTCACTTCTCGGCCACCAATGCGTTGGTCACCACCAGCCGGCTCGAAGAGCCTGCTTACGACCTTTCGTCCGAGCAGATCAGCTTCACCGACGTCCAGCAAGCGGTCGTCGATCCCCTCACCGGCATCCCGATCGCCGGCCCTGACGGCAGCATGGCGGTCGCCCATCAGCAGATGGCTACCGCCGAGTCGAACGTCATCCATATGCGCGGCGTCCCGGTCTTCTACTGGCCGCGGTTCGCGACGAACCTCCAAGACCCCTCCTTCATCATCGACCGCATTCGCGTCGGCAACGACAACGTCTTCGGCACGCAAGCGATGATCGACTGGGACGCCTACGAGTTGTTGGGCATGGAGAACGCCCCGCAAGGGACCGAGTGGAACATCAGCACCGACTACCTCAGCGAGCGCGGCTTCGGCTACGGGACCGACTTTCAGTGGGATCGCAACGAAATCTTCGGCTTCGTCGGCCCCTCGACCGGCATCCTCGACTTCTGGGCCATCAAGGACGACGGCCACGACAACCTCGGCCTCGGTCGCCGCGACATCACGCCCGAGAAGGATTACCGCTTCCGCCTGTTCGGCCAGCACCGGCAACGACTCGAGAATGGCTGGGAAGTAACCGCCGAGTCGGGGTGGGTGAGCGATACGACGTTCCTCAATCAGTACTACGAACGCGAATGGGACGAACTGCGCAGCCCGCGCACCGGCGTCCGCGCGCGACGGTTCAACAACAACCGCGAACTGGCGATCGAAGCCAACGGCCAGGTCAACAACTTCTGGAGCGAGACCGAGTCGCTCCCGCGGGTCGATCACTACTGGCTCGGCGAGTCGTTGCTCGACGATCGACTCACCTGGTTCGAGCACTCGCAAGCCTCCTACTCCAAGTACAACGTCGGCACAGAGCCGACGGAGCCGACGCTGCAGTCGCAGTGGGTCGAACTCCCCTGGGAAGCGAACGTCGCCGGCGAGAAACTAGTCACCCGCCATGAGATCGACGCGCCGTTCCAACTCGGCGCCGTGAAGGTGGTGCCATTCGCCCTCGGCGAACTGGCCCGCTGGGGCGAGGCCCTCGACGGCGATTCGCTCGACCGGGCCTACATCAACACCGGCGTCCGCGCCAGCCTGCCGATGTGGGCCACCTACGACGACGTCCGCGACCCGCTATTCAATCTCAACGGGCTCGCTCACAAGGTCGTCTTCGACGCCGAGTTCACCTACGCCGACGCCAGCGCCAACTACGAAGAACTCCCGATGTACGACTTTATCGACGACACTTCGATCATCGAAATGATCCGTCGCTTGCAGAGCGGCGCCCTGCCGCCCACGATCACCGGCCAAAAGTTCGACCCCCGCAACTACCTCTTCCGCAACGGCATCCAAGGCTGGGTTACCTCGCCGTCGGCTGAAATCGTCGACGACCTCATGGCCCTCCGCATGGGAATGCGGCACCGGCTGCAGACGAAGCGCGGCCCGGTCGGCAATCAGCACATCGTCGATTGGTTCACCTTCGATATGAACGCCACGCTCTTCCCCGACCCAAATCGCGACAACTTCGGGCAAGACGTCGGCTTGATCGACTACGACATGCGCTGGAACATCGGCGACCGCTTCTCGATCGTCTCCGACGGTTTCGCCGACACGTTCGGCGACGGCTTGAAAACGATCTCCGGCGGCGTCGTGATGAACCGCCCGACGCGAGGCAACATCTACGCCGGCGTTCGCTCGATCACCGGTCCGATCACCAGCAACGTCGTCATGGGAAGTTACAGCTATCGCTTGAGCGAGAAGTGGATCACCACCGCCAGCGCCGCGTATGATTTCGATTCCGGCGGCGACATTGGCGAGACGATGACCGTCACCCGCATCGGCGAGTCGATGCTGATGACCGTCGGGTTCAACGTCGACCATTCGAAGGACAGCGTCGGCGTGAATTTCATGCTCGAGCCGCGGTTCCTGCCGAACCTGCGGGTGACCAAAACGACCGGCATCGACATCCCGCCCGCCGGCGCAATGGGATTGGAGTAACCTCATGACGCCTCCCGCTGAATTCGACGACGACGAACGGATCCCGCAAGTCCGAAGTTGGTGGCGGATGTTCACCGACGCCATGCGCGGCGTGAAGGTGGCATTCCGCAGCGAGATCAACTTCTTCGTCCACCTCTTCATCGCCGTCATCGCCGGCGTCGCCGGCGGGATCGTGCGAATGACCGACGAGCGATGGTGCATCTACATCCTCTGCGTCGCCGTCGTCCTCTCGGCCGAACTTTTCAACACGGCCATCGAACGGCTCGCCCGCGCCGTGACGCGCGAGGAACACCCCGAAGTGCGCGACGCGCTTGACGTCGCCAGCGGAGCGGTGCTGGTGGCGGCCCTCGGCGCCGCGGTCGTCGGCGCGCTGATGATCGGCTGGCCGTTCGTGGCGCAATTGGCGCGCTAATGTTAATACGCGTTTCGTAGACGGCGCCGCGCTAATCCAGCCAATCTTGCTCCCGCAGCCGCGTCGGCACGTATTCCTCCGTGACGTAGCTGATGTCTTTCGAAATCAGCGACTCGACTTCCAGCTTGAAGTCGTTCGACAGCATCTTGCGGATCTCGGTCTGCCACTTCGGCTTCTTCTCGAACCAGGGGTACTGGGCCACTTGCTTCGCCCGCTTGCGGTCGGTGTCGTTGAGCGAAATCTTCACGCTGTCCGACAGTTGGCACCTCTCGAAGTCGATGCTGCGGAGGCCGAGATACTTCGCTTCGGGAATCGCCATCCGCTGCGACTCGAACGCGAGGTTGATCGAGCCTTGCTTGATGACGCTGTAAATGTAATATCCCCAAGGATCGTTATCGAGCACGCAATACAGCGGCAACTCCAGTTCGTTGTGCAGCCGATGCAGCATCCGCCGCACGCCGCGCGGCGGCTGGCCGCTGCCGTGCGTAAGGATGCAGTTGTGCTTCTCCCAAAAGCGATCCTCGTTGAACCGTTGCCAGACCGTACCCTTTTCGACATGCAGGATGAACTTCGCCTTGCACTTCGCCTTGTTGAAGACGACCACCTCCGGCTCGACGATCGACGGAATCGCATACCCGCCCGAGCCCATCTTCGCGCAGTTGATTTCGTCCCCCTTGTCGGTGAACGTGATGGCGCCGACCATCGCCCCGCGGTTCTCGGCGTAGAGATGCAGCTCTTCGCGGATCGAGGAGAGCAGCACCTCGACGTCTTCGATGATCGTGTCGCACTCCCCCTGTTCGTCGAAGGTGTTTTCCTTCACCCCTTCGATCGTATGCTTGAGCATGTAGAAGAGACCCCGCAAGCTGGTGCTCTTCCCTTGGTCGATCAGCTTTTTGCAGCCGCTGGTCACCAGCATCGTCCGCATATAGGCCTTCGCCTGCGACAGATCGAAGAGCTGCCGCCGATTGGTGGCATTGCCCATCTCGATGATCTTCTTCCGCGGCGAGTAATGAACGTTCGCCAACGTCCGCGACGGGATCTCGACGTACGGATCCTTGCGATTGTTCGCAGCGGTAACGACCCGATCCGCCAGACCCGTCAACCGCTCCGCAGTCTTCGCATCGCGCGGCGAGAGTTTGACCTTGGGGGCCTTCGCAACAGTGGTGAGTTTCTTCTTGGCCATCTCGTTCTTTCAGATTCAATCTAAGAAGTTTCGCGCAAAGGCGCGAAGACGCAAAGGGGGCGCAAAGAAAACCGGCTTCCCGTCTTCTTTGCGTTCCCTTTGCGCCTTCGCGACTTTGCGAGAATCAATCAGACGTTGCTTCTACGACAGCCGCCGGGCCGCGCTTAATCGCCGCCGCATGCGTCTTCGGATCGACGATCAGCACATTCTCGCCGAAGTCGGTTTCTTCAGTCGGCTCTTTTATCTTCCGCCCGCGATCATCCAGCTTCATGTCGGCGTCCGCCGTCACCCGCTTCGCCACGGTCACCAGCTGGTTGTAAAGCCCGTCGCGATCGACGCCGTTCACCTCGCTCACGGCGGAAGCGACTTCCTTCAGATACCGCATGAAGATGTCACGCCGATCCCCTTGCTGCTTCACCCGCATCCGCTTCCGCACATACATGCCGAGCTTCCGTCCCACTGCCTGCAGCCCGAGCCGAATCTCCTTCTGAATCTCCGGATAGCTCGCAATCGCTTCCTTCGATTCGCTGGTGAACGGCACCCACACGCTGGCGATGTGGACCATGATGTAGACCGGCCCCTTCGGCATGCCGCCGCGCGATTGGCTCAGGCCGTAGCTTCGCCAGTTGGTGCTGGTGATCGTCTGCGTGATCGCGCACGCCGCCTGTTGGAACTGCAGCGGCACGCGGTTGGCGTACCGCATCACTTCCATCGTCTGCCCTTCGGCGACGTTCACGTTCTGCATCGCCTCGAGCAGCCGCTGCTGTTCCTTCGGCTTCAGTTGTTTCGCCGCTTGCCGCGTGCCGAGCGCCGCCGCCTTCATGATCCGGTCCGCGGCGTCGCTGCCGAGCCCGTTGAAGGTGCTGATCAAAAACTGCCGAATCGTCCGGGCGTCGGTTTCTTCGAGCAAGTCGGAGAGCAGTTCCTTGTCGACGTTCTGCGTCGCCGCTGCGCCGCCGAAGGCGAGCGCGACTTCAATCTGAAACGGGTTGCCGCGATAGACCGAGGGCGGCCGCGTCGCCGCACAATAGAACTCGCCTGGCACGACCTGGTAGAGCCCCTTCAGCAGCAACTCTTCGCCGATCGGGCAAATGCAGTCGGTCGCCGGCGGAGCGATTTTCGTGGTTTGAATCGCCTGATACAGGGCTTCCACCTCGGGCCGCCCCAGCTTTCTCGTCAAGGCTCGCGACGATACCTTCGCTGTGTTGCAGATCTTCTTCGCCACGGCCGGCGACACCCGCGAAAACTTCGTCGACAGGAACTGCGTGATCGACGTCCCTTCCGCTTCGGCCAGCATCGCTGCCAACCGGCCGAGCTCAATGCCGTACGGATGGGGCAGAATCTCCTTCGGCTCCGGCGGCAGCTTCTCGGCCGCGCGCTGATACTCGCGAACGTTCCCTTCGGGATCCGTATAGTGGAGCGTAATGTGCGGATTCGCGATCGCCGTCTGATGCAGGTACTCGTCGACGCTCCCGCGGCCGCGATTGTACTTCGCTTCGAGCTCGATCGTCACCCGCGTGCCGTGCGGTTGATCGACCCACTCGATGCCATGCTTCTCGATGTCCTTCGCGCCCTTTTCACCGTACGCGATGTCGACCCCTTCGCCGCCGCCGTTAAGAATCTTCGGCTCGTTCCGCTTCGTGTCGATCTGGATCTCGTAATAGTGGGCCGGCTTCTTCGGCGAGATCCGCGAGATGATCTTCACCGGCTTGCCAGTCGTCTGCACGCCGTACATGCCGGCCGCGCTAATGCCGATGCCTTGCTGCCCGCGGCTCTGCCGCAGCCGGTGGAACTTCGAACCGTACAGCAGCTTGCCGAAGATCAGCGGGATTTGCTTCTTAACGATGCCCGGCCCGTTGTCCTGCACGCCGATCTTGTACCGATCAGTCGAGGTCTGCTCGATGTGAACCCAGATCTCGGGCAGGATCCCCGCCTCTTCGCAGGCGTCGAGCGAGTTGTCGACCGCTTCCTTGATCGTCGTGAGGAGCGCCTTCCGCGGGTTGTCGAACCCGAGCAAGTGACGGTTCTTCGCAAAGAACTCGCTCACCGAAATATCGCGCTGCTTCGACGCCATCGACTGGGCCGTCGCGCGGCGACCGGTGACACGTCCGGAAGGCGCTTCGCCGTTGGCCGAGGCGTCGACTTCCGTCTCTTCGACCTCCGCGACGTCCGCCGCATCGTCGGCGTCGGCCGCCCCCTTCGGGGCCGCTTGACGCTTCGCAGCCGGCTTGGCCTTGGCAGGAGCTTTCTTCTTCGTCGCCGTCGCAGGAACGGAACGCTTCTTAATTGGTTTACGGGTCGCCAAGGCGACTACTCCTGTTCATGTCGGTCGACCATTGGGCGGTCAACTCGCGAGGTCAATCGAAATCTCTTTAGCTCGTGGTTGTTTCTTCTGGTTCCCTCCCTTTGACGGGGAGGGTTAGGGAGGGGTGACTTAAAGCGTGTACCAGTTTCCACCCCTTCCCCAGCCCGCCCCACAAGGGGAGGGAGTGAGGATTTTGAAGCGGGCTCAACGCCCCTATCGGCAAAACGCCCCTCACGATTCGCCGCATGCTAAAAGGCGCCGATCGCAGCGATTGTAGCGGCCCGTTTCCGCCATTCCCACCCGCCGCGGCATGCTACCACCCGCACAAGCGGCGTGGCTGTTACGGCAGGCAGACAAAAACTCATCGGCACAGCCCGGATGATCCGACACACAGGAACACGAGGGGACTTTTCGATCACCCGGCCTACAGTGCCGCAAGTCGACCCCCGCGCCCGCCCAACCCGCCGAGCACTTCCGGACTGGTCGTTTAAGCGACCAGTCCGAACCCGCCCCCACGCTCTGCCTACCTCCACCGCCCGCCCAAAACTAAAAATCCCCGAACTCCCAACGAAGGAGCCGTTTCATGTCCATCCGCGTCACCGCGCTCGCGCTCGTCGCCGCCGGCCTCGCCGCCGCGTCGATCGCCTCTCCCGCCCGCGCCGAAGAAGGCCTTTGGAAGCGCCAGATTAGCTACCAAAACAAGCAAGACCTGTTCTACAACTACTACGAAGGTCCCGATCCGAGCGGCACCACCACCGCGATGTACATCTCGCCTCGTCCGGTGCCGGCCCACGTCGGTCACACCTACACGACCTACCAGCCCTTCATGCCGCACGAGTACATGTACAAGCACACGCGGTCGAACTACGCCTACGCCCCCGGCGCCGGCTGGTCGCGCTCGAAGGTCCGCTACCGCACGGGCGGGCTCTGGCTCGATCACTGGATCAGCGCGATCGACCCCGTCTTCTGCTGCCACTAAGCCCGCCTGCCCCGCGCGTCTTTTGCAGCCCTTGGCTCCGCCAGGGGGTAGCGCCACGCGCGGCAACGATTACCGGAATGGAAACCGACCCCCCGGCGGAGCCGGGGGCTGAAATACCCAAATGCCCGCCCAACGCCCACCTGATTTGCTGAAAGCTGACCGCTAACCGCTGGCAGCTTTTCACTCACCCCTACACAAGGAAGCGTCCCGTGAACAAGCCGCTTGCCGCTTGCGCGCTTGCCATCGCCGCCGTCGTGGCTGCGACGCCGGCGATCGCCACGGCCGAGATGCCGTACCTCAAACCGCTCCGCCGCGCCCGGATGTACAACTGGCACGCGCAATACGCTTACACCGACTACGGCGTGCCGACGTCGCTGGTCGTGCCGCCGACGGCGCAGCTCCAAACCAATTGGAGCTGGGGCGCCCCGAGCATGCGCGTCTCTCGCATCGACCACCAGTTCACCCGCAACTACGCCGGCCCCGGCATGCCCGGCCCGTGGGCTTACACCCCCCACAACCCAGCCGACACCGCCCAATTCGGCGTCTACTACGTCCGGGCCCCGTGGTATCCCACGCAGCCCTAGGCTGCTGCATTCGCGGGTGCCACTGGCATCCTGCCAGTGCGAAGTGGGTACCCGCCTAACGCCCCCCTGAGTTGATCGTAATCACGCGAGCAACCCCCAACGCTCGCGTGCCATCCCCGAAAACAGCCCCGACCCTCCCGGTCGGGGCTGTTTTCGTAGAGCCCCAAGTTCCCTACGCCCACCCTTGCCGGCGCCATATACTGACCATGCCGACTGCTTGATCGTTTCGATCTGCAGCCTGCTCCACACCGCCACGCCGACGACGCCACTCCGCGATAGGAAAACCAGACGTTGAGCCTCGAGATCATCCATTACCCCCATCCGACGCTCCGTTACGTCTCGAAGCCGCTCAAGCGCGTCGACGCCGAGCTCAAAGCGATGGTCGCCGAGATGTTCGACCTGATGTACGAACACGACGGCATCGGACTCGCCGCGAACCAGGTCGACTTGCCATATCGTCTCTTCGTCTGCAACCCGAAGGGCGACCCCGACGAGAAAGACGCCGAGTGCGTCTTCATTAACCCGGTGATCCTCAAAGGCTCCGGCCAGCACGAGCGCGAGGAGGGCTGCCTCAGCATCCCTGGCGTTTACGCCCCGGTCGTTCGCAAAGAGAAGATCACCGTCCAGGCCTACAACCTCGCCGGCGAAGAAATCAGCGGCGAGCTCGACGGCCTGTTTGCGCGCGTCGTGCAGCACGAAACCGACCACCTCGACGGCCGCCTCTTCATCGACCGCCTCACTCCGACGCAACTCGCCGACCTGGCCGGCGAACTCGAAGAATTCGAGATCGACTTCGAAAGCCGCCGCGGCGTCGGCGAGATGCCCACCGACGAACAAATCGCGGCGCGGATCGACGAACTTCTGAAGCTGCGGGCTTAATTTCTTTGCCGCGAGAAAGCACAAAATACGCAAAGAGAAAAGAGAACTTGAGAATAGCGTCATTCTGAGTAACGCGTCATTCTGAGCGGAGCGAAGAATCTAGAATCGCATTCGATAGGCAGATTTCTTTTTTTCTTTGCATTTCCTTTTTTGCGTTTTATGCACCTCTTCGCGGCTAACGCATTTCATGAGGTAATCTGTCTTGCGGCTCATCATGCTAGGCACTGGCCCCTTCGCCGTCCCAACGTTGCAGCGACTCGTCGCCTCCCGGCACGAAGTCGTGCGCGTCGTTACCCGCCCCCCGCGCGGTCGCCGCGCCGAAGCTCCGCCAATGCAGACCGCCGCCGAAGAACTCGGCCTTCCCGTCTGGCAACCCGAAACTGTTAACAGCGACGAAGCCCGCTTGCGGCTTAGCGCCGACGCCCCCGACCTCCTCGTCGTCTGCGACTACGGCGAAATCTTGAAGCGCGAAACGCTCGCCATCACCCCGCACGGCGGCATCAACCTCCACGGTTCGCTCCTGCCGAAATACCGCGGCGCCGCCCCAGTCCAGTGGGCTGTGTTGAATGGCGACGCCGAGACCGGCAACACCGTCATCCAAATGACGGCCGGCCTCGACGCCGGCCCCTGCCTCGGCATCGACGTGCTTGCGATCGACCCCGACGAAACCGCCGGCGAACTCGAAGCGAGACTAGCCGCCCGCGGCGGCGAGCTCGTCCTCTCCGTCATCGACGCCCTCGCGAGCGGCACGGCCGCGCCGATCAAGCAAGACCGCACCCAAGCGAGCAAAGCCCCCCGCCTCGAAAAAGAGCACGGCGCCATCAACTGGTCCCGCTCAGCCAAAGCGATCAAAAACCAAGTCCGAGCCCTCGACCCCTGGCCCCGCGCCTACACCACCTGGACCCGTTCCAGCGAGCCGGAGGGTTTATCCCTCCGGTCTTCATCCCAAGAGCCACTGCGTTTGATCCTGCATCGCACCCAAGTAATCGACCCCTCCCCGAACCCCGAAGTTCACCCCGGCACCATCCTCGACGCCAACCAACGCCTCCTAGTCGCCACCGGCGACGGCGCCCTCGAGATCCTCGCCCTCCAACCCGCCGGCAAACGAGTGATGCAAGCTGCCGAATTCCTCCGCGGCTACCAACTCCCCCCCGGCCAGCGCCTAGGGTAGCCGACACCCTCCAGGTCCCCACCCAAGAATCAGACAACTGCCATATTGAATTTGGCCACCCAGCCCGAGATACTGAACTGGCGTCCACGTTCCATGGCGGCTCGTTCCAGGAGAGCGATTGGTGGGAGGGATTAGTGGGAGTGGTCTCCGACCCCGATTTCGTTCGCCACGACCAATCCGTTATGGTGTCGCGACATCGCAGCGGGGTCGGAGACCCCTCACAAGAACCCCTACGACAGTGCGACAGCGGCGAAAAAGGCGACAGTACGACACGACACAAATTGCGTAAGTGAAATTACAGCAGCAACTTAACGCCGATCGCTAACTGTCGCCAAAAATCGCGTTCCGCCACCAGACGACAACACGACACCACGAATCGCCCCGCCGCGCACCCCAGAACCACCCCCATCCCACTCCGCCCATGTAGCCGCGCGGCGCCAGCCCGCGCATCCCCCAACTCCCCTCGTTCGCAAAGTCAATTTCACGCTATGATGCAAGTTCGCAGGGCTTCGGAAGCCCTCGGCCATGGGAGGGCCAAGCGATGTTGGATCGATTCGACCTGCTGATGTTCGCCGTCGCTGGATACGTGGCGATCGTCACCCTCGTCCGGCTGATGATCACCCGCCGCGACGAGGTCGTCAGCTACCTACGCACCGACCTCGAACGCCAAGCCGCCGAAGCCGCCGCCGAAGAACACGACGACGAACGCGACGCCGCCTGACGAGGGCACTGACCAAATGACGAAGCCCGAATGACGAATGGGGCTCGCAGTTCAAGCCTTTCCATTCGTCATTCGGATTTCGTCATTAGTCATTTAATCCTATGACCAAAAAGCTCTACATCGAAACCGTCGGCTGCCAAATGAACGTGCTCGACAGCGAGCTCGTCGTCGCCAGCCTGCGCAAACAGGGATATGAGCTGACCCGCGACACCGGCGACGCCGATACGATCCTCTTTAATACCTGCAGCGTCCGCGAACACGCCGAAGAGAAGATCTACAGCGCCTTGGGGCGCCTGAAGAACGCCAAGCAACAGAACCCGAACAAAATCATCGGCGTCATCGGCTGCATGGCGCAGAACCACCAGCGGACCGTCTTCGAACGCGCTCCCTACGTCGACCTCGTCGTCGGCCCCGGCCAGCTCCATCAGATCCCCGGTCTCATCGAGAAGATCGCCGCCGGCGGCGGGCAGCAGCTGGAAGTGAGCCTCGGCCGTAAGGACGGCACCCGCACCGAGATCGAGCGCAGCCACGAGAGCTTCGACCCGCTGCGCGACCCTTCGATGCGGCCAACGCCGTTCCAGGCCTACGTCCGCATTCAAATCGGCTGCGACAAGTTCTGCACCTACTGCATCGTCCCCAGCGTTCGCGGCCCCGAGCAAAGCCGTCACCCCGAAGACATCCTCGCCGAAGCCCGCCAACTCGCCGGCGAAGGCTGCAAGGAAATCACGCTGCTGGGCCAAACGGTCAACAGCTACCGCTATCGCGACGGCGAACGCACGACGCGGATGAGCGACTTGCTCTACGCGCTGCATCAGATCGAAGGGATCGAACGGCTGAAGTTCGTCACGAACTATCCGAAGGATATGACCGACGACCTGCTCGCCGCCGTTCGCGATCTGCCGAAGGCCTGCAAGTATCTCCACGTCCCCGCGCAGAGCGGTTCGAACCGCATGCTGCAGCGGATGAAGCGCGGCTACACGATCGAAGAGTACCGCGAAATGCACCAGCGCATTCGCGAGTGGCTCCCCGAGGCGGCAGTCACCAGCGACTTCATCGTCGGGTTTTCCGGCGAGACCGACGAAGATTTCGAAATGTCGTGCGACCTCGTCCGCGAGTGCCGCTTCAAGAACAGCTTCATCTTCAAGTACAGCGTCCGCCCCGGCACGAAGGGCGCCGACCTCTACGCCGACGACATCCCCGAAGAGACGAAGCGGTTGCGCAACAACGAACTGCTGGCGCTGCAGAACGAAATCTGCGAAGAAGACAACCAGCGCTTCCTCGGCCAGCAGGTCGACGTGCTGATCGAAGGCCGCAGCAAAGCCGCCGAACGCCGCGACGAG